>CAYZEZ010000217.1:0-8378 GCA_964477295.1 uncultured Bacteroides sp. | reverse complement strand
TAATTATATCAAGTTTCAGTGTTAATTAAAATTAACACTTAATGACACCCGGGTGGTGGATTATCCTGTAATTATGGAGGACTATCAGATGAGCTAAATTTGTTCCTGCAGATACTCCGATGGCGTTTTACCAAAATGTTTTTTGAAACACCTGGTGAAATACTTGGGATCATTGAATCCTACCTGGTAGGCAATCTCGGATATTTTTTGATTTCCTTCCAGGATTAACGCTGCCGAGTGCTTTAACCGAATTGAAATGATAAAATCATTCGCCGACTGGCCTACGATTGCTGTCAGCTTTTTGTGAAGAAGGCTACGGCTGATATTCAGCTGTTCAGCGAGTGACTGTACGCCAAACCCGGAATCAATCAGGTGATCTTCAACAATTTCGACCGATTGCTTCAGAAACTTGTTGTCTACCGTACTTGTGGTGACTTTCCTTAAATCTGAAATGAGGCTTGAGCTGAAAAGTTTTTTTAATTTTAGCCTGTTCTCAATAATGGTTTTTATTTTGGCTTCTAATATTTTCGGTTCAAATGGTTTGCCAATGTAATCATCGGCCCCCACTTCAAGGCCTTCGATCATTGCTTCTTCATCAGTACGGGCAGAAATCAGGATGAAAGGTATATGTGATGTCTGGAGGTCTGACTTCAGAGCAGAGCAAAGTTCGAATCCATCCATTATTGGCATCATGTTATCTGACAATATCAGGTCCGGGAAATATTGTCTTGCTTTTTCCAGGCCTTCTTCACCATTTTCGGCAATCATTACCTCAAAATCGTTGCCCAGGTAATCTGAAATATAATCACATAATTCAATATCATCGTCTACCAACAGGATCAATGGTTTAGCTGTAATTATCTTTTTCAGGGATGAATGTTGAGCCTGCTTCTCATCCAGGCTGTTCTCAAAATAATCATCCAGAATATTTGTTTTCAGGTTTTCTTGTGCAACCAGGAATGATTTCCCGGTTTTTTCGGATATCTCATTTTCTTTAAGGTAATCCTTCCCGAACGGGATCTGGCATTTGAAGTCTGATCCCTGACCCGGTATGCTTCTGGCAAATAACAATCCCCGGTGTGCTTTAATCAATTCTTTTGTAAGGTATAATCCTATTCCTGTACCATATGAATATTTATTGAGTTCATCAGGAGTTTTGTAAAATCTCTTGAATATTTCTTTTAGATGGTCACACTCTATCCCGATGCCAGAATCGCTTACAATGATTGATACATACTTATTATATGCGTCCCCCTTTTGCTTGACAATGGCTACCTCCTCAACAGATCCATGACTGGCTAAATCCGATTCAACCAATGAAATTTCAATGCTGATCCTGCCATGTTCCGGGGTGTATTTGATGGCATTTGAGACTAGATTGTAAAAAATTATTTCCAGTTTCTCTGTGTCTGCATAAGTCATAATAGATTTCCTGGCAGAAATAAAATCATAATCAATATTCTTCTGCCTGGCAAGGCTGCTAAATGGTTGAGAAATGTTTTCCAGGAACTTAACAATATCTATTTCCCTTGCGTTGATCTCGATATTACCAGTTTTAATTCTTCTGACCTCCATTAACTGGTTGACAAGATGCAGCAATCTTTTTGCATTTTTCTTAACCAGGAGTAATTTATTCAACAAAGGACCTCGTTCAATCATCTCTTTGGTAATCTCCTCCAGGGGTGAGATAATCAGTGTTAAAGGAGTGCGGAATTCATGAGACATGTGTGTAAAAAACCTCATCTGGTGCCTGTTAGCTTCCTGGACCTTCTTATTAAGTTCCATAAGTTTATCCCGCTGTTCAATGATCTCAAGATTTTGCATTTCAAGCTGTTCTTTCTGGCCTTCGATCTGCTGGGTCCTTTCCTTAACCAGGATTTCCAGCATCTTTTTTCTCTGCTTTAATGCGTAGGTCCTGTACCAGTTATAACCAGCCACAGTTATAACAAGTATTAATACAACAACGGATATAAACCATCCTTTTGCCCATATTGGAGGAATGATCCGGATCTGGATGGAAAGAGGGTCATTGCTCCAGTTCCCCTCAATCAATGCAGTATTTATCAGGAGGGTATATTCACCTCCTTTCAGGTTGGTATAACTTACAAACCTGCGTTCCGGTCCGACATAATTCCAATCATCATCAAATCCCTCCAGCTTATAAGCGTATTGAATCTTATCGGTCTGATCATAATCGAGTGCTGAAAATCCAAATGAAAATTCCCTTATCTTGTGTGGCAACTTTATCTTTCCCATTTTGGAGATTGGTTTGTCGAGAATGATCCGGTCATAATACTCCCTGCCGATTTCAACATGTTGGTTATATATCATAAACTCTGTAACCGACAGGTTATGCCTGAACTCCCTGTCTATGATACTTTCAGGTTGGAAGGCGAGCAGGCCCTTCATCCCCCCAAAATACATCCTGCCATCATTATTTTCAAAACAGGATGACCAGTAAAATTGATTGCTCAGAAGACCATCCGACAGGGAATAATTTTTAAATTCTTCGGTTTCAGGATTAAATCTCGACAGGCCGTTATCTGTGCTGAGCCAGAGATTTCCGGTACCATCTTCGAGAATTCCGTAAACAATATTGTTAACAAGCCCTTCATTCCTTGTATAACTGACAAAGTACGCAGTGTCTGTTAAGGGATTGGTTATCAATTTGTTAAAACCATCACCATATGTCCCGAACCAGGGAATTCCCTTCCTGTCGACATAAATAGATATTATATAATTGCCACTGAGGGTTCCACTGGTACCGTCTGATTTCAGATACCGTGTGATGGTACAATTGCCGGGACTGACCGGTGCGGAATCTTTTGATGTGAGTTTATAGAGTCCCTCTTCTGTACCTATCCAGAGGTTCCCGTCATTATCAAATTTCAGGCAACCGACAAGCGAGATTTGTACCCCTGTATTATCTGCAAAAACATATTCAAAATTACCGGTCCCGGGCTGATGCATTACCAGCCCTCCCCTTGTCCCGATCCACAAATTACCTTTCCTGTCTTTTGTAATTGAGGATACGAAATTGTTGGCAAGGCTGGTGGGATTGCCTGGCTGGTTTACATATTGATCAAACCTGCCTATGTTTTCATTTTGAGCTTTAAGCTGGTTCAGGCCACTTCCCCAGGTCCCTATCCATAAATCTCCGTTTGAATCACGCAGAAGTGATGTGACAAAATCACTGCTCAGTGAATTGGGATCACCCGGAACAGACAGGAAGTGTTTATAAGCTCCCGTTTGTTTGTCAAGTTTATTCAATCCTCCACCGGCAGTTCCTATCCAGAGGTATTTTTCATCCTCAAGGATCGAATTCACTGAATTGTGACTCAGGCTTGCATCATTTCCCGGGATATGAACATAATAATCAAATTCATTCTGGAAAGTATTGTATCTGTTAATTCCTCCTCTTTCTGTCCCGATCCATACATTGCCTTGGTCATCTGATAATATGGAACTTATAAAATCATTATTAATACCATGTGGTGAATTGATATCATGTGTATAGTTGTAAAAATTATTTTCCCTGGCATTATATATGCTCAGGCCTCCCAGGGTGCCAACCAGCAAGTTCCCATTCAGGTCTTCCGTAAGGCAGGAAATGACATTGTGAGCAATGGATGACATCTGATTCGGGATATGGAAATAACGCTCAAATAATTCATTGTGTATGTCAAACCTGTTCAGCCCATACCTGGTACCCACCCACAGGTTATCATGCCTGTCCTCGAAAATGGTCATTACTTCGTCGCTTGAAAGTGTGGCGGGATTAGCAGGATTGTTTCTGAAAGCAATAAATGAGCCTGAATTCCGATCATACAGGTTAAGTCCCGTTTCTGTTCCTGCCCAGATCCTTTCATGCCTGTCCTCGTATATGCAGTTTACAAGGTTCCCTGAGAGAGATCCCGGTACCTGAGCGGCATTGAAATATTTACTGGAAAGAATTTTGTTCCCATCACGGTCCAGGGTAATTTTGAGTATCCCATTGTCGGTTCCGATCCACAGATCTCCTTCATGATCTGAAATAATAGTGTTAACGCTGACATGAAGGATGGGCAGGTTGTCCCTGGGTTCACTTGCATAAGTTATAAACCTGTCCTGCTCGAAATGATATGCGTTTAAACCTTCGTTGGTACCTATCCAGATATTTCCGTATTTATCTTCACATAGGGCCTGTACAAAATTATTTGATATGGAATTTTCATTTGCCGGATCTTTTTTAAAGACTGTAAAGCTATAGGCGTCAAACCGGTTAAGCCCATTCCTTGTCCCAAACCACATATAGTCCCTGCTGTCTTTCAGGATGCAATCGACATAGTTCTGAGATAATCCCTGGTCGGCTGTGTAGTAGTGAAACCTGAAATTACGTTTCTGGGCCGTTACACCATGTAAGGTAAAAACAATCAGGACAAAAGAGATAGTCTGCCTTGCCGCATAATATTTCTTTTTTCTGATTTTATGATTAACAAAAATCATATTCTTTTTAAAAGAAATAATACATCGTAACAACGGTTCAATTTACGAAAAACAATCCAAATGGATTTCGTCAGATACTCCGGCTAATAAAGGAAAAACCTCCTGTCCATAAAGGGCAGGAGGTCAGTCCTTCGAAATGTTTACGAAACAGAATAGCCGGATATTAATTAATTACGGCTACTTTACTGGTTACCCGTTCTGCGCCACTTTCGACAGAGACCAGGTAAATTCCCGGTTTAAACTGTTTATTCCGCAGGTCGGAAATTTTCTGAGAGCTGAACATCAGGCTACCCGTTATACTGTATACTGAAACGCCTGAGACCGAGCTTTCATCAACGTTTGAATACATGATCCTTCCATCGCGGCTGTAAAGGCTTATCGCAAAGCCGGTTTTAATTTCATCAATATTGTTAGGAACACCTTCAGCCGTGTATAACGCCACTACCTGTTCGTTGGTAAGAGCGTCCCCATATATCCGGAAATCATCGATCATCCCGTTGAAGGTTGGATCGGGCCAGTGACTCTGGCCGAGAACATTGATGGATGTGTCGGCCGACTGTATCTTCTGCGGGGTAACATAAACAGAATCTTCGGCCGTGACTAGTACGTCATTAATCCAGATCTTAAGGGAATCCTCCTTCAGGACGATGGCTGAGAAGTACCATTGATCGGCTATCACCGTATCGAATGCCATGTTGTCCCATTCACCCACATAATCATACCACTGATCGGGTTCAAAAGCATGGAAGGTAACGTGTAAACCATGACCGTCCCATCCATCCCTCGGACAGAAGTACATGTTTTTCCATGCAGGATCTGCTACTCCAAGGCTGTAAACACGCTGCCAGTCTGCCCCGCCGGCCCAGTTAAACCAGCAGGTAATTGTGGTGTTCGTATCTGCATCATTTTCCCAGATCACAGAAGGCAGGTTAATAACACCTTCCACACCATCGAGCTTTGCACACTGGCCTTTCACCGGGTCATCCACCCAGCTGACACCAGCGGTTGATGCTATAGCGTGCTTACCGTCAATAATTTCCTGTGTATTGCCGTCAAGCGGCCAATGTGCTATTGGTGTTTGCGCGTTTATTGTACCTGCGAACAATAGCACAAGCAGAAATGAAAGTAAAATAGTTCTCATAAGCTTTAAAATTAAAGGTTAATAGACTTAGTAATGAACAATCAATTTGTGAAAAAATGAATTATTCTTTGTCGTAATATTTATAAAATATATCTGTGGATCAAGCCTTTTGTGAACGGTTATAATCTGTGGAGAAAAATAGCTTTGTGAGAATACGCGTTTTCCATCAGAGGTAAGTATCTCGATCTCACAATCATTTTCTGTCTTTACATGGGTAAAATCAACATAGAATTCTTCTCCTGAAACCGGATTTGGATACAGGTTCACAGTCTTCTGGTTGTATAATTTATCTTTCACTGATACATATTGGAATGTATCCTGCAGTGACCATTTCTGATTGCTTCCCCCCAAATAAAGATTGGCTTCAAGCTGTTTTCCTGCCTCGGTGGAAGCCCCGGGTACTTCAAGCACCCGGTTGCCATATTTGGATGAAAACATGAAACTCAGATCACCGGTTCTCTCAACTTTCCAGATCTGGCAGGATTTCGACTCCGGGATCCCAAGGTTAATTTTGGTTCCGGCTGCCCCAAAACAATCCTTAAGCATCACAGCAAGATCACGGCCAGCCGGGGAGATTGAATAATATCCATTCCCTAGAGCCTCAAAGGTCCATTTTTGAGAGGGATTCTTTGAATAAACATCCTGGACCACTGGATCCTGGTCTTCTCCTTCACCTGAGAAATCCCAGGCGAGCTGGCTGTTTACATTCTTTATTGAATAGTGCCCGTCTTCGATCCAGTTGTTTGTAAAAATCGGCCAGTCATTATCGTCCCAGTTTACAGTACCTATGTTTAAAGTTGCTCTTCCTGAATTTGTGCCATCATAGTAATGGTAGGTCACAAATTCTGTATTGTCTTCAACGTAATAACCGAGACAACCCGGGCCAATAAGGCTACCGGAGGTGCTGAGGACCGTTGTTCCTCCGCCCTGGTAACAATCTTTACCGGTTTTATCTAAAAATGGACCGGTAGGCAATGTGGACCTGCCCATTTGGATATAGTATGTACTACTCGCTCCATCGCAGCATTGTCCCCTGTTAAAGAACAAATAGTAATACTCACCGTGGTTAATCACATAGGAAGCTTCGGTTTTATAATCACCCTTCCCGGCAACGGGATGGTGTGTTTCACCAATGACTTTTCCCGACAGGGAATCTAATTCTACGATCCGGATACCATCCCAGTGAGAGCCATAGGTAAGCCATATTTTTCCCTCATCATCCCTGAACACGGCAGGATCAATACAATTTACATCACCTGCATCTGTAGAGTAAACCACCATTCCTTCATCTTTCCAGCCATAGTCCTCCGAACCAGGATTCAATGATTTACCGGTCAGCAAACCGATGCACGAATTCCTGGATCCCCATGACGAACAGGAATAGAACAGGTGGTATAATCCATTCATATAAAAGCATTCCGGGGCCCAATAGTTACCATTAAAATCCGGCACATAGCTCAATACCCAGTTAGGATAAGATCCCCATGCGAAAGGGGATTCCCCGTTAGTCCAATTTACAAGGTCATTTGAATATAAGGAATGTATGCCATTACCTGTAGCAAATATCCAGTAATAATCCCCGCATTTAATAATACTCGAGGGATCGTGTAACTCATATTGGTTATGCAAGGCGCTCATTTTTCCGGTACTGATAAAAATTAACAGGAAAAGCAACATCAAATAATGTCTGAAATTGCCGATCCAATATTTTCCCGATAATTCAGTCATTCTCCTCCTCGTTATCCCCAGCCTGGTATATTAGTTTTATTGCAATGGTTTAATCTGCATGGAAATTACAACTTAAATAAGGTCGGCAGGAGGACTATATTGTAAAAAGGGTGGATAATTCTGTTTGGGTCCCGATTTTCATTTTACAAAATATTAGCTGTCATATTATGTTAAAGATCAACAGTTTATCATTATTGGATGACCAGCTAATGGCAGGCTGAGATATTCTTTTGTATCTTGCAGGTACCTTTGATCTTGCAGGATTTTATTCATGGGAGCCTCATTTTTTCTTGTTGCGCCGGGCCTTCATATAGTATTTTTTTCGGGATGTGACCTTCCCAGATCCGGGAAGCCGAACATCATCCTGATCGTGGCCGACGACTTGGGGGATGAATGTCCGGAGAATTATGGATGAACTAGCAGATAATGAGATCATTAACCAGGTTAAGGATGGCAATTCTGCAAAAAACAAGTACTTATAAGACACCATTGATGTATCCGCCTAAATAAAATAATAAAATGAGAAATGCATTTATTTGCATCCTGACTGCAGCAATTAGTACATTATTTCTGCCAGGATGTTCATCAACGGAAAAGGATCCTCCGAATATTTTATGGATCACCTGCGAGGACATCAGTCCCCACCTGGGTTGTTATGGAGATACTTATGCATTCACCCCCAACCTGGATCAACTGGCCTCAGCAGGTATCCGGTATGAAAACGCATTTGCCCCGGCGCCTTTATGCACGCCTGCCCGTTCCTCCCTGATCACTGGTGTGTATGCAAGCTCTTTAGGTACTCAGCATTTAAGGGGACCGGCACCTTTGAGTGAATCGATCAAATGTTTTACTGAATATCTTCGGGAAGCAGGATATTACTGCACCAACAACAGCAAGGAAGATTACAATTTCACCACACCTGAAACGGCCTGGGATGAATCGAGCGAAAAGGCTCACTGGCGCGGCAGAGAAGAGGGTCAACCCTTTTTCAGTGTGTTTAATTTTATGCTGACCCATCAGAGCC
>CAYZEZ010000216.1:0-8379 GCA_964477295.1 uncultured Bacteroides sp. | reverse complement strand
GAGGACCATGGAATTGGCGGCGACCAGGTCCAGATGATACTGGATAGCTGGACCTACTGGTATGCATATACCGGCAACCGGAAAGTGGTTGATAATATGATCTATCAGGCTGATTTATATACAAACAGGGGGTTGAGCCCGTCAGATCATGCCTGGCCTTCCGTTCCATACCCCTGGCATTCCAGCCTGGATGAGGGATTCCGTTATGATGGGGATATGGTGGATGGACTGGATGTTGCACATGTGGATAAGATAGGGGACCTTGGATATCAATTGATCAATTTGTACAAAATAACAGGGATCTTGAGATACCTGGAGTTAACTGAAACAATGGCCAATACATTGCTGGAGAATATAGAACAGGGGAATGATAATAAGTCTCCACTTCCATATAAGGTGAATACTAAAACAGGTGAAATTAAATGGTCTTATACAACCAACTGGATCTGGACTATTAAAATGTTTGAAGAGCTAGCCGTTCTTCATGGTGAGCGCAGGAATGAATATGAAAATGCAGCGGGGATTTTGCGGTCCTGGTTGAAGAACCATGCCCTGAAAAACAATAAATATGGACCGTTTTTCGAGGATATTCATGATTACTCGGAGTGTGGTATCAATGCAGGCCGGTTGGCTGAATACATATTATTGAATCCTGAAAAATGGGGTGATTCATGGCAGAAAGATGCAAGACGGGCACTGGATTGGATTTGGAACGGGCTTAAAAATCCGGCCTGGGAGAAATATGGTGTGACGGTGATTAATGAGCAGACAGCATATCCATATCCGGGGAATAGCCATACATCCAGGTACGCATACCTGGAATTGCTTTACAGTCAGAAAACCGGTGACTGGTCAAGAAAAGAAAACTCAATCCGTCAATTGAACTGGTGTACCTACAGTGTCGATACGGATGGCAGGAATGAATACCCGGGAGATCCGGCTACCAATGAGATCTGGTTCACCGATGGATACGGTGATTTTTTCGTTCATTATCTGAAATCCATGGCACAACTTCCCTGCGAGCTCGTGCCATCTGGTTCCGATCACCTGATTTCTTCCACTTCTATTGTTAAGAATATTGAGTACGGAGAAAATGAGATAACTTACCAGGTATATGATGAAAACTCCACAGAGGTTCTGAGGTTAACATCCAAACCTGAAAAGGTAAAGGTAGGGGACAAAGATATTGAATGGAACTGGGATGAATGCATAAATGGTGGTGGTTCCCTTACTATCAGGCATAAGGATAGTCATGATATAACAATTATTCAATAAGGAATTCTGGCCAAATAAACAAAAGAAGGGGCTGTCTCAAAAGGTACGATTTTGTCATTCTGAACTCGTTTCAGAATCCGTATTTAGCTGATAATGAGATCCTGATCCCGAGTACTCCCCCCCGAGTGCTCGGGGGGGCACGGCGGGATAGGATGGCCATATTAACTAAAAAAAGACACTTTTGAGACAGCCTCTTCTTAATAACATTATGAAATTTTGATTTCCTTGGCCGGTTTTGGCTTCACTTCTTCGCGTTTAGGCAAAGTAATGTAAAGTATTCCGTCGGAATATTGTGCTACGATCTTTTCTCCGTTCACAACCGTTTCGGGAACGGTAAAACTCCTCTGGAATGACTGGTAACTATACTCCTGTCGGGTATATTTCCCATTTCTTTCTTCGTTTTCCTCTTTTTTCTCAGAGGAAATAGTCAGCCGGCCATTGTCGTAATTCACATTGAAATCCTCCTTCTTCAATCCTGGAGCGGCAACTTCAATTTTGAATTCATCATCATTTTCTTTGACGTTGACAGCAGGCAATGTTGAATTAGAGCCTGCGAAGTTTTCATTTGACCAATCCATCAGATCTCCTTCAAAAAACCTGTTGAACAATGAAGGGAAGGATGGGAATGTTGAATCTGATAATCTTGCTAGTGTCATGGTTAAACCCTCCATTAATTTATGTCCGCATTTGTACGGACGGTTAAACATTAAATTCTTTCGTCAGAAATATTCAATTTGTATGCCATGGCTAATATATGACATAATGACATATTATTATTAATGGATGCTGTCACAATGACACAGGGCGGTTTATTGAAAGTTAACCGGCATAAAGGTTTAACCTGCTAATAAATAACTAATTAGCAGACACCTCGTATCTCGAAACCCGCAACCCGCATTATCCTGAATTGGTTAAAAACAGTATGGCGTATCATTTGAAGCAGATTGTATGGATTAATTATAATATATATAGCAATGAACTTCGAAAAATTTACAATAAAGGCGCAGGAAGCAATACAACGGGCACAACAGATTGCTGTAGAGAATGACCACCAGGCGATAGAGGCCGGACATATTCTTAAGGGCATACTGGAGGTGGATGAAAATGTCATGCCTTTTATTTTCAAAAAACTTTCCATAAACGATCATAATATTCATGCGGCTCTTGAGCAGATCATTCAAGGTTATCCGAAGGTGAGTGGAGGGGAAAAATACATTTCTCGTGATGCCGCTGATGTGATTGCTAAATCACAATCGGGATTAAAGGAATTCGGAGATGAATTTGTCACCCTTGAGCATTTGTTACTCGGGATGATCCGTTCGAAAGACCAGGTGGGTCAGATGTTGAAAGATGCCGGATTGAAAGAAAAAGATCTTCTTGCGGCCATCAGGGAACTGCGCAAAGGAAGCAGGGTAAACAGCCAGGGGGCTGAAGACACTTATCGTGCATTGGACAGGTATGCATTACATCTAAATAAAATGGCTGGGGAAGGGAAACTGGATCCGGTAATTGGAAGAGATGAGGAAATCAGGCGTGTATTGCAGATCCTTTCCCGTCGGACTAAGAACAATCCTATTCTGGTAGGTGAACCCGGAGTGGGCAAGACGGCAATCGCAGAAGGAATTGCATTCAGGATAGTGAAGGGGGATGTTCCGGACGATATGTTGTCGAAAGAGATTTACTCGCTCGATATGGGTGCTTTGATTGCCGGTGCGAAATATAAAGGAGAATTTGAAGAAAGATTGAAATCGGTGGTAAAGGAGGTAATCGGTTCTGAGGGTCAGATCATACTGTTCATCGATGAGATCCATACCCTGGTGGGTGCAGGCGGCGGTGGAGAGGGTGCCATGGATGCAGCCAACATTCTGAAACCGGCACTTTCACGGGGTGAGTTAAGAGCAATCGGAGCAACCACACTCAATGAATTTCAGAAATACTTTGAAAAAGACAAAGCGTTGGAACGGCGTTTCCAGAAAGTATTTGTGGAGGAACCGGATGAAGAAGATGCCATATCCATTTTAAGGGGTATCAAAGAGAGATATGAGAATTTTCATAAGATCAGGATAAGGGATGAGGCCATAGTCGCGGCTGTACAGCTTTCCATACGATATATCACCGACAGGTACCTGCCCGACAAGGCCATTGACCTGATTGATGAGTCGGCAGCCCATCTGAGGCTTGAAATGAATTCCAAACCGGAATCACTGGATGCACTCGACCGGAAGATACAGCAACTGGAGATTGAAAGGGAAGCTTTCAAGAGGGAGAAAGACAAAACGAGGGTGGAACAAATATCAAAACAGTTGTCCGACCTGGAAGATGAACATAAGCAGCTCATGGCTCGCTGGCAGGATGAAAAAGCAGTAGTAGAAAACATTCAGAAATACAAACAACTGATCGAGGATTTAAAATACCAGGCAGAAAAAGCCGAGCGGGATAGCGACCTGGGCAGCGTGGCAGAGATACGTTATGGTAAGCTTCCTAAAGCAGACGAAGACCTTAAGAAAACCATCGCCAGGTTCGAGGAATATGAAAAGGATGGTAAACGGCTGGTCAGGGAGGAGATAACTGCCGAAGACATCGCTGATGTGGTTTCGCGTTGGACCGGGATACCGGTAACCCGTATGTTGCAGAGCGACAGGGACAAACTGCTTCATATTGAGGAGGCCCTGCATAAAAGGGTCGTGGGTCAGGATGAAGCTATTTCAGCCGTTTCAGCTGCTATCAGGAGAAGCCGCACCGGGCTTTCGGATGAGAACCGGCCTGTGGGTTCATTCCTTTTTTTGGGAAGCACGGGAGTGGGCAAAACAGAATTGGCCAGGGCGCTGGCAGAATATCTTTTTAACGATGAGAGCCTGCTGACCCGGATCGATATGAGCGAATACCAGGAGCGGCATGCCGTATCCCGTTTGGTAGGTGCACCCCCGGGCTATGTTGGGTATGATGAGGGCGGCCAGCTAACCGAAGCTGTCAGAAGAAAGCCTTATTCGGTAATCCTGCTCGACGAGATCGAAAAGGCCCATCCCGATACATTTAATATACTGTTGCAGGTGCTTGAAGATGGCAGGCTGACCGATAACAAGGGAAGAATTGCAAACTTCAAGAACACCATTATTATCATGACCTCAAACCTGGGGTCAGATATCATCCAGGATAATTTCAGCAAGGTAAAAGAGAATCAGCTCGAACAGGTAATTGAGAACACCAGGAACCAGGTATTTGAGCTGCTCAAGCGAAGTGTACGGCCCGAATTTTTGAACCGTATTGATGAGATGGTCATGTTCAGGCCTTTAACCAAGGATCACATTGAGGGAATAATCCATATCCAGCTTGATCTTCTCAAGAAAGTTTTATCAAAACAGGACATTACTTTCCAGGTAACAGATCAATGCATCGAATATCTGAAAAAGGAAGGATTTGATCTGCAGTTTGGTGCACGGCCGCTTAAGCGGTTAATCCGTAAAAAGATCCTTGATGGATTTTCAATGGCCTTGCTGGAGGAGAAGGTTTTGCCGGGAATGAATGTGGAGATTGATGTGGACGGTCATAATTTTGTCTTCCGGCCATCTGTTAAGAATGCAGGGCTCCCTGCTGGCTGATCCACAGGATGCGGTGCTCAAAAGAACTGTAGAACGTTCTTCCCCAAAGAAGTATAAAATCTCGACCTATACAAAACAAAACATCGGCTGACAGATCTTTTCGACGGAAGTTATCAGGTTCAGGGAAGAAAATGAATACCTGGTCAGGGAATACAGGGATGGCAACATGGAGAAAATATATACACGCAAATATTCAGAAATTTCTGAAGGATTTTATGATTAAACGGAAGTATGGGATGATAAAATGATCAAGTCGGGAACTACAAGTACCCGTATCCCTTTGACACTTGAAGGATCAGAATTAAAGTACTATAGCAACGGGCAGAAAAAATCGGAATCAGTTTACAGGAATAATCAATTGATATCCAATGTTAACTGGCTTAAAAATGGTGATAAATACCTGGATGCTCTACTGGTAAGCATCCTGAACAGGTAACTAAATGTTGAACCGGGGGGGAGGATTTCACGATGATTAAAAATATGGCAATAGTTATTCTTTCGTTACCAGATTGTATGCCCCTTCAATGAGGATATCCTTTAAATCCTCATCCAGCATTTCAGTGTACTCCGGCATAATAACCCCAATATGCACAGGGATCTTACGGAAGATCAGGTTCCCTTCCTTTTCCCCGACCAGGGACAACACAAAGTGCCATTCATCCTCATTGATCAAAGCCTGATTTGGAACAGCCGGGGCTTCGCGCTCGCAGGTGATGATTTTGGTCTGGACATACAAATTATTTACAAAATAACTTCTGTCTGACGGTTTGAGCTGCGCGATACAAAGGACCGTCCTGGTTTCCGGTTCGATCGATTTTCCGATATGACTCAGCATAGCTTTAAATACCCGCTCTTTATCATCCGGATCGTAATAGAGCACTTCCTGTCCCACTGCCATTTCTTTCAGATCATTTTCGAAGACATGGATATTAAGGCGAAGCTGATCAATATCGATCAGCTCCATTACATTTGCCTGTGGTTCGATGAATTGTCCCAGAACCAGGTTCTGGTTTGTAATAAATCCCTGTATCGGGGAGTAGACAGGCGCAAGAGGAACAATGGTACCCTTCTCCACCCGGGAAGGGTCGATGTTAATCATCGTTAACCTTGCCTTAAGACCTTCGGTTTTTGAAACCAGGCTCCTGTAATCGCTTTCAGCATTGATAAATTCTTTCTGTGAGGTGATTTGCTCTTCTGATAGCGCTTTCTGTCTTTCATAACTGGATTTCAGCGAGTTCAACTGATTAAACGCTTCGGCATACTCCTGTTGAAGCAAAATGATCTCGTTGCTTTCCAGAGTGAAAAGCAGCTGGCCTTTTTTAATATGATCACCAATTGAAAGATTGATCTCCTTAATCCTTCCGGGGATCATTGTACTGATTTTTACCCAGCCGGAGGGAGAAGCGACAATATAACCATTGGCACTGACCATCTGCCGGAACATCATTGGTGAGGGGCTTCCAAGCTTCATCCCTGAAGATTCAAATTGCTCCTTTGTAATTACTATTTCACCTTGTTTCTCCAGTGCAAAACCTTCTGCCATGGATCCTTCACCTCCCGGTTCTACCTGGCTGGCATTGTGACAGGAAGGCATTGAAGCAAGGGTCAGCAGGGCGACAACAGACAGTAAATATTTCAAAATTCGTTTCATTTGATAATCATTTTATGGTTGATATGGTTTCCCGCAGACAATCCATAATGTTATTAAGTTTATAGTGTCATGTAATTGATATCAAGAACTACCTCGTTATATCTATGGAGGTCATCCAGGTAATTCAGTTCGATTTCCACCGCACTGTCCACACTTTGTACAAATCTAAAGAAGTCAATCTCACCGGCAGCATAGCTTTTCTGTGCAGACCTGATCAGTTCTGCCGCCAATTGCTTCCCTGTCTGTTTATAATACCGGATAGATTCCCTGTACTTATCCAGCCCGATCATCATCTCAGACACCTTGTTTTCATATACACGGGAATAATTGTCCTGCAGGCTCAAAGCAGCTTCCCAGGCATACTGTTCCGCTTTAATTTTTGCACGTTGCTCGCTGAAAAAAAGCGGGATCCCTACACCTACCTGGAAACCCTGGTAGTTCCTTGCATCTGCATATTTGTTGGTCCCGTTAAAGTAGCTGAAGGTCATATCAGGCAGGAGCCGGTTCTTTTCAACTTTCAATGAGGCTTGCCGGTGCCGGATAACATTCTGTAAATAATTGTATCCGGGATCAGTCTCCACTCCCACGGGATGAACGATCAGCTCATCCAGTGGTTCATCGGGGATAATAAATAGTGAGTCGTAATGCATCAGGGTTGACAGGCCGGCCATGGCAATATCTATGTCATGCTGAAGTTGGTTCTGGAGGATACGGACCTGGTTATGTTTCGATTGTGCATTCAGCATTTCAAGGTATGTAATCTCACCATGGTTAAAGCTGAACTCAGCTACTTCAGAAAAGCGGGAATAAATGCTGTCAATAAACTGGTATTGTTGCTGCTTATTGTGAAGGTAAACAACTGTATAATAAGCCCTTGAAACATCTTTGGTAATCGAGCGTTTCTTCTTTGCCAGCTCATCTTCAGACATGTTTACTACAGCGAAGTTGGCATTCCGCTGGGCGAAATACAGGGATGGAATATCAAATCTCTGTTCACCTCCGAAAACACCTATCGGAAAGTTATTCTCTGCGATATTGTTTTCGTCATAGTTGTAGTAAATGTTCGTCTTATCAATGGAAAAGGCTGTCCTAACGAGAGCTTTACTTTCCTCAACCTTCGACCTGTAAGCTGCCAGTTCGCGGTTATTGCGGTATGCTATATCAAGCACATCAGTAAGGGTTAAAGTGCCGGGCTGGTTAGAAGATTGTAATGTTGATTGAGAATTTGCAAATGCAGGGATCAATAATAGAAAGATCAACAGGGAGATATTCTTTCTCCTGAATTTCGGTGGCCAGAGCTGTATTCCGGTAACTTCATCGAAAATGGCATAAAGCAGAGGCAGGGCCAGCATGGTCAGGAGAGTGGAGGTAACCAATCCACCAATAACTACAGTAGCCAGCGGACGTTGCACCTCTGCACCAGCCGAGGTGGAGATGGCCATCGGCAGAAATCCCAGGGCAGCGGCAGCAGCAGTAAGAATAACAGGACGAAGTCGTTCGTGTGTCCCTTTCAGGATGAGTTCACGCATATCAGTGATACCCTCTTTCTTTAGTTCTTTGAGGTGTTCAATCAGGACAATTCCGTTCAGCACGGCGATACCAAAAAGCGCTATAAAACCTATTCCTGCCGAGATACTGAAAGGCATCCCCCTGATCCAGAGCAGGAAAACACCTCCGACAATGGATAGGGGAACTGCTGTGAAGACCAACCCTGCTTCTTTGAATGACTGGAAAGCAAAGTGAAGGAAAATATATATCAGCAAAAGGGCGATAGGGACGGCGATCTTCAGCCTTCTTGAGGCATTACGCAGGTTCTCGAATTGACCGCCATAATCGATATAATAACCTGCCGGC
>CAYZEZ010000215.1:0-8454 GCA_964477295.1 uncultured Bacteroides sp. | reverse complement strand
GACCGGTCCCGGAATATGTTAATGGCGAGCAGGTGATTCCATTCATGGGAGTTGGTAATTATGCTCCGGACGGAAACCGATATGGGCCGTTCATCAGATCATCCCGGAATTATCCCGAAGATGGTAATAAACTGGTTGCCACCCTAAAAGAGGCGTTGATAAAATGCAATATCAGGGACGGAATGACTATCTCTACTCACCACCATTTTCGGGATGGTGATTTACTGGCAAATCAGGTATTCGATATAGCACACGAGTTAGGTATTAAAAACCTGCGCTGGTTTCCATCTGCCTCGTTTCCTTGCCATGCCCACCTGATACCCTACCTTGAAGAGGGTACCATCCATCATATTGAGGGAAGTATGAACGGACCCCTTGGAAGATTTACCTCTGAAGGTAAAATGAAAGGGACTGGTGTTTTAAGATCCCATGGTGGCAGATACCAGGCCATACAGGATGGTGAAGTACGGATCGATATTGCAGTGATAGGAGCAGGCTGTGCCGATCCATTTGGGAATGCAAATGGGTTGGAAGGACCATCAGCCAGTGGATCACTGGGATTTGCACTGGCCGATTCCCAGTATGCAGATAAGGTCGTTGTGGTTACTGACAACCTGGTCGGTTTTCCCTGCATTCCATGGCAGATCCTGGGGAATTATGTGGATTATATTGTACAGCAGGAAAAGATCGGTGACCCGTCTAAAATTGTATCCGGAACCACCATGATAACCAAAAGTCCTGACCGCCTTTTACTTGCTGAACTGACAGGCAAGTTTTGTCTTGAAGCAGGGATCATTAAGAATGGTTTTTCTTTTCAGAGCGGGGCAGGAGGGACCTCCCTTGCAGTCGGTGAATGTTTCAGGGAGATCATGAAACAACAGAATATCAGTGCCAGGTTTGCCCGCGGGGGCAGTAATAAGTACCTGGTCTCCATGCTGGAAGAGGGCCTTGTTGACTACATCCTCGATGGTCAGACATTTGATCTGGATGGCATCAGGTCGATGAAGGAGAATCCGAACCATGTATGGACCAGTCCCTTCACAAGCTATAATTATCACGGGAAGGGTAATTTTGCAGGTTTGGTTGATGTGGTAATCCTGGGGGCTACTGAAATAGATACAAAGTTCAATGCCAACGTGGTCACCCACTCAGATGGCTACCTGCTGCATGGGATTGGTGGCTGGCAGAATTGCCTGTTCTCGAAGACAGTCATATTGCCGGTGCCCCTGTTCCGCGACCGTGTACCTGTCATCAGGGATGAAGTTACCACCCTGTGCGGTCCCGGTGAAATGATCGATGTGGTCATTACAGAAAGAGGCATAGCCATTCATCCTTCGAGGAAAGATCTTTTGCAGGCTGTTAAAGGATCAGGACTGCCTGTAAAAGCTATAGAGGAACTCAAAGAGGAAGCCGAAAGAATCTGTGGAAAGCCCGCTATGCCAAGGCTGAAAGATAATGTTGTGGCTGTCGTAAAATGGGTTGATGGGACGGTCCTGGATTCGGTCAGAGAAGTAGATAGTTGATGAGGATAATTTCTTTACCTTGCAATATTACCTGTTTGACTGGCTTTTTACTTCAATATCATCTTCATAATTATTTGTTCCATTTTCCATGTAAAAAACACGAATCCTTACCGTATCTCTTAAAAAATCGATTCTGCCGATCTCAATTCTGTGAATGTCAAGGCCGGTTCTGTCTTTCAGGTCGTTTATCAGTTCCTGCCTGTGTTGTGGTTTTATCAGATCGATTCTTTCATAGATAATGGTTTTGCTGATCTCATAACGCAAAAGCCAAATCTTCTCCAGGAAATAAATGAGAACAATAATAGCCAGGTTAGTAAATAACACCTCAATATAGCTGATTTGTGCGAGAGCATTAATTACAGAAACTCCAATCACCACAAACAGGTAAGTCATTTCCTTGATAGGGATCGGGTTGGTTCTGTAACGGATTATAGTGAATACAGCAAATAATCCAAGGGCAAGACCCAGCCCAATCTCAATAGTATTCACAAGGAAACAGAGGAGGAATATTACATTGCTGATCAGCAGATAAGAGAACATGTAATCTTTCCTTCTTGCAATCGGAAAATAGAGCGCACGGACAATAAAGGCTACAACAACAAAATTGAAAGTGAAGTTTACAAACAGCACCAGTAAACCTTTGGGATCAATGAGTTGTGTATTGAAAAAACCAGCTATATCAGTTTGCAACGTAATAATATCCAGTATCATTTCTGATTTTATTTAAAATTAAAATTTTTTCTTTAAAACGGTTTTGTTTCAGCGCTGGATTTAGCAGTGCCGTTCCAATACCATATTTACTCATTTTTGAGGGAAATATTTTATGAGATTTCAATATTTTTGTGAAGGTATTCTGGCCAATGTTCCTGTCAAGCTTAACTTCTGCTACTGTCAGGAAAGGCAAATCCTGTTTGTCCGAATTATTCTTAAACGAGATATTCATATCCATTGTAATCCTCTCTCTCTCCTCTTCATTTACAAGAGTTAGACGTGAAAAGTTGGTCCATAGGGATGGCTTTAATTCGGAAGCGTCCAGCTGTACGAATTTCTCAATATATTTAATGGACCGCTCTGTAAGTTTTGTCTCTATCCTGTCAACCTGGATCCTATCTTTGATGGTTCTGTCTTTATTGTTTTTTTCTTTGACTTCGAGATATATTTGTTCTGTGTCGCAGTATTCCCTGAATCTGACCTTAAAGCGACTTCGCAATCCTTTGTGATGATCATGATAAAGCCTCATATCCGGAAGCTCAAAATATAGTGTATGATAGGTAAGTATTTTTAAGTTATTGATTGTGAGTATCTTGTATAGTCCAGATGCAGTTTCTAACACATCGGCCAGCTTGTTTATATTAAAAATATATTTGGTGTCTTCACGATTCTGGAGGCGCACCTCATTCATCTCGTCAAGAGAGATTTCCTGAAATTTATTAAGTATGGCGGAAATATGATCCAAATGTTAAGTAATTAGTTAATCAGGATATATTCAGGTTCATTGCTTTTTTAGTTGTGTAAAAGTAATGAATTTAATCTTAAATTAACATTCAGTATTGCGCAAAGAAGCGGTGGGTAACTAATTGTCTTAAGAAACATTGGATTGGTGTATGTATTTTGATTAGCAAACAGATTACTACTGAATGAAGTTTTAATTATATTAAGGTTTTAAATTTCAACTTTTAATCCCAAAGAGCCACCATGCAAAGATATAAATGTACTATATGCGGATATGTGTATGATCCTGAGGAGGGTGATCCGGATGGAGGAATTTCGCCCGGGACCTTGTTTGAAGATATTCCTGATGACTGGACCTGTCCTGTTTGTGGTGTCAATAAAGCTGAGTTCGAAGAGGAATGGTGAAACCGTATATAGTTTGGTGGTAAGTCAGGGGTGTGGGAGTGGGCAGGTGTGGGGTCCGCTATTGCGTTTTATAAAGAAGATCGCCCACCATCCTCACACATTTCATCCGGCTTCTTACTCCCTACTCACGTTCATCAGAACGTCGAGTAACAATTTCCAGAATTTCTGTGTCGATTTTATGTTGATCTTTTCTCCTGGAGTATGGGCCCCAAGTATGGTGGGACCGAATGAGATCATATCGAGATTGGGATATTTTTCCAGGATAAGGCCGCATTCCAACCCCGCATGGATTGCTCTCACCAGCGGTTTTTTTCTGAATAGCTTGCTATAGGATGCCCTGGTAATTCTTACAATTTCTGAGTCCGGATCAGGTGTCCAGCCGGGATAACCATCGGAATGCTCCACTTTAGCTCCCGACATTCTGAAAATGCTGCCAATGCGGTCTGATATATCTTTTTTCGAAGAATCGACAGAACTTCTTTGACTTGTTGTTACTATGATTTCCTTGTTGTTATTCATTTTGATACTGGCAAGGTTAGTAGATGTTTCAACCATTCCTTCCAGTTCATGGCTCCAGGTTATTACTCCGTGCGGGCAGGCATAGATTGTGTTTAACAAGCGCTCCTGGGTTTTTTTATTAATAACGGTGATTGGCAGGTCTGCTTCTTTAAGTGAAAAAGATATGCCAGATTCGATTGAACCGATCTCCCTGGCCACTGTGCTGGCATAGATCTGAAAAAAACTTTCAAAATCAACAGCGTGTTTTTGCGGAACAACCACGTAGGCTTCTGCTTCCCTGGGGATAGCATTTCTCATGTTTCCTCCGTCGAGATGATGTATGTTTATATTGAATTCCCTGGCAGCATTCCATAAAAACCGGTTCAGAATTTTAATTGCATTGGCCGGGCTCTTATGGATTTCATCCCCCGAATGTCCCCCATTCAGACCTGAAATCAAGATATTATAAGCTTTTGATTTAGGTTTGACCGTTTTAGGATTCGATTTGAATTTTGCAATAGTATCTATTCCACCGGCACATCCGATAAACAATTCACCTTCATCCTCTGAATCAAGGTTAATCAGAATTTTGCCTGAAAGGAACCCGGGTTCCAGGTTCATTGCACCCGTCATTCCCGATTCCTCATCAACAGTGAAAAGACATTCCAGTGGACCATGTTCAATTTCCTTGTCCTGTAAAATGACCATTTGAGAGGCAATTCCAATACCATCATCCGCTCCGAGTGTTGTGCCATTGGCCCGAACCCAACCATTAACTATTTCTGGTTTGATCGGATCTTTGGTAAAGTCGTGCTCTATTTGTGGCTCTTTTTCTCCAACCATATCAAGATGGCTCTGCAGGATTACCTTTTTAAGGTTCTCATTTCCACGGGAGGCAGACTTTTGCATTAGCAAATTTCCAATACTATCCTGCTTGTAGTTAATTTTATTTTTTTCTGCAAATCGAATGAGGTAATCAAGTATCTTGTCTTCTTGTTTTGATGGACGTGGGATTTGGCATATTTCATCAAAATATTCCCAGACTTTAGCCGGCTCTGGTGTGAGAGGTTTATTCATGAAATCCAATTTTGAAACTGTGGTAAAAAGATGTTGTACAAAATAAAGCATAAAAAAACGGGGATGCTTCAAAAATCCAAATTATTTTTTATCCTAATTTAGCAGATGAATAATTAACCTAAGTTGCTAGTTACGAGTTGCTGGTTACCAGGTGTCTGAATAACTGCCACTTCTGATTTAGTTCATTACACCTATTTTAAAACTGTAAAACAACTAAGTTATTGAATATTAATGTTATAACTAGCAACTAGTACCCAGTATCAAGCAACTTGAATTAATTATACCAGTGATATCAAATCAATGAAAAGAACAATTGTTACACTCCCGGGTGACGGAATTGGAAGAATGGTTCTCAACGAATCAGTCAGGGTCCTGGATGCATCCGGATTTACTGCCGAATATATTGAGTCTGATATTGGTTGGGAATTCTGGAAAAATGAAGGTAATCCGCTGCCTGACAGGACTATACAGCTTCTTGAAGAATATAAAGTAGGACTTTTTGGTGCCATTACCTCGAAACCAAAGGAAGAGGCATCTGCCGGGCTGGATAAAAGCCTGCAGGGGAAAGGACTTGTATATTCAAGCCCGATTGTTGGATTAAGGCAGCATTTTAACCTCGATATCTGCATACGGCCATGTCGTTCATATAAAGGTAATCCTTTGAATTTTATCAGATTAAATGACAAGGGCCAGGTTGAGGAACCCATGATCAATGCCGTGATCTTCAGGCAGAATACAGAAGGTTTGTATGGAGGGGTCGAGTGGTCGGATCCACCTGATCTGGTATATGAAGCGCTTTTGTCCCATCCAAAATTCTTAAAAAACTTTGCAGATGTGCCACGGCGGGAATTGTCTGTTTCAACAAGAATATTTACACACAGGGCCACCGAAAGGATACTCAGGGCTGCTTTTAATCATGCGATAAAATATAGCTACCCTTCGGTTACTCTTTGCGAAAAACCTAATGTGATCCGGGAAACCTCAGGCCTGATGTTCAGGCTGGCTAAGGAGATACAAAAGAATGAATTTCCTCAGATAGAGCTTTGGAATACCAATATCGATGCCCAGATGATGTGGCTGACCAAAAATCCTGAAAACTACGGCGTTATTGTTGCAGGAAACATGTTTGGAGATATAGTTTCGGACGGTTTCGCCGGTTTAATCGGGGGACTTGGGTTTGCCTGCAGCGCGAATCTGGGTGAAGAGATTTCGGTATTTGAACCCACTCATGGATCAGCACCTAAGTATGCAGATTATAACGTTTCAATCGTTAATCCAATAGCGATGATAGAATCTGCCTGTATGATGCTCGACCATCTGGATGAAACTGAAATTTCTGGTAAGATACGTAATGCAATCGCATCCGTTATAGCTGAAGGGAAGGTTCGCACGTATGATATGCTTAAATTACCAGGCAATGAAGATGTGATCAAAAAGGGGGCTGCTTCCACAGTTGAAATGACAAATGCTATCATTCAGAATCTGAATTGACCATCAGTAATTAAAAAATATATACCTATGAATCAAGATGTGCTTGGCCTGTGGCCTGAACTGGAGTGGATTGCAGATTCTGAACTCAGGCAAAACACTGCCATGACCTGGGAATTGGCACTCGATAGAAGTGCTCTTTCCGCTGCTGACCTGGAGAAGATCCCATTTACCTTACTTGTACCTGATATCAACGTGAGTTTTATGACTCATAAGAGAAGTGTTGTTCACATTGCCAGGGATTGTGGTACACAGATGAATAAATTCTTTAAAGATGAATTACCCGTGAATATGGATGTATTGATTGCCGGAGCCATCCTGGCTGACGTTGGAAAATTGCTTGAATATGATTGGAAAGATGGAAGGTTAATACAAGGGAAATATGGTAAATATATTCGCCATCCTTTCTCTGGTGTCTCCCTCGCAGAAGAAGCCGGATTGCCTCCTGAAGTTTGCCATATCATTGCAGCACATGCCACTGAAGGAGACATAATAAAACGCTCTGTTGAAGCCTGCATTGTTCACCATGCTGATTTTATGACCTTTTTGCCATTTAAATCACGGCTTGAGATTTAGGTTTTCCAATACACCATTAATTTTGATTCTGATTTTTTTGTAATTAATATAATTGTTTACTTTATAACTTTCAGGGTAACCAGATCCTGCTTATTAAGCGGATTATGTGGAGTTGATTCATAACTGCCCTATATGGTAAATTTTGACCTGATACTGGTCTTTATCGTTATAGTTTTTATACTGGTCTCTCTGTACCGGGAAATCCTTGGTCCGGCCTTTACATTTTTGATTGCAGTACTCATCCTGGGTATTTTTGGTGTCTTAACCCCCAGTGAGATATTAAAGGGTTTTGCCAATGAACAGGTGGCTGTGGTACTATTGTTACTGGTTTTGGGAGAAATTATCAGGAAAACCCAGATCATGGAATTGATCTTCGACCGGTATTTTAAGTCGGCAAAAAGTTATCGGGGATTCCTGAGCCGTATGACGATTCTGATCTCATGCTTTTCTGCTTTCCTTAACAATACTCCCCTGGTTGCAGTGATGATACCCTATGTGCATTCCTGGTGTAAAAAGAATAACATTTCGCCTTCCAAGTTTATGATGCCCCTTTCCTATGCGGCTATCCTGGGTGGCTGTGCGACACTGATTGGTACTTCTACCAATATGATCGTAAACGGACTGGTGGTGGATCAGACGATCTCATCAGACCTGCAACCCCTGAGGATATTTGATTTTGCTGCGGTGGGTGTCCCGATGATCGTTATTGGAATTTTATATATGCTCTTCCTCGGGGATAAATTGCTAAAATCAAAACCCGATGTTATTACTCAATTTTCGACTGAGACCAGGGAGTACCTTATCGAAGTAAAAATTCCCGATAGATCCCAATTTATTGGTAAAACAATCGAAGAGTCGGGATTAAAAAAACAACAGGGAATGGAACTGATCGAGATCTGGCGCAGGGGATTAAAGATCAACGAGTATGGTCCGGAATTATTGCTCGACAGGGGAGATGTATTAATATTTGCAGGCGATCCGGATGTTATTGCTGACCTGATCCATAACCTGCCTGGTATATCTGTACCCGAAGTAGGTATGTATGCAAAAAAGAAGCGTTCAGAGATAATAGAGGTTGTGATTTCTCAAAACTCAGGATTGATCTATAGAACCGTTAAGGAAGCAAATTTCAGAAGCAAATATGATGCAGCAATTATTTCGGTACATCGCAATGGTGAACAGATCAGAGGTAAAATTGGTGAAGTTGAACTCAAGGCGGGTGACGTTCTCTTACTTTTTACCGGTGGAGATTTTGTAGCCAGAACAATAAATACAAAAGACTTTTATTTCATATCAAAGGTCCGTGAAATAATTAAATATGAGTGGTATAAGACCTATCCATTATTGTTCGGACTGTTGCTGGCAATCGTTTTACATGTCTTTAACCTTATTCCACTGTTTATCAGTTTGCTTGTACTGGTTGTTATCTCCCTGG
>CAYZEZ010000214.1:0-8495 GCA_964477295.1 uncultured Bacteroides sp. | reverse complement strand
GGATTGGTCAGATGGGGAGGACTATTCTTCCAGGCAGAATACAAACTGAATAAACTTACCACCTTCATAAACCTGACATCCGCCATGAACGGGTATAAGGCGATTAATTATTTTGATGACAGTGAGTCAGCCTGGAAATGGACTCCCGGTTTCACCTTCAAAAGTGGAGCCAATTACAACCTGAACCCAAATATGAATGTATTCCTTAACCTGGGTTATTTGTCAAAAGTAAGGGCATTCCGATATTATTTTGTAGGCTTTACAACCACTTTTGAAGAAGAAACCGAAAATGAAAAAGTGATGGCTATCGAAGGGGGCTACAATTTCCACTCACCCCGTTTCACTGCCAATGTTAATGCATATTATACCAAATGGAAAAACAAGCCAACCTACCCGATCTATTCCTATTACTATCCCGATCCGGAAGATCCCGACCGGCGCCTCAGGGCATACGCCAACATACCGGGAATGGATGCACTGCACAAAGGAATTGAGGTTGATTTTATCTATAAGGTGCTCAGTATCCTTAATGTGGAAGGGCTGATGTCGCTGGGAGACTGGAAATGGGATAAGAAATTTGAAGGATTACAGTTTTTTGATTCCCAGACCCATGAGCAGGTAGACAAGACCATTGACTTCGATGCCCGCGGTATCCATGTGGGCGATGCGGCCCAGTTCCAGATGGGCGGGAGTGTCAGGATCGAACCTTTGAAAGGAGTGTATATAAACGGACGAATCACTCATTTCGGGAAATATTATTCTGACTTTTCTCCTGAATCCACAACGGATGATGACGGTAACCCTGTTGATTCCTGGAAAATTCCAAGTTACCGGATGGTTGACCTGCACGGAGGATACCGTTTTACAATCCGGCCGATTGAAAAAGTAGGGTTCAGTATACGGTTCAGTATATTGAACCTGATGAATACAGTATATATTGCCGATGCCACAAACAACGATCCCTACCACCCATTGCCATTTAATGAGTTCGATGCCAAATCAGCAACGGTGTTTTTCGGGATGGGAAGGCGGTTCACGACGGCATTCAGTATAACTTTTTAGAGGTTGCAGGTTACAGGTTGCAGGTTGCATGTTGCAGGTTACAGGTTGCAGATTGCAGGTTACAGGTTGCAGGTTACAGGTTACAGGTTGCAGGTTACAGGTTGCAGGTTGCATGTTACAGGTTGCAGGTTACAGGTTGCAGGTTACAGGTTGCAGGTTGCATGTTACAGGTTTTAATGAAATTGAAATTAATATCTAAACATAAATAAAATACAATGAAAAGATTTTTACTGCTATTTCTGGCCGGCTTCGCATTAAGCGGATTGACCATTGCACAGGTTATTGATATTTCGGAGGCAAGAACGAAGGCTCTCGGGTCAGTTGTTACTATCACTGGTTATGTAACCTGCGATACAGTAGCCAATGTTGGAGTCAGGTATATGCAGGACCTTACAGGCGGTATTGCCATCTTCAGTTATGATTTTGGAGAAGCTGTTTCCAGGGGGGACAGTGTAACCCTTACAGGTACACTTAAAAATTACAGTAACCTGCTGGAGATAGATCCCGTTGCCAGCTGGGAAATCCATTCCAGCGGCAATACGCTGCCTGAACCTGTAAAACTAACCCCTTCGGAACTTTCGGATCAATACGAGGGGATGCTTGTGGCAATTGATGATGTAACATTCGGAGATGATGGTGGAAAACTTTTTTCCAGCGGTGAACTTATGCCTTCTGCTGATGAACAGGAATTTCAATTGTACGTTCATTCGAGTAGTCCCTTAATCGGGGAAATTATTCCCAACCAGTCGGTTACCCTGATCGGAATTGTTTCTCAGTACAAAGATGCCTATCAATTGCTTGCAAGAGGAATTGAAGATCTTATGCCTTCCACCAGCATCTATTTTACTTCTGCTATTGCCATGGACAACCTGTCACAGACAGGATTTGAACTAAGCTGGACAACAAATACGGAAGGTTCAACTGAGCTACTTTATGGTAATACAAGGGCATTTGAACTTGGTGTCCTTACAGGAAACGGGGATACAACAGATCATACAATCAACCTTACCGGCAGGGATCCTGCGGAGTTAATATATATCAAGGCTTACTCCGTATTTGAGGATGATACGGCATTCTCTGCTACCGAGGTTTTCATTACCCAATCAGCCTCCAGTGGAGACATGAAGGTTTACTTCAACCGGAGTGTCGATAACAGCGTTTCGACCGGGGGGTATGCAGTGCAATTATTCGAAGCCATCGACGATACCGTGATCGCCTATATTAACAGGGCAAAGTACACTATCGATTTCACCATATATAATTATAATGTCTCAGAGATTTCTGATATTACAGCTGCGCTCAATGCTGCATACGGCAGGGGCGTCGAGATCAGGATAGTCTACGATATGAACATGGCTGACAATGACGGGTGGGCTGGCCTGGATGCGGCCATTGGAAAGATCGTAAGCCCCGAAGAAAATTATGACGCGGGCATCGGGATCATGCACAACAAATTTATTGTATTTGATGCAAACTCTCCCGATCCGGATGATCCCCTGGTCTGGACCGGTTCAACTAATTTTACCGAGGGGCAGATCAATACGGATCCCAATAATGTGATCATCATACAGGACCAGAGCCTGGCGAAAACGTACCGGCTGGAATTTGAAGAGATGTTTGGAAGCTCAGGCCTTCAACCTGACCTTGAAAATGCAAAGTTCGGTCCTGCAAAGGCCAACAACACTCCCCATGAATTTATCATAGGCGGTTCCCGTGTGGAAAGTTATTTCAGTCCCACTGATGGTACAAACAGCCAGATAGAAGCGGCCATCCGGACTGCAGACCATGAGGTATATGTGAACACGATGCTGAATACACGGACGGCACTGGCCTATGCGGTCACCGACATGGCAGATAAAGGGGCGACAGCGAAGGTAGTTGTCAATTCGAAAGGTCAGAGCGATTATTCGAATGTACTGGAAATATTCCAGGAGCTGGGTGAAAATTTCAGGGATTATAACGGATCCGGAACACTGCATCACAAGACCCTGATCGTAGATCAAGGTTATCCCGAAGCCGATCCGCTGGTATTAACAGGCTGTCATAACTGGAGTTCAGGGGCAGATACAAGAAATGATGAAAACACCCTGATCATTCATAACCAGGAGATCGCCAATATCTATTACCAGGAGTTCGTGGAACGGTTTAAAGAAGGAGAAGTCATAGCCGATCTCCCGGTAACTAACAACGATTTTACCACCATGGATCAGGGCGATACCCTCACATATAACGTACTGGATAACGATGACCTGCCCGGTGCAGTAAACGTTTCTGCCCTTTCCGGCCCATTCCATGGCACTGCTTCAATAGATGCCAATGGTGTGATCACTTACATTCCTGATCCTGAATTTGCATATCTGGATACAATCATTTACAAAGTTTGCCTGGTGGCAAATTCCGGTTTCTGCGATTCGGCCAACCTTGTGATCAACGTAAAAGAAGTGATTGGAATAGAAACAAATATTCGACAGAACGAGCTGGAGGTTTATCATAATCCTGTATTGAACCAGCTTTTGATAACCAATAAGACCAACAAATATTTATCTGGACAAATGAATCTGTATTCCATCACCGGGCAGCTGGTTGAATCTGTGCGAATTGCTGTATCGCCGGGCTATAACCAGGTACAGTTATCCAGTCATTATAATGGAATTTATATCCTGGAAATAAGGCATGATGAAGGCATTTTCAGAAGGAAGCTATTGTTGGAATGAGTCTTGTTCTTCGTTCTTCGCATCACACGTCACTCGTCACCCGTCACCCGTCACTATTCATGCCTTAACGAATCTGCCGGATTTCTTAAAGCGGCTGAAATGGTCTGGAAACTGACCGTAATTATAGCCAGAATAACTGCGAACAGGAATGCAAGAATGAATGGTAAAATACCCAGGTCAATCCGGAATGCAAAATCATTTAGCCAGTTTCGGCTGAAATAAAAGGCTATCGGACAGGCAATTATCGTGGCAATCCCTACCAGGAAGATGGTCTCCCTGCTGATCAGCAGAACAATCCTGGAAATACTGGCACCCATAACCTTGCGCACACCAATTTCTTTCGTACGCTGTTCGGTGGTAAAAGCCGACATTCCAAACAATCCCAACGCAGCAATAAATAAGGCAAGAATGGCAAATATCGTAAAAATGGTCCTTGTTCTTTCTTCTTCTATATAACGGGAGGCAAAATCGTCATCCATAAAAAAATACTGGATGGGCTGACCATTCGTAAAATCATTCCATACATTCTCAATATCCCTCATGGTAGATTTAACATTTTGAGGATCAATCCGAATGGTTAAGTAGGGTATCCAGTCCCAATCAGATGGCCTCAGGAGGAAAATAAACGGTTGTATCTCGGTATGCAATGACATATAATGAAAATCATTAACCACTCCAATAACAGGAAAATATTGTAGAGTTCCGTCGTCGGTAGGTTTGATTATTCTTGTCTCCAGGGGTTCAGTCAGGTTAAAGGACCTGACGGCAGATTGGTTGATAACCACAGCACTGCTATCAGAAGCCATCCCGAAAGTGAAAAATCTTCCTTCTTCCAGATCAATACCATACGTCTCGATAAAATCAAAATCGACCCAGTTGGTATTCATCAGCACGGTGGCGTCGGTAGACCTGCCTTCGATCATATATCCATTATTGTTGTTTGTATGTCCCGGTACCATAGTAGAACTGGCGGAAGATACAACTCCGGGTATTTTAGATATTTCCTCCTTAAAAGTAAAAATGTGATCAATACCAACGTCATGGAATTGTTGAATTACGACCAGTTGTTCTTTATAGAATCCAAGGTCTTTATTCAGCATATAACTTAACTGCTGATAAATAACGATGGTTCCAATAATGATAAATACAGAAATAACAAATTGAATGACAACCAGTATCCGCCTCAGCCATCCGCTTTTGACACCTGCCTGGAGTTTGCCGGTTAATACAGAAACAGGTTTGAACGATGACAGCATGAAAGCAGGATAACTTCCCGAGACAAGTCCAACCAACAGGGCAAGACCAACCAATGCAGGTACCGTATACCATTGACCGAAATAGTCAAGCGACAGGTTAAGCCTGATAAGGTCGTTATAAGGAGTGATTAAAAGTTCAACAAGAACGATGGCAACAATGAGTGAAAGAAAGGCCATAATCAGTGATTCTGTAAGAAACTGCCTGATCAACAAGTTTCTTCCGGATCCAACTACTTTTCTCATTCCCACCTCCCGGGAGCGCTGTGCAGATCTGGCAGTGGCCAGGTTCATAAAGTTTATAGACGCAATCACCAGGATAAAGACCGCTATTAATGAAAACAGGTATATATATTTAATATCATTGACAGGTTTCATGCCACCTTCTATTTCCGTATTCAAGTGGATATCATACAGCGGTTGAAGAACCAATCCATAGCGGTTTCCTTGCGCAATCCATTCATCCAGGCTTATTCCCAGAAAGACTTCAATTTCAGGACCCACGTATTTTCGTAAAACCGGATCGATCTTTTCCTGCAGGGCTTCAGCGGAAGTTCCTTCTTTCATCAGAAAATAGGTAAACAGGTTATTGCTTGTCCATTCCGTCCTGTTTATCTTCCAGGGAATACTGTAATAAGAAACAATGAAATCACCATATATGTGGCTGTTTTCAGGCATCTTCTCCATAACGCCACTTACCCGGTAATGTGTGGTATCGGCATAAAACTTCAAGACTTTACCGATTGGTTCATCATTCCCAAAATACTTTTTAGCCATCTCATCTGAGATAACAACCGTATTTGGCTCCCTCAATACTTCATCCGGATCCCCCTTGAGAAGGTTGAATGAAAAAATATTGAAGAAAGTTGAATCTGCAAATAAAACATTGTCCTCATGGAATATTTTATCCTCATAACGTACAATTATCTCACTCCATCTTTCCATCCTGCAGGCAGCTTCAAGTTCAGGGAATTCTTCCATGAAAGCAGGAGCTATTGGGACTGCTGTCCAGGCTCCTTTTAATTCCTGCTCGCCAATCTTGCCATCCAAATAAAGCCGGTATATCCTGTCTCCTTTCTCATGAAATTTATCATAGCTAAGTTCATGTGAAACGAATAATACTATAAGTATGCTGCATGCCAGTCCAATGGCAAGTCCCAGGATATTTATAACTGCATAGGCTTTCTGCCTGAGAATATTCCTGAAGGCAACGATGAAAAAGCTTTTGAACATTAAAGATGATTAATAGAAGTTAGATAATCAAAGATACAAATTATTCATATTGAAGTGCCTCAACCGGGTTTGCCCTTGCAGACCGGATAGCCTGGAAGCTAACGGTTGAAACAGCGATAATAATGGCTATGATGGCTGCATACAGAAATAGCTGGCCTCCTATTTTGATATGGTACACATACCGTCCCAGCCAGAATCTCATCCCGAAGTATGCGATCGGAAAGGCCAGCAGGCTTGCCCACAACACCCAGCGGGTAAACTGTGCAGACAGCATGATTATTATCCTTCGAATGGAGGCTCCCATGGCCTTCCGGATACCAATTTCACGGGTACGCTGTTCGGCACTGTGGCTGGCAAGTCCAAAGAGGCCCAATGCAGCAATCAGGATGGAGAGGAAAGTAAATATGGTAAAGATCTGTGCGGTTGTTTTTTCTTCCTGGTACAAATTATCCAGGTCCTTATCGAGGAAATATGAATCAAAAGGCTGATCAGGGACAAACTTGGCCCACACTTTTTTAATATAATCCATAGTACCAGGAATATCTTTCCCGGTCATTCTGACTGCCAGGTATTGTACATGAAGATTTTCATCCAAAGGTGAAATGATAACCGGTTCAATCTTTTCATGGAATGACGCGAAGTGAAAATCCCTTATCACGCCTGCTACGACATATTCCATTTCTTTCCCGTACAGGTTGATCTGGCGAATTTTTTGCCCTACAGGTTTTTTCAGACTAAGTTCACGGGCTGCGGTTTCATTGATAAGTACATTGCAACAATTAAAATCTGATTCCGGATCCAATCCCTTTCCGTCAACCAGGTACATTTGCATGGTCTCAATAAAATCGTAATCACAGGGCCAGTATGTCATCACCTGTATATCATCCTTCTTTTCGGGTAAATAAAATGTATACCTGTTGGTTTCTCTCCATGGCATTGAAAGGGTAATGCCAGAACTGATGATCTGAGGATGTTTATTAATTATCTCCTTGAATTTTTCTTTCTTTTCGTTCAGGGCATATGTGCGCTGAATAACCAGAAGGTTATGCTGGTTAAAACCAAGGTTGGTCTTCTGGAAGAACTTTACCTGCTCAATAATGATCATACTGCAAATGGCCAGGACGATCGATATTGTAAACTGCGACAGCACAAGCAATCCTCGAAAAGAAGTATTCCTCATTCCTTCAAATTGCTTTCTCTTCATGACACTTAATACATTGAAAGACGACAGATAGAATGAAGGGTAACTCCCTGAGAACAGTCCAATTACAAATGCACCAAGAAAAAGCGACGGAATAAGGTACCAGGTATCCAGGTAGAAAATATCAAGGTCCATCCCTGAAAACCTGTTGAATGGCCGGATCATTAATTCGAGAATGACGAACGAAAGGAAAAGGGCAATAAAAGCGAACAATACGGATTCAGTCATAAACTGTATAATGATCTGCTTCCGGGTAGCACCAACCACCTTTCTTAATCCTACCTCCCGGGCTCTTGTAGCCGAGCGTGCAGTGGAAAGGTTCATATAGTTCACGCATGCCACCACGAGTATGACCAGTGAAATTAAGGTAAAGAGATAGATATATCCCTTGTTTGTGCCGGCTTCAAACTGACCATGTAATTCGGGGGTAAAATGAATGTCCTGGAGTGGCTGCAAATAATAAGAAAAAAAGTTTTCGCCGGCTGTTTCTGTAAATTTCCGGCCACTCATTTTTTCAATTTCAGGAACCACATAATCTACAACCAGTTTTTGCAATTTTTTTTCGATCATTTTCTTGTCAGCCGGTTCCTTTGCCAGGATATAGGTGGAAGCAGGTTGCTCTGTCCAGGTTGAATAACCTGTTTTATCAGCGACTCCTTTTAGGGCAGCCAGGTAATCAAAATGGAAATGTGAATTTTCCGGCACATTCTCAGATACCCCTGTAATGGTAAATAACCATCCATTATCCAGTTCCAGCTTTTTACCCAGCGGGTCGGCATTACCAAAATATTTCTCAGCTGTTTCCTGAGTTATCACGATGGTTAAGGGATCTTTCAGTACCTGATCAGGATCGCCTTTAATCAAAGGGATATTGAATATTCTGAAAAAGTTGGGATCGGCGTAGAAGAATCTTTCGGCAGAAAAGTGATTATCAAGGTAACTGACTCTTTTGGGACTCCCGAGCAATACTCTTGTAACCTCCTCAACTTCTTCAAACTTGCTCAATTCGTTACTCAGAGCAAAAGAGGTCAT
>CAYZEZ010000213.1:0-8571 GCA_964477295.1 uncultured Bacteroides sp. | reverse complement strand
TTGGCCACCGAAAGATCTTACACCCGTTCTTATAATCAAGGATGACGAACTTAGACCCGATATCGATGCGGCTGTAGATGCTGGTGCCACAGCATGCTATATCCATGGGGGTGTGGGTGACAACACAGTAAAAAGGGGTAAAACAGAGATCCTTTGTGAGGCAGTGAATTATATTAAACATAAAGGAGTCCTTGCTGGTCTTGCCGGTCACGACATACGCGTCATCATGTCGTGCGAGAAATACGATGCCAGTCCTGATTTCTACATGAAGACTCTTAACAGCGGCAATTACTGGACCGCCGGTCCCAGGCTGATCACCGATTCCGAATGGCAACCCAATCCAAAAGAGATCGTAGAACCCGAATTTGGCGCCGATGTAAAGGACAACATCTGGTCAACTACTCCTGAACAGACCATCGAGTTCATGAAAGAAGTCGAAAAACCCTGGATCTCATACAAGGTACTGGGTGCCGGAGCCATACATCCAAAAGATGGCTTCCGTTATGTCTTCGAGAACGGCGCCGACTTCGCCTGCGTGGGTATGTTCGACTGGCAGGTGGTGGAGAATGCCAACATCGCAATCAACCTGTTAAAGGAAAACATTCAAAGGGTAAGGCCCTGGCAAGCTTGATGAATCAATTGCCGTTGGTTTTCCTTGTCTCCCAACTGCTCGAGGAAAACCGACAGTTTATGGATAAAACCGAACAGGCTGTCTCTAAAGTCGGAGCTCGGTCATCCTGTAATAAAATCCCAAATGGTATCTCTGTCAATTATTTTGTATGTGCTCTGAGGATAAGTTTTTAAAAATTCATCAGGCCTCCTGAATTTATTTTTAGTTGTCCATTTGAATTCAAATGCTTGCAGCATCCCGCCTGATTCTTCGATGTAATCAATTTCTTTCTGGTCATAGGTTCTCCAGAAGTAAGTATTCTTAAATCCTCTTTTCTCCTGGTTGTATTTCATCCGTTCAACTATACAGAAATTTTCCCATAATGCACCAACATCATTGCGCTGATCAAGCGGATTAAAATTCATAATCAATGAATTCCGGATCCCAAGATCATAAAAATATATTTTGTTCCTTTTACCAAGTTCCTTTCTCAGATTGCGGCTGAACGATGGTAACCTGAAAAGGACGAAGGATTGTTCGAGTATTTCAATATATCTTTTAATAGTATGAACATTTTCCCCGAGCATGCCAGCCAGTTCATTATATGAACTCTCACTACCAAGTTGAAGAGCCAGGGCTTTAAGCAAGTTATGGATAAGGTCAGGCCGTTTAATGGATTCAATTCTCAGAATATCTTTATACAAATAGTTGGAGGATAAATTCTGAAGTTCTTCGATTGCTTCCTCCTCAGATAAACCAAATATTTCAGGGTATAATCCAAATCTTAATATATTTTCAAACCTGGCTGCTAATTCAATTTTTTTTGATTGTTGCAATAATTCTGAAACAGAAAAGGGATATAACTCATAAATCCTCGATCTACCTGTCAGGGGCTCAGATGTCTTATCGGCAAGATAGAATGAAGATGATCCGGTTGCAATAACCTGGATATGTGAGAAAATATCAACAAGGATTTTAAGAACCTTGCCTACTTCATTTATCTGCTGTGCCTCATCTAATATGAGTAATTCAGTATCCCCGATAAAATCCTTCAGGAGTTCATTGTTCGTTGTTTCCAGAGCCGATTTATATTGAAGTAAATCACAGTTAATGTATTTCCCATTCGGATACTTTTCCAATAACTGTTTCATCAATGTGGTTTTTCCAACGCGACGTGCACCATATACTATTATTATCTTTCCCTTATTCAGGCTTCCCTCAACTAATTTCTGAACATATCTCTTGTATAACATAATACTAAATTTATGAATTCTACTTCACAAATTTAATATAATTCTTGAAGCTGTCTTAACATATTATTAATAATAATTGCGTTTGCTCTTTACAAAATCACATATTTTTGTCACATCCATTTTGCATTTTATATGAATTTATACAAAACGAAGTTAAATTTCTTAATTATTAGTCTGGATTTTTAATAAAAACTTATTCCGGGAGAACAAATTGACGGGGGAATGAAACGTGTTGCAGAACCGGGCTGGTTCACTTTCCTGATCGGCAGTTCTTCTGAAGATATCCGGCTGGAAGGGAGGATCAGGATAGGTAGCTGAACATATATCCAGGGCATATTCTGTAAGTTTTAACACTTTACCCTTAGTATTTTGACCTAACTCTTATATATTCGCAAGATCAACAACAAAGCCATGATAAAAAATATACTTTTCGCCGTTCTATTTTTTCTGGTTATATCTTCATCCGGAATATCTCAGGCACCCTTTTCCAGGGGCGTCAACCTCACTAGCTGGTTCCAATCGGGCAGTGCACAGCAGATCCAGTTTACGAAATTCACCGAACAGGATATCATTGATATTAAAAGCCTGGGCTGTGATGTGATCCGGCTGCCCATCAACCTCCATTATATGACGGATGGGGCACCGGACTATACCCTTGATCCCCTGTTCTATACCTTCCTCGACTCCGTAGTGGACTGGGCCGAAACGCATGAAATGCATCTTATCCTGGATAACCACACTTTTGATCCGGCGGAAGATACTGATCCGGACATTGGAGATATCCTGGTAAAAGTCTGGCCCCAGATGGCGGAACATTATAAGGACCAATACGAGAACCTGTATTACGAGGTGCTGAACGAACCCCATGGGATCAACGATCTCACATGGGGGAATATACAGCAGGAGGTGATCGATACCATCCGTACCATTGATTCGACACACACCATTATTGTCGGGCCTGCCGGATGGAACGGCTATAATAACCTGAAGAACATGCCGGTTTATTCAGATACTAACCTGATCTACACCTTTCATTTCTATGACCCGTTCCTGTTTACCCACCAGGGAGCCAGCTGGACGGATCCATCAATGGAACCGCTGGCAGGGGTGCCATTCCCCTATCATGCCGACAGCATGCCAGTGTTTCCTGAAAGCCTGAAAGGTACATGGATAGAAAGCTCATTCAACAATTATAAGAACGATGGAACCGTCGCAAAGGTGAAATCCCTGATAAATATTGCAGTTTCGTTCCAGCAAACCCGTAATGTGCCGATATTCTGCGGTGAATTCGGCGTATACATCCCGAATAGTGATCCGGATGACAGAGTTTACTGGTACCAGGAATTAGTAAGTTACCTGGCAGAGAAGAACATCGCATGGACCATGTGGGATTATACGGGTGGTTTTGGATTATTTGAAGGGAGTGGAAGCCAGTTTTTATCAGACCTGAATGTTCCGCTCGTCGAAGCCATGGGACTGACAGCCCCGGAACAGGTGGAAAATATTGTTGAACCGGACAGCACCGGGTTTTACATCTACAAGGATTATATCGGGGAAAATATAAGGGATGACTCCTGGATGTCCAGCGGACAAACCAATTTTTACGACGAACATGCCCGTTTAGGAGAATACAGCATTTACTGGACAGGCGCTGACCAATACAACCGGATCGGTTTCCGGTTTGATCCGATCAAAGACCTTTCACAGTTATTGGAACATGATTATGGCATGCATTTCTGGATAATGGGAAATGAGGCCACAGCCGGATTTCATATCCGGTTCCTGGATACAAAAACAAATGATCCGGATGACCATCCCTGGCGAATGCACTATGTAGTTAATGAATCCGTTGCTCCATGGGACAATGAATGGCATGAAGTTTTTATACCACTTTCTTCATTTACTGAACAGGGCTCCTGGGATGTTAATACCTGGTACAACCCGGCAGGAAAATTTGACTGGACACAAGTCGAAACATTTGAAATTGTGGCAGAACTATATTCCATGACCGGCATTGAGTTCTGGTTTGATAATATCGGGATTGTGGATATATTATCATCGGATGAACAGAAGAACCATCCATTTACATTTAATTCACAGCTAACGTTGCATCCAAATCCCTTCCGGGAGGAAACAACCATCAGATATGCCGTACAAAGATCAGGACCTGTTGAAATAGGCATGTATGATTTATCAGGGGAAAAAATAAGGACCTTGGTTCATGGCTTCAAAAGTGACGGGGTGCACGAGATAACCTGGGAGGGGACCAATGAACAGGGAACTTCGGTTCAGGATGGAATTTATCTCTGCAGATTTACCTCCGGTCCAACCATAACAGCAACCAAAATCATTGTCCTCAGGTAGGATCCACGATCAGGGAGAAGCCTTTCACCTAACAGACGATCTTCTACTTCGCAAATCATAATTCGTTAATCAACAATCTGAGTTCTCTTATAAACCGGCTGCTTCCAATCTTCCATCGGCTCATACTTACTCAGGCTGGCCCAGCGGATGCCCCGCTTCTGTATCTCAAGCGCTTCAGGGACATTGAAATCGGCAGAAACATGCCCGAGTGAGGAATAAAATACACGGCCTTTGCCATATGCTTTCTTCCAGACTACAGGTATGACGTTTCCCCCTATCCAATTGGCATGCTCGTCAGAAAAAGTGGTTGTAGCCAGTACTTTAACATTGGGATCAACTTGCATGAAATATTGCTCGGAATGCATATTAAAGTCGGATAATCCTTTCGTCACAGGATCCTCATGATCCACGATATTGACCCTGTAATCAATCACTCCGCCCGGATGGGCCACCCATTGTCCACCTACCATAAACTGGTATCCCACATTATTCCGGAATGAATCGCCCAATCCCCCGTGCCACCCGGCTATTCCAACACCACCAGCCACTGCATCCAGGAGGGCTTTCTCCTGCTCACCTTCAATCGTGCCCATGGTCCAGACCTGAACGATGAGGTCGGTTTTCTCCTTATCCATCTCAAGGTATGCGTCCAGGGTACCGGAGACTTTTACCTTTGCTCCCTCTGATTCCATCCAGGGCACAAAAATGTCACGGCACTGCTGCGGTTCATGACCATTCCATCCACCCCAGACGAAAAGAACTTGTTTATCCTTTAGAGGTGAATCTCCAAATGATAAGTTCCTGGCAAACGTATAGGGCGTGGCTGCTATTGCAGCTGATGCTATCGATGCAGTTCGCAGAAAAGATCTTCGTGTTTTCATATGATTGAGATTTGCAACTAAGATAGCGAAAAAAGCCTTCAAGTGCCAGTCACCGGTCTGCAAGTTTAAAGTTGCAGGTGACAGGTCGTAGTTTTTTTTTAACTTGTATCCTCTAACCTGTTTATAATGGAAAAACAACTTATCCATCTTCTTGCCATCAAAAAACCCGACCTGGATCCCATCCGAATGATGTGTCTCGATCACGGCCCCTTCCGCGACGAACTGGTCGAAAACCTGGCATCGAAAAATGAAACACTGAGGTATAATAGTTTTTTAATCCTTAATTCAATAGCAGAAGAACAACCGAAGCTGCTGTATCAATATTGGGACACGTTTGTAAACTATCTGAAAAGTGAAAAAGTACTGCAGGTGCTGGCAGGAATTGAACTGGTCTCCAGGCTGCTGCCGGCTGATTCAGAAAACCGCTTTCATGATATTGAAGATTACTATTTCAGCCTGATCAACCATCCCAACATCATTCCCATCCGCTATCTGATGCTGAATTGCTGGCGGGTCGGAAAATCCAGGCCTGAATATATTCCGCGGATCAGGAACCTGATTTTTTCGATTGACGGGATCAACCAGGAACATAAAGGATTGCTCAAAGGAGATGGGATCCTCGCATTTACAGAGCTTTGGGACCTGATTAATGAGAAGGAAGAGATTATTGAATTTGTCAAAGATCAGCTTAGCAGTGATAGCCCGAAAACTGTAAAAGAGGCAAAAAAGTTCCTGAAGGAAAAAATAAGTCTCTGATTCGAAACCTAAATACCCTGGCATAAATACAAACAAACAGATCAAGGAATTAACAGACTAATAATCAAACCAATATGTCCTCAAAAATCCTGGAAAATGTTCTAAAAAAAACAGGCGTCCCAAACCTGGTTGAAATCCTGTCGGACCAGCTCACTCCCTCCGAGTTGCAATCGCTCATGCTGGAAGTATATAACCAGCAGGCCAGGCAGGTCAGATTAAAGAAATTGCTCGACGAATACCTGAACAGCAGGTTTACAATTCCTTCTGAAATACCTCAAAGTCAATACATTAAATTCGATTCCATAGTCCTGGATTGTCTCCCGGCATATTATGAGACACTGGATATTTCACCCGTTGCACCCATTGGAACCTGTTCCGCCATGAGCAACCTCAGTCAAAACAGGATCATTACTACCAGCAGAAGCACCGAAGTAATAGCAGATTCAACCAATTACCTCACCCTGGAATGTGTAAAAAGAAGAAAAGAGAATTTAAAGGCACAACCTAAATCCACAATCCCCGTAAGATTAGCCTCTTCACACCGGCTGATCAGGGGACAAGCTTTTACCGGGAAGAAGTTCACCGCTCATTTCAGGGTATTCTCACTATGCACTGCCGGAAGGGATGAGGGACATCTGAAGTTTGAAGTAACCCATCTGAAAGAACACATAGAATTTTACCTGTCATTGCTCAGGAAAATCCTCGATATACCAGGGGACGCTGATATTGAGGTTTTTCTCACGGATTTCAGTAATAACAATGTTGACCAGCTATGGAATGAAGTTTCCCAGCCACTGGCAAAAAAGTTTCCACACATACAGATCTCCTTTGACCAGCAAAGGGAAGCTGCAAAAAATTATTACGCAGACATTTGCTTCAGGATCAATCTGACGAACCAGAAGGGTGAAAGCTTTGACCTCGTGGATGGGGGCCTTACCGACTGGACACAAAAAATGATCAGCAATGATAAGGAAAGGCTCCTGACAAGTGGTCTTGGGACTGAACTGCTTTTAAAGCTGTTTAATGTTGAGTTGTAGACAACAGCCTGCGGACTAATGTCCTGACAGTCTCTAAAATCCTTTACCCATCGGTTAAAACCGACGGTAAATGATGGTAGTCTTTAAACCTGTTTTGCAGTACGCTTTGCCAGCATCTCTTCGATCTTTTTCGAAGTGGGTGTGATCGAGAGTCCCCCCAGACCCGTACAACAAAGTTCCCTGGGCAACATCCTGCCCGACATATCTACGGCTTCGATTACCTCATCAAATGGTATCACCTGGCTTACGCCGGCCAGAGCCATATTGGCCGATGCAATAGCATTCATCCCGCCCATCACATTCTTTCCAAGGCAAGGCACTTCGACCCTGTTGGCTACCGGATCACATACCAACCCGATCTGGTTCTGAAGAGCTATGGAAGCGGCTGCAAGCGCCTGCTCAACACTTCCGCCCATCAACTGCACCAAACCTGCTGCAGCCATAGCTGATCCGGCTCCTGTTTCAGCCTGGCAACCAATCTCTTCAGCGGCGAAGGTTGATTTATGTGCAATAAATACTCCTACCAGGCCGGCTGCGATAAATGCCCTGATGATATCTTCTCCCTGCCTGTTGATATCGGCAGCTGCACCTATCAGTGTGCCGGGCAGGGTACCGCATGATCCGGCGGTTGGGGCAGCAACAATAATTCCCATCGCACTCTTCTGCTCCATAAGGGCCATGATGAATGCAGTAACCCTGTTCCCCACACCGAAAGGAATAAGCTTATCCTTGTTTACCATCACCCTCCTCGCCTGGGGACCAAGAATACGGTCTTCATATTCCGTACCATTTAATCCTGCATGAATCGATTTTACCAGGATATCGACAATGCTTTTCATAAGGTCGAGTACTTCCTGCTCAGAAAATCCCCCCCTCATCATTTCGTATAAAACAGCTTTTCGATACAGGTCCTCGTCCGGTTGTAAGTTTTGAAAAAGGTCCGTTGCAGTCAGGTAAGGTACTTTCATATTACCCGACGACAAAACCGGCAGAACCGGATCTGCTTGGTAGATCTTAATTACAGAGGGAATTTCGGCTATTATCCTGACCTCGCTCTCAGGGATCTTTTGCCTTCCCTTAATATTAATTAATCCCCTCCCGGAGATCAGTTTTTTCGAGATTATTTCAAATTCAACCCGGGAATCGGTAACCTTGCTATAAATCTTATCCAGTTGTTCTTTCTTTACATCATCGCAAATCACTATTGTCTCGAAATAATCGCCAAGCAAAGACATTTCAAGGTCATCCAGCATAGTTATCTCTATCATTCCTCCACCTGAAGAAATGGCCCGGAGCGTTAGTTTCTCTTTTTTCTTATTCTCCAAAGTAATTCGGTAGGTGTTTGGATGTGGATCCTTGTAATCACCGGCCTTAAAATCAAACTTAATACCCTGATCCTTAGCAATCTGAATAGAATGAGGGATGCGTTGATCATAAACCTCCATGCCCAATAATCCGGCCATGAGTCCCATATCCGAACCCTGGCTGGTATGCGTGGTGGCCAGCGAGCCAAGCCTGTCGACCTCTACCAGGACCTTTGCCGGGATCTCACCGAACAATTGCCTCGCCATGGAGCCAATCCTGATAGAAGCTGCAGTATGACTGCTCGATGGTCCCCGCATAACAGGACCAATAACATCATTGAAAATGCTTGGAGGAAGTTTAGGCAT
>CAYZEZ010000212.1:0-8635 GCA_964477295.1 uncultured Bacteroides sp. | reverse complement strand
AGTTTATCGGGCTTGTTGATATTGCCGGTAATCCAAGGGTTTACGATTCACTTATTGATATTGGGGCCTACGAGAGCCAGCATGGATTGCCTGTCGTTACCCTCCAGCCAATCAACCAGATCGTTTGCCAGGACGACACTATCAATCTGTATTGTGAGATCAGGCACGGTGCTTCTTTCCAGTGGCAGAAAGAGGGTAATAATATAGCGGGAGCCACAGATAATCTGCTGACTTTTGAAGGTGCCCAACCAGAGCATTCAGGCTATTACAGGTGCATGGTTACCAACGCCTTTGGATCTGTTTATACCGAACCCGTATTCGTTGGGGTGGAAACACCGCCGGAGATCCTGTACCAGCCCGTCACGACCTGGGGAATAGAGGGTCAAAGGACTATTCTGAGTACCAATGCAACAGGCACTCCACCGGTATTTTTCAGGTGGTTTAAGGACGACGAATCCCTTACAGGTAAGAAATACCCTGATCTCTGGATCGACAATTCAAGTTCAGATAGTGAAGGCCTTTACCATTGCCGTATAACTAACTCCTGCGGAGTGGTAAGGACAGACTCTGTCCAGTTGTACCTGGCGCCCCAGATATGTATGGTGACGGTAGATTCAACAAAGAACAGCAACCTCGTCGTATGGGAAAAGAAATCCAATGCACCCATCGCATCCTATAATATTTACAGGGAAAGTATCGTACAGGGATTATACGATGTGATCGGGAACGTATCCTCTTCAGACCTGAGTGTTTATATAGATACAACTGTAAATCCTGTTGAACAATCCTATCTGTATAAAATTACTGCTGTTGATCCCGAAGGCAATGAATCAGATATTGACCTGTGCACTCCGCATAAAACATTGCACCTGTTGACCAGCGAGAATCCTGAATACAACCAGATTCAATGTAACTGGGATCCGTATTACGGATTTCCTTACGGGACGTTTACAATTTACAGGGGAACGGAAGACGGGGCGCTCGACAGTCTTCATTCCATGGCCGCCAGCACAAGCCAGTGGCTGGATGCAGGAGCGGAACCCGGGGTGGACTACTATTACCGGATTGTGGTCCGTCGCCCTGAATCCTGCTTCCCAACAGGGAGCTTAAAGGCAGGCGCCGGCCCATACAGTCACTCAAACCAGGATGATAACCGCCTGCAGGTAACTGCCATCAAGCAGGCCACATCTGATGAAGGATTAACAGTCTATCCCAATCCATTTTCTGATTATACCACCCTGAAGTTCCCGAATCCAGAGAGCTCAGAGTACAACCTGTTTGTAAGAGACATTTCCGGCAAACTGGTTCACAGCCAGGGTAAGGTTACCGGGGAAGAAGTTATTCTGAAAAGAGAAAACCTCAAAGCCGGGTATTATTTTGTTGAGATCAGGGGAGATAATGTGTACCGTGGCAAGATAGTCCTTGAGTAAATTCTAAACCGCAGTGATGCCTCATTCACTGCGGTTTTTTTTCATTCATCAGAAAAATTGTTATCCTCCGCAGAGTTGATAAATCCTGAATTAAGATTCAGGCCCGGGCAATGAGTCACAAAAGGGTACAACGGAACAGATGCTTTTTGAAAAATTGCAGGATATCGTATCTTACACCTATTACCAATAAACCATGAATCAATGAATTACCCATTGCGATTGTTTCTTGTGATCCTGGTTGCAGGATTAATATCTCATCAAAACGCATTCTCCCAGCCAGATTATATCGAAGTATCCGACACCATCTGGTCCGATGTTACCTGGTCGGCCGATACAGTTAAGGTAATGAGCGATATATATGTTGCTGATGATATTACCTTAACGATAAAACCAGGTACTTATGTTGAATTCCAGGGACCTTTTATGCTCTATGTCCAGGGAACCCTTATCGCAAAGGGAGCTCCGGAAGATTCAATTACTTTTACAGCAAAAGATACATCCAGTTTTTCAGTCTTTGACAGTCTGAATACTGGCTGGAGAGGTATCTTTTTTGATAATGGTGAATGGAACAATTATGCGATGAATGACAACGACACATCGGTTATCAGCCATTGTATAATAGAATTCGGTAAAAATGAATATGGCCCCTTAACTGTATTTTTTATATCAAGAATTCAAATATCTCATAACCATTTCCGTAACAATTACGCCCAATGGTATGGCGGAGCCATTTTCCCCTATTTTTCAGAACTGGACGTAACGGATAACCTGTTTTCAAATAATTATGCAGGTTGGGTTGGAGGAGCCATAATGTGTTTTGGTTCAACTATGAGAATTGCCAATAATGTTTTTCTCGCCAACGAAGCTGACTGGGGTGGTGCTATTGGTACCTCAAACCAGGCAAAAGTACAGATTGTTAATAACATCTTTTCCAATAACAAGGCTAATGATGGAGGGGCAGCATATTTATTAAGCGCATCCATCCTCTTTCAGAACAATTCATTAGTGAACAATTCCGGCAATTCAGGAATAATATATTCAAGATTTACTGAAGTAAATATTATTAATGCTACGATAAGCAATAATTATTGTGACAACTCTGGAGTAATATTCTTAGAAAACGCACATATTGATATTTATAATACTATCATCTGGGGAAACACGTCTGCTGATTCCTGCCTGGTGTCTATGGAGGGTAATTGCTCTGCCGATATTTATTATTCCAACCTCATGGGAGGCCAGGGGAAAATTAATAATGGATCACCCTATGAAGGGGTGTATCAGAACAATTTTGATCTTGATCCTCAATTCATATCACCGACAGATACATCAGGAATTGCAGCCATCGGAACAGATGGTGACTGGACCGTAAATGTTACTTCCCCTTGCATTAATGCCGGGTCTCCCCCCGGATATACCGATCTGATCTACGAATCTGACCTCGCCGGGAATAACCGGATCTCCAACAGGAGAGTAGATATTGGCGCTTATGAATATCACCTGCAGTCGATCGATGTTTGCGGATCTATTACACAGGACACCACATGGTTTGCCGATACCATTAAAATTACATGTGACGTCATTATTGAAGATGATGTTACCGTGACGATTAACCCGGGAAGTATCATTGAAGTTCAGGGTCTATTTTCGATCCAGGTTGATGGAACCCTTAAATCAATTGGAACAGAGGAGGATATGATTCTATTCACCGTGTCTGACACGACTGGTTTTTCTGACACATCAGTAGTGGCAGGTGGATGGAAAGGGCTTACATTTGATTTTCACAATTATTTATATGATAACGATACCTCAACAATTGATTATACTATAATTGAATATGGTAAAAAACTGGAATCATCCAGGAGGGGAGGTGGTATATATATTTCCAATCATTCGAGGATTAAATTGTTAAACTCGGTTATCAGAAATTGTTTTGCATTTGATCAGGGCGGAGGATTGTACTGTATAGATGCCCAGATTTCTATCAATAACTGTTTATTTGAGAATAATATTTCGGGTCAAGGTGGAGGATTATATATAAATAATTCCAATCCTTGTATCATTAACAATACAAATGTCATCGATAATGTTGCATATACTTCAGGAGGTGGAGTTTATTTTCAACGCACCAATCTGCACATGGATAATTGTCTGATCTATAATAATACATCACAACAGGGAGGTGGTATTAGCTTACACCTGTGTGATATAAACCTCTCAAACTGCCGCATTGCAAATAATATCGGTTCAGAGGAGGGTGGAGCTTTTTATATGAGATATATAACTGAGGAATCGGTAATAAATAATACCCTTATCGCTAATAATAGCTCACCTGAAGGTGGAGCCATTTATACCAGTGTGGATGCAAATCCAATCTTGCAGAATGTAACTGTGGTCAACAACAGTTCAGGTTACCGAATTACAAGATCATCTCCCCTGATCCTTAATTCGATATTTTGTGGAAATGGTGATTACGAGGCTCATCTGACAGATAACTTCTCCGAACCTGATTTCATAAACTGCAATATTCAAAATAATTCCTCAGGTTTTGTTCTGGACGACGGGGTGAATTTTATCGGTCAATATATCAATAACATTGATACTCTTCCCAACTTTCTGAATCCTTCAGGAGGACCGGGAAATAAATTTGAGGGACTTGATGCCGACTGGCAATTATCAGCTGTATCGCCCTGCATCAATAAGGGCGACAAAACCTTAATGGAATTACCCGGGACTGATCTGTCGGGCGATCCCAGGTTAAACGGTACTAATGTTGACATCGGAGCCTATGAGAACCAGGATGGCAAACCGCTAATCGTTGCGCAGCCGGCCAATATTTCTGCCTGCCTGGCAGACAGCATTAATTTTAAGGTGTCAGTAGACGGACTGGCAAACTATCAATGGTTCAGGGATGGAGAAATGATCCCGGGAGAAACCAATCAGACCTATGTCATTTCACCTGTTGAATATGCTGATGGAGCAGGCTATCATTGTACAGTTAACAATGCCTATGGTGAGGTATCAAGTAATATTGTACTGCTCATCGTAAAATCCAAACCGGAAATCATTACCCAGACCGAAAGCAAATGGATCATACAGGATGAAAATGAAGAATTGCAGGTCCTGGCAACCGGGGCTCAGCCCATACAATATCAATGGTTCAAAAATGACACTGCAATACAAAATGAAACAGGCATAAAATTGCAGATGGATCATGTTGAAAATACGGACGAGGGAAACTATCAATGCATTCTGTCTAACTCATGTGGTGAAACCAAATCAGATCCTGTCCAGTTATGGATGGCTCCCCAGATCTGTATGGTGACCGTAAGTACAATTTCAGGAAATAACCTGGTAGTATGGGAAAAAAACTCATCCGCTCCCATTGCAGCCTATAATCTATACCGGGAGAGTGCCTATGCAGGAATCTATGATAAACTCACAACCATTGGTGCTGATGATTACAGCATCTACATCGACACAACTGCAAATCCCACAATACAAGCCTACTTTTACAAAATTACCGCAACAGATACAGCAGGAAATGAAACATCACTGGATCTGTGCAATGCCCATAAAACAGTTCACCTGCTTGTGACCACAAATCCTGAAACGAAATCCACACAGCTTGACTGGGACCGCTACATAGGATTTGAATACGGGACGTATGTGATCTTTAAAAGTGAAACAGGTACCGGTTTCGAGGATATTCACGACATGGCAAGTTCCAGTTCCACCTGGTCCGATCCGCTTCCGGCTGTATCAACGGCATTTTACCGGGTGGCAGCACTTCGTCCGTTACCATGCGTTCCAACCGGCAATCTCAAAGGCCTTAATGCTGAATCAGGCCCATACAGCCATTCCATGTCAAACCTGGAAGACAACCGGTTAAATACAACAGACATCAAGAGTTTCTCAGTCTCAAAAGACGGTTTATTGATATTCCCGAATCCATTCAGCAAAAGGGCAACCCTGCAGTTCCCCAATCCGGATAACCGGGAATACAGGATCATCGTCCGCGACCTGTCAGGCAAAATGGTTATGATCATAAACAATGTTACCATCAACCAGGTCATCCTCGAACGCAACACAATAAAATCGGGCTATTACACTGTCGAGGTAACCGGAGAAAAAATCTTCCGAAGCAAAATCATCATTGAATAGTAATAATTGCCACCTGCAATTATTACTATTCAATAGTTCTTCTTATTTTTATTCCCGCAAACCACCGCTTCCCGAAATATGCCCAAACAACCCAGGTATAAAATAAAATATCTGTCAGGACTGATATGCATTGCATCCATTTGTGTTCTGTCCCAACCTGCTTATTCCCAATACTCCCATAAAATCGACAGTCTTATCCTGGTACTCAATGGCACCCATGCCGATACTACACGGATAAACCTCCTGAACCAGCTATCCAGAGAACTGCGAAGGACAGACCATGACCTGGCAACCCAATATCTGCAGGAAGCCAAACAGCTCAGCGAATCCATTCAGCTAGATTTATATATTGCTGATTGTCAGATAACCGAAGGGCTGCTAAACACAGCAACCGGTAACTGGACTGCCGGGCGTGAACACTACCTGCGGGCCCTTGAACTGTACACTTCCCTCGAAAAGGATAACATGATCGCCGATGCCGCCCTGAAGGTCGGAATAACCTATGGTGTACAGTCTGATTATAATAAAGCGCTCGAATATTTCCTGCAAAGCCTGGAGGCCAATAAACAGATTGGTGACAGAAAAAGGATCAGTGACAACCTGAATAATATTGGGCATTGTTATAAATACCTTGGAGATTATGCCAAGGCTGTTGATTACTATAATAAATCCCTGTCCATTACCGAGGAGTTAAAAGATACTGCCGGAATTGCCATGATGTACAATCACCTGGGCATTATATACGACTATCAGGGAAACTACAAAATGGCCCTGGATTGTTATTTTAAAGCCCTGAGGATGAATGAAAAGCTTGGGATACTTAATGAGATAGGAGCCACCCATGGAAATATCGGGATCATTTATTACTATCTGGGAGATTATGACCTGGCCCTGGAACATCAGCAAAAACAACTCGACCTGTCTGTCGAATCGCAGGATCACAGGGGCATTGCAGCAGCTTATTATAATTTGGGTAATATATATGAGAGCCAGGGCAACCTGGATAAAGCCATAGAAAATTACAAGCTTGGCCTTGAGACAAACGAAACACTGGGGGAAAAACAGGGGATTGCCAATGGTTTTTTCAACCTTGGAAATGTATATACCAGGCAACAGAAATATGAAATGGCCAAAGAATATCATTTAAATGCTATCCGGTTGAGTGAAGAAATCGGATACAAAAGGGGTGTTGCCAGAAGCAACTACAGCGTGGGTCATATCCATTTTCTGACCGGCCAAAACTCAACAGCACTTAAATACCTGCAGAGGTCATTAACGTTAAGTAAAGAACTGGGATATCCGGAAATAAGCAGGCCAACTGTAGAGGAGCTCAGCGAAATCTACGCAACCAGAGGGGAATACCATAAGGCTTATGATTACCACCTGATGTTTAAAATGCTGGATGATAGCTTAAGCAATGCAAACAATGTTAAGAAGATCACCCGGATGGAAATGCAGTATGATTTCGATCAGCAACAACAGGAGGTTGAATTCCGGCAGGCACAGGAAAGACTAGCAAACCAGGCTGAACTGAAGCGGCAGAAAATAATGCGGAACTCATTCATTGGCGGATTCGGCCTGGTCGTTATGCTGGGTTTTTTAATTTTCAGGGGATACATTCAGAAAAAACGTGCCAATACCCTGCTGGCAGACCAAAAAGAAGAGATACAGACCATGAACGACAGGCTGATGGAATCGCTGGATGAAAAAGAGGTGCTGCTGAAGGAGATCCATCACCGGGTTAAAAACAATTTACAGATCATCTCCTCATTGCTTAATCTGCAGAGTCACAACATTGAAGATGAGACAGTTAAGAACGCAGTAAAAGAAGGCCAGAGCCGTGTAAAATCCATGGCGCTTATCCACCAGACATTATATCAATCTGACCGGCTGGCACGAATTGATTTTCAGGAATACCTGGAACAACTGGTAGGTTTTCTTGGTTCAAGCTACAAGGGCCAAGGCATCATCACGTCCATCCAGGCTGAAGGTATCAACCTGGATATAGACACAGCTATCCCACTCGGGCTGATCATAACCGAACTGGTTAGTAATGCTTTTAAATACGCCTTTGCCGGATCAGGCGAGGGAGAAGTCACGGTGTCTGTAACAAACCAGGATAAAGACGGGTATTTATTGTGTGTGTCTGACAACGGAAAAGGATTGCCAGGTGACCTGGATATTAATAAATCAGAATCACTGGGCTTAAAACTGGTAAATATTTTAACAAGGCAACTTAAAGGAGAATTAAACGTACAAAGTGATAATGGAACCATGTTTGAGATTAGGTTTATTGAAGGGGCAGGGTAAGGTATCAATTGCCGTCGGGTTCAACCGACGGAGCTGAGAAGAATAAAAATATATCTGCCTTCAGTACGAATATAGTATACATGAGTAAAACAAAAATCCTTATTGTAGAAGATGAACTGATCATTGCGGAAGATATCCGGTCGGAGCTTGAAGGCCTTGGTTATGAGGTGGTTGGTGTAGCAACCAGCTACGATGAAGCACTTGGAATGCTGGAAGAGCACCAGCCGGATGTCATACTTATTGATATCATTATATCTGGTGATAAAGATGGCATTGATCTGGCCGGGGCTGTCAGGAAAAGTTTTGAGCTTCCGCTCATATTCTTAACCAGCCATTCCGATCCAGGTACCGTGGAAAGGGCCAAAGTGGTCAAACCCGACGCCTACATTGTAAAACCTTTTGAAAAGGCCGACCTCTATACTGCCATTGAGATTGCCTTCTCCAATTATTCTGAAAAGGCTGCTGGAAAGAAAGATGAACCTGAAGAAGAAAAGAATAATTTTATCCTGAAAGATTCCATTTTTATCAAGAAAGATTACATCCTGATCAAGGTGAGATTTGATGAGATCAAATGGTTAAAATCAGAGGGTAATTATGTTGAGCTGAACTGCGAGGGCAAAAAACACCTGGTCAGGTCGAGCCTTAAAGAATTTCTTGACAAACTCCCCTCCTCGACTTTTATCCAGACCCATAAATCATTCGCCATCAATATAAACCATATCGATTCAATC
>CAYZEZ010000211.1:0-8641 GCA_964477295.1 uncultured Bacteroides sp. | reverse complement strand
AATCCGTCAGAGGAACATTTTGTAAATAAAATTCCCTTGATTTATTGCTGAAAACCTGCATGGATGAATCAAGTGACTGGCCAGTTTCAGTGGAATCCGATGCCAAGGTTTCAAATGAGATCTCACGTTTATTGCTTCTTCTCCAGTTATCTTCAAGTTTTCGATTACCCCATTTCATCTTGAATTCCGGCTGGCCGAAAGATTTGGCAGCATCATTGTAAAAATACCACTTTCCTTCCACCTTATTCCCCTGTGAAGCTGAGCTTGACTGGCTCAGGGCCATTCTGTTATATTGATTATCCTGCATTGCCTGCATTTCGGCTTCCTGAGCCAACCGTTCAGCTTCCCTGACCTGTGCTATAATACTGTCGATGATCATCAGCCGCTCATTTTCATCCATGGCTGCCAGGCGTTGGACACTGTCTTCAAATTGAACGACCATAAGGTTTTGAACCAATTCTGAAAGACTGTTTAATTTAGATATGATTGATTCATAATCAGGGTAATCACCAGGCAGATTTATGGAAGCACTATCATAATATAGTTCGGCAAACTCATAATTCTGCCGGGCGTAATAGATATCGGCAAGAGTAAGGCATGATTTGGTCTTCTGTTGCGGATTTGATACACTTACAGCAGATGACAGTGCATAATAATCAATAGCCTGGTCCGTGGCCCCTTCTTTCCAATGGATATCTCCAAGGGCATAATAGATCTGGTCCTTATATTCCTTATTTTTCGCTTCTTTAAGCATTTTTTTCAGTTCGCTCTTAATATCTTTGCTTTTATCTGCTCCCGCAACATAGACGCTCGCCCGGTTTATTCTTGCATTAAAGCTCATGGTATAAGGCGGATTCATTTTAATTACCTGCCTGTAGTGATACGATGCCTGCTCAAAGAACCCTTCCTGCTGGTTTAGCTGACCGAGTATAAAATGATACCTGATCTTTGTATTTTTCTTTTTGACATATTCCAGCGCTTTCTCAAGGGGTTGAATAGCCCCGGTAAAATTCTCCTCCTTCATCCTTAAATCAGCAATAGTTGAATAAAGGTCGGGATATAACTTCTCCGAAACTAACTCATTCCCGTCAAGCAAATTCAATATTCTTTCTGATTCTTTATACTCACCAGTCTCATTGTATGCCCTGGCCAGCCAGATTTGGGCTTTGTATACGATTTCTTCCTCCGGATATTCGGTAAGAATAAACTTAAATGTCTGGATAGAAAGCATATAATCCTGCCTTGCCAGGTAGGCTTTGCCCATGACCAGGTAATTTACCGGAACCCATTTATTATACTCTGTTTTGGCATAGAATGCTTTTTGCTTTTCTGTTTGAGGACCATTTTTATATTCGGGTTTAACTGTAATAGAATGCAGGGTAACAACTTTAGTGGCTTTTATGATTGTCCTCTCCATATCACCTGCAATGCTCTGGGCAATATTTTCATCATTGTATTTGAAAATGGGCAATAATCTTGTATAGTCATCCTCATAAGAGTCTTCTGCCCGTTTTAATCCCTTCTTATAACTCTCTGAACCGTTAAAAAATATATTATAATGTGAGGTGATGTTGTGAAACGATCTTGTCACCATGGTATTCTTTTCAGTAGAGCAGCCTGAAATGATAAAACCAAATACCAGTATTAAAACGCTGTATGTTGCTGATCTCCGACCCAAAGGCTTGTTAACGGTAATTTATTACAATAAACTATTTTTTGTAAAACATATTTTACAACATCCAAAAATTAATTGATTTTTTAGAAAGCAGGATTGTTCGAAATTAAGATAAATAAGATCTCAAGACAGCATTTCCGATAGGTACTTTCTAATCCTGACCGGATTTGCAGCGTTTCATTGCAGGTTTCAGTTTACTGCAATCACTTCCTGTATGTCCGGGATCTCTTTCTTCAGTGCTTGTTCAACTCCAGCTTTCAGGGTTTGAAAGCTAAAAGGACATCCATCACATGCCCCGTGCAGTCTTACTTTAATTACAAGATCATCAGTAACCTCGATAAGTGAAATATCTCCGCCATCAGCTTCGAGATATGGACGAATCTTAGCCAGTACATCATTGACCCTGCTATACATATCTGTTCTTTCTTCTTCACTCATGATAGCATTATTATGTATTATTATTTCGTAATTTCAACTTTCCTGGTGGGTGGAAGTTCTTTGTTCCGTCTGTCTGTTTCTATTACTACCTGATCTGCCAGTGACATAAATGCTTTCCCAACTACTGATCCCTGATCCAGCACCGAAGGTTTTCCGGCATCTCCGTCCTCACATATACTCTGAACGATTGGAATCTGTCCAAGCAGAGGGATTTTCAATTCCCGGGCCAGTTCAGTACATCCATCTTTCCCAAAAATATAGTACCTGTTATCCGGCAGTTCTGCCGGTGTAAACCAGGCCATATTCTCAACCAATCCCAGCATCGGAACATCAATATGATCGCTTCGGAACATATTTATACCTTTAATCGCATCTGCAAGGGCTATTTTCTGCGGGGTCGAAACAATAACCGCACCTGTAAGAGCTAATTCCTGCACAATAGTTAAATGAATGTCGCTTGTCCCCGGAGGAAGATCAATAAACAGGTAGTCGAGCTCACCCCATTCTGTCTGGCTTATAAATTGTCTCAGAGCATTTGTTGCCAGTGGGCCACGCCAGACTACAGGATCATCCGGCTTAATAAAAAAACCTATTGATAACAGTTTGACCCCAAAACTTTCAACAGGAACAATTATATCTTTCCCATCCTTTTCAATTACCGAAGGGTTTTTAGCTTCAACATTAAGCATCTTGGGAATAGACGGTCCAAATATATCAGCATCTATCAGGCCCGTTTTAAATCCTTTAAGAGAAAATGAAACGGCCAGATTTGCCGCAACGGTTGATTTTCCAACCCCTCCCTTTCCTGATGCAATGGCAATAATATTTTTTACTCCCGGAAGAACCGGTTCTTTCTCAACCATTTCCTTTGCCATTACATGTATATTACCTTCTATCTTAGCCGGTTTACCAAGAACAGCTTTTATCGCTTTAACACAAGCTTTTCTAACTGAATTGATTACCGGATCATTGGATCTTTCAAAGATAAGGTCAAAGCTTATCTCATCTCCATCGATCTTAATATTGCTGATCATATTCAGGGTAACTACATCCTGTCCTTTCCCCGGATGTTTAACCCTTCTCAGCGCCCCTAATACCTGCTCTTGCGAAAATGACATTTTACCTAAACTTAATGCGATAAACTAATCCTGTTCAACTCCCCTATTCCTGGCTCTTCGATCACTGATCACCGATCACTGATCACGACTCAAATATAGCACTAATCCTTCAGAATCATTCTTTTATTTAGATTAATTCTTTTGAGGGATCCCAGAAAAGTTCCTGATAATCAACTACCTGGTCGTCGATTACACGAACTCCTTCACTTTCCAGCAATTCCTGCATGACCCTGGGGCCGGAAAAGTGATGCTTGCCGGTTAGCCTGCCATTTCTATTTACCACACGATGAGCTGGTACAAACTTAGGTTGAAAATGTGACCCATTTAAGGCCCAGCCTACCATTCTCGAAGATTGAGGAGAACCCAGGTACCTGGCAATGGCACCGTAGGATGTAACCCTGCCCGGGGGGACCAGGCAGGTCACCTCATATACCTGGGTAAAAAAACCATCGTCATTATGAATGTGGCTCCCGGATTGGTTCATCATGATTTATCCTGAATTGTAAATAATGGATATTTAATCCCTCTTCGAGGAATTGTTTTTCATAGAAAGTCTGTATGTCCCTGGCTGGTCCGTATACATCGGATCTATAAAGATCATTTGTCTCGCTGACCAGCTCAAGATTATTAATCTTAACCAGTTCCCGGGTATATGAGAACATGACTTCATTGTCTGTTTTGAGGTGTACGAGTCCATCCTTCTTAAGGAAATTCCTGTACGTTGAAAGAAACCTCGATCCGGTGAGCCGTTTCTTATTCCGGCGTTTCTTTATCTGGGGATCCGGAAAGGTAATCCATATTTCATCAATTTCATCCTTCCCGAAAAAGGATTCTACAAATTCAATCCTGGATCTTATAAAAGCAACATTTTTTATGTTCTCATCAACAGCCATTTTTGCCCCGGTCCAGATCCTGGCACCCTTAATGTCCACTCCGATGAAATTGAATTGAGGATATGCCCTGGCCAGCCCGACAGTATATTCCCCCTTACCGCATCCCAATTCAAGAATAATTGGATTTGCATTCTTAAAATATTTGCCACTCCAAAATCCTTTTAACCTGAAATCTTTCTGATACACATCATCAAATTGTGGCTGGAAAACATTCGTGAATGTTTTCATTTCAGAAAATTTGTTCAGTTTTCCCTTCCCCACGATGAAGATTAAGTGATGGTAATGTTATTCTGTCTTTTCAACCCGCAGTCCAACATCCATAATAAAGGGTAGTTTCTCCAATCTCATGGCCTGTTCGAAATCAAACATGTATTTACCGGTTTGTGCGAACCTTACATTTTTCTTATAGGGCCGTTGCAGGTCCCAGATATCTCCAAGTCCTTTCCCAAGCCATTTCCCTTTGTTGTCGGCCAGCATGATCTGAATAGTATCTTTTACAGAATGTCCTGAAGGGGCTGTGGTTGTAATGAACAGAAAGAGGTTTTGCATAGGATACATTCCCGAATTCCTGACATTAATATACAGATTATAAGGTGTAATGGTATCCGAGATGGTTACCTCAAAGTGTACCGGATTGTTCTGATCCCAGATACTATTCGGAATTTTTGTGTTTTTTTCATATACTCTCGACTGATCGCATGAAACGAAAAGGATAACCAGGGAAAATCCAATTATGATAAACCGGTTGTTATTCATTTTTGATTATCTTTTTTTACGTCTTTTTTTCCTGGACCTGTCTTTCCTTTCCCAGTTCGGACCGTTATTTTGAGCGATACTTGCTTTTTCGTCGCTTCCTATAAAACCATGGCCCGGAACTTTCAGGTTTTCGGTGAGATCGGCTACCTTCTTCCCGGATTTATTGATCCTGATAATCTCATGTATTCTTTCAATCGAAAGCGGGATAAGGTTTGTGGAGGCCTCTTCAGCCTTTTCATAGGTATACCACATAAGCCGGCGGTGAATATCTGTTTTCTGATGATAGGCCGGACCTTTTTCAGTTTCAAGCAGAATTGATTTGTCAGGGAAATCTTTTTGAGCATCCAGGTAGCAATGGACCTCATAGTTCAGGCAGCATTTTAGTTTACTGCACTGTCCTGCCAGCTTCTGTGGATTGAGTGAAACTTCCTGGTAGCGGGCAGAGCTTGTGGTAACTGAGACAAAATTAGTCATCCAGCTCGAGCAACACAACTCCCTACCACACGATCCTATACCTCCTATCCGCCCGGCTTCCTGGCGGGCACCAATCTGCTTCATTTCGATCCTTACCTTAAACTCATCCGCCAGAACCTTGATCAGTTCCCTGAAATCGACACGTTCATCTGCTATATAGTAAAAAATTGCTTTTGTCCTGTCACCCTGATATTCAACGTCACCAATCTTCATGTCAAGCTTCAGTTCTTCAGCAATTGTTCTTGACCTGATCATGGTATCATGTTCGAGCGATATGGCTTCTTTCCATTTCTCAATATCCACCTGTTTGGCTTTCCGGTATATTTTTTTCAGATCTTCCGAATCGGGTGATATATTATTCTTCAGTAATTGCCTGACAACCAGTTCACCCGTCAATGAAACAATGCCTATGTCATGTCCCGGAGATGATTCTACCGCAATAATATCACCCAGTTTGAGTCGCAGTTGATTCTGGTTTCTGAAATATCCTTTCCTGGTATTTTTAAACCTTACTTCCACAAGATCGGTATCTGTGGTATGTGATGGTATATTTTGCAACCAGTTAAACGCTTCAAGCTTGGCGCAACCACATAATTGATTGGCCGGTGCATCCTCTTTATACCCCCTGTCATTAATCCTGAATTCACTAAAATTAGTCATCGTTAATCTTTTTTTGATGCCTGACAAAAATAAGAAAATCTTTACTAACGGATTAACTTGACCAGCTTAAGGGCCAGATCAAGGAAAACAATCCGGGCATATGCGTTGGCTTCAATATGGACAAAAGCCAGGTTAAATTCCTCGGCGATAAGCCCGGCATTTTCTGAATTGATAAATGCCTTGAATTTATCAGAAAAATCTCTCTCTTTCACAGAAAGCCTGACAAGTGATTCGTTTTTTAGGTTCAGGAGATAATTCTCCCGGATCATCCGGAGGGAAAAGGATAAAAAAACCTTCTGATATTCCCTGCCGATAACAGAAATATCCTCAACCCAGTCAAAAATCTCAATAAGGTTTCTGCTGTAAGCCAATCTCATGATCTGTACAAACCTGTCGAAGTTCATCTCATGGTTATCGCTTTGCTCAATAATATCAAGGGCGCTGATAAAATTACCACCTGCCACATGTGCAGCCTGCTGCAGATCATCTTCTGGCATCTGGTATTTATCCTTTAGTGCATTGAACAGGCTTAATTCATCAATACCAGGTATTTTAATGAGTTGAGTCCGTGATAATATTGTGGGAATGATCTGTTCGGTATTCTCAGATACCAGTAAAAAGACGCTGTTCTCAGGAGGCTCCTCAATAAGTTTTAACAGCTTATTCGCTGCCGTCAGATTCATCTTTTCCGGCATCCAGATGATCAAAATTTTATAATCCGATTCGAATGTTTTCAATCCAAACTTCTGTATGATCTCATTGCTTTCTCTTTTATTGATTATCCCCTGTTTATTTTCAATTCCAATATTTTCATACCATAGGTTTGGTGTTATGTATGGATTTTCCAGGATTAACTCCCTCCATTCCTGTATAAAATCATCACTTATCGGCTCTTTCACAATAGTCTTTGTAGCTGCTACCGGGAAAACAAAATGCTGGTCGGGGTGTACCAGTTTCTCATACTTTATACAGGATGGACATTTACCACATGAATCTTTTTCAAGCCTGTTTTCGCACGATAAAAATTGCGAATACGCCATCGCAAGAGCAAGGCTGCCTGAACCCTCCGGGCCCTGAAATAATTGTGCATGGCTGACCCTGTTTTCCTTTACCGACCGAACCAATCGATCCTTTATTGTTTGCTGTCCAATGACCTGGCTAAACTGCATTTATGAATTGATCTAAGAATAATGATTAACGAACTATGATTTTTGATTTATGTGGAACAAAGCCATATCATGGAATAAATACAACACCTTTAACCCACATACCACTTTAATCCTTGAATCCTTTCTCCCTTAAATCCTCTCTCCATTCAAAGGTAAAATTAAAATACTTTTATAACTTTGGCGAACCATAATAAAAACTAATTACAAATACCATGTATACGCTTGACAATTATGATTTTACTGGTAAAAAAGTCATTATGAGAGTTGATTTTAATGTGCCCCTGAATGACCAGCTTGAGGTGACGGATGATACACGAATTCGTGCTGCCATCCCGTCGATAAAAAAAATTATTGAAAAGGGTGGAGCTGCTATTCTGATGTCACACCTGGGCCGGCCAAAAGAGGGGCCTGAAGAGAAATTTTCTTTAAAACATGTAGTTCCCAGGTTATCTGAATTATTAGGCAAAGAAGCCAGATTTGCCAGCGACTGCATTGGGGATGAGACGCTGAAGATAAAAAAGGCGCTTCAGCCAGGTGATGTTTTATTGCTCGAGAACCTCAGGTTCTACAAGGAAGAAACAAAAGGGGATGAGGCATTTGCAGGTAAACTGGCTGAAGGTGCAGATGTGTATGTAAATGATGCTTTTGGAACAGCTCACAGGGCACATGCATCCACCACCATTGTGGCAAAATTTTTCCCGAACGACAGCATGTTCGGATACCTGATCTTAAATGAGCTTAGCAGCATGGATAAGGTATTGCATCAAAACGTAAAACCATTTACTGCAGTCATGGGTGGGGCCAAGGTTTCTGACAAGATCCTTATTATAGAAAACCTCCTGGATAAGGTCGATATCCTTATCATTGGTGGCGGCATGACCTATACATTCATTAAGGCCCAGGGAGGAAATATTGGATCTTCCCTCTGCGAAGAGGATAAGCTCGACATTGCGCTGGACCTGATTAAAAAAGCCGAAGCCAGGGGAGTTGAATTATTATTACCTGTCGATAATATTGTAGCAGAAAAATTTGATAATGAAGCTGCTACCAAAATGATGCCCATAAATGAGGTGCCGGATGGATGGATGGGACTTGATATAGGGCCGGAGACTATTGCTCTTTTCTCTGAAGCGATTAAAAAATCGAAAACAATACTCTGGAACGGGCCTATGGGTGTTTTTGAAATGAGCAATTTCCAGAACGGGACTAAAAGTGTGGCTCTGGCTATTGCCGATGCAACAGCTGCCGGAGCCTTCAGCCTGGTTGGTGGAGGAGATTCTGTGGCTGCTGTGAACAAGTACCAGTTAAAAGATAAGGTCAGCTTTGTATCCACCGGCGGTGGTGCCATGCTGGAATATATTGAGGGGAAGGAACTTCCTGGAATTGCAGCCATCAGAAAATAACTCACCTGCATAGCAGAATTAATTAAAGGGTGTGTATGCCGAATACACACCCTTT
>CAYZEZ010000210.1:0-8648 GCA_964477295.1 uncultured Bacteroides sp. | reverse complement strand
TTGATGGAATCCCACTCAGGCGTAAACTGCCCGAGCACGAAAACCGCCTGCAACACGAAAACAAGTGTGAAACAAATTCGAAAAACGTTTTTCATAAGCTTGAGTTTTAGTGAGTAAATAAAGTATTACTCTGTTAATTAAATTGTTAATATTAAAATCCAGGATTCTGCGTAAGTTTATTGTTCCTCTGGATCTCCGTCTGAGGAATCGGGAACAGGTTATGTTTCATTTCAACATTCTGTGCCCTGATGCCGTCTTGTAATGTGGCATCGGGAGCTGTAGCCCGTGCCTGGAATGTTTCTTCCAGGATTCCCCACCTTCTCAGGTCGAACAGCCTTTTCGCCTCATAGCAAAGCTCCCATCTTCTTTCCTGGCGTATAGCCTGGCGGAATCCTTCCTGGGTATTCGGGTATGGATTGCCGTTTACATCATTAACATTTGGCCATTCACTAATTCCGGCACGACGCCTGATCTTGTTAAAAGCTTCTATGGCCTCTGCATTAGGGCCGCCGTTTGCTTCATTAACAGCCTCGGCATATACCAGCAGTACTTCAGCATACCTCATCAGCGGGTAGTTTGTGCCTGAAGCATTCTCGGAGGGTGGGAATTTATAGTCATCCTCATCCGGCAGGTATTTATTCACATGCGGAAAGGCCATACCAGGCCACCAGTAACTGGCATTACCAGCATCCAGCGGTTGTTCCTCTTCCAGTTCATCTATCACATAGTACAGATTTGCTACCTCGTCCCTCTGGTCTCCCGGCTCGAATGAATAGATGAGTTCTTTCTCACCCACGAAGGATGAAAACCCTCCTTCACCGTTCGCCAGCCTGGGTCCCCAGTATAATTTGGTTTCGAACCAGTTATTTGTTGCTACACAGTTTACGAAAAAGATATGCTCTTCATTGTTTTCATAAAGGTCGTAATCAGCATCATCGGCGGGAAATACCTCCCTGTAATTTGCCCTCAGGGCATAATGTCCTTCATCCATGCATTTCTTCGCCCACTCGGCAGCCTTGGCCCAGTATGACTGATCCCCCTTGACCATAGTATTCGTATGGGCATCCAGCCTCCAGCCGGCCCGGGTCAGGTATACCTTTGCAAGAAATGCCTGGGCTGCACCTCGTGTTGCACGTCCCTTCTCAGTGTCTTCCCTGTCCCACAGGTCCTTCTCCGCAAGTTCCAGTTCACTGATAATAAAATCATAAATCACTTCAACACCGGTCCTGGTCAGATCTGCTGCCCCTACTGGATCGCTGACATAATTATCACCGTGAAATACTGCATCACCAAATAGCCGGATGATGTTGAAGTAATTCTGGGCCCTTAAAAACCGGGCTTCGGCAACGATCCGCTTCTTTAGTTCCGGTGAGTCAAATACATTGTCCGGCATTTCCGGTACGTTGGCAATGACGTTCCCGGCCCTGTTGATAATGAGGTATGCATTCCACCATATAAAGTAAAAATCACTGAAGGCCGGGTCAAATTTAAACCGGTCCATTTCTTTCCGTTCCTGGATACCTCCGAAACCATCCCCCATATTGTCTGATCCGCAACTGACACAAACGATCCACGACTTGAGGTAATACCTCTGTGCACCGCCATAATGCCCTGCATATGCACCTGTAAGTGCGGCCAGAGCATCAAGCTGGGTTTCAAAATAGGTTGAGGGATCAAGTACTCCTGGGGGTGGCTCATCCAGATCCTGGCAACCAAACATACCGGATAATCCCAATGTTAATAAAAACATTCCAGCTCTGACTATATTTTTTATTTGAATTTTCATCTGGTTGAATATTTAATGTTAATATTTTAAATACCTATCTTCACACCAAAAGTGAGGCTTTTTACAGAAGGGTAATTATGCTTATCATACCCCAGATTCAGGTTACTGTTTCCGCCTGAATGCATTTCCGGATCAAAACCCGAATATTTGGTTATGGTAAAATAATTCTGCAGACTGGCATATACCATCAGATTCTGCATTTTTACCCTTGATAAAATCTTATTTGGCACTGTATAAGACAGCTGTATGTTTGATACCCGTATGAAGGAAGCATCCTCTACAAAACGGTCACTTGTTTTATCGATGTAACTGTCCCTTACTCTCGGGATGTCAGTATTAGGATTCTCTGGTGTCCAGGCATCGAGCATCCATTTACCACCATTGAACTCACCCATATCACCTACGGATAATCCCTGACGGGTTCCGTTGTACATGTCAATTCCCTGTACACCGTTGATGATCGTATGCAATTCAAATCCTTTATAGGATAATGTATTCACAATTCCAAAAATGTAGTCGGGCAGGGCGCTGCCTATGACCGCCATATCCTGGTCAGTAAGAACTCCGTTTCCGTTGGCATCAACGTACCTCTGGTCTCCGGCACCTTCATCGCCGGTGAATCTGGGAGTATTGGCAATGTCATCCCCTTCCTGGAAAATCCCATCGGTAATGAAACCCCAGATGTTTCCGATTGGTTTACCCGGTTCTACTTTAGTCACACCGGCAAAAAATTCCGTATCATTGGCCAGGTCTACCACCTCATTCCTGTTAATGGAAAGGTTTCCGGTAACGGACCACCGGAAATTACCCTGAGCAACGATGTCGGCGCCCAGAACCATTTCAATTCCCTTGTTGTTCATGGCTGCCACATTGGAGGTTACATTTACCGTACCTGCATTCCAGCCATCACCATATCCTGTATACAAGGGCAGGGGATAGTTCCAGAGGAGTTCCGTCGTATTCCTGTTATACAGGTCGAGAGTAAGCCTCAGCCTGTTGTTCATGAATCCGAAATCCAAACCAATATCGGTCTGTGCATGCTCCTCCCAGTGTACGCTCTCATTTGGTATTATCCAGATGGAAGATCCTATAAATGAAGCATCTCCACCTGAACCGCCAACAGCCCCGAAATTAGCATTTGAGCGATTGTTCCCTACGGCCATCCTGGGAAGCCACTGATAAAGCGCTATATTGTCGTTACCTGAAATACCCCAGCTGACCCTAAGCTTTAAATTATCAAAGATTCCAAGATTTTTAACAAAATCCTCTTCGGATAATTTCCATGCAGCTGAAGCTGATGGAAATGTTCCCCATTTATCCTTGGGCCCGAATTTGGACGATCCGTCCCTTCTGACAGTCGCTTCAAAGATATACCTGTTCAGGAAGTTATAGTCTACACGACCAAATACTGACTTAAATACACTACCTGATGCCCCTGAACCGATTCCACGGTTGTCAATTATATAGGCTCCCATATTATACCATAGAAAGGATTCCCTTACGGTTCCATCCCAGGCTTCCATACTGTTGCTGTTGGAATTGATCACCTGTTGTTCAACGCCAAAAAGGGCTTTGATCAAGTGGTTTTCTGCTATTTGTTTCTCGTAATGGGCCGTTAAGCTTCCGATCCACTTGTTGCTGTTGGCATCAGAAATGCCGGCCCTGTTCAAATGACGCGTAGCAGTAGCGCCATGCAAATAAGATGGTGCAAACTGGTTATTCTGGCTGTTCCGGTAGTCACCGGCAATATCTGCTTTTAAGGTAAGGCCTTTGATGATTTCATATGTAAAAAAAACATTTCCCAATATCGAGGAAGTGATTGAATTGTTTTCCTGGTCCTCTGCTGCCAGCCTTGGATTATCCCATTGGTCTTCGCCTTTATAAAAATCTCCATTGTCATCGTAGAGGGGATAATAAGGAAACGAAGTCAGCGCTCCGCCGGCAGCACCGAGTGACCACCCTGTGGTTACACTAAAACTATTCCCTTCTGTCCGGAAGGCGCTTGAAGTAACCCCTACATGGATCTTGTCACTGAACTGATGATCGAGGTTCAGGCGCACACCGCTCCTTTTAAAATCGGAATCATAAATAATGCCATCATCTTCACGGTAATTGGCCGAAAGCGCATAGGTTGTTTTTTCACTTCCACCGGAGACTGAAAGGTTGTAGTAATTCACATGTGCGGTCCTGAAAATCGCTTTTTGCCAGTCGGTATCTGCAATATACCCGTTAATGGGTTCGGTTCCATCAATCTGTCCCTGGGTGAAAAATTCCGGAAAACCATCCGTTGTAAGTGCCCTGTTCTTCAGGGTGCAGTATTCCTCCCTGTTCAAAAGGTCCATGTATTTCTCAACATTTTGTACCGTATGGTAATAGGAAAAATTAATCCTGTTCTGGTTTGATTTTCCCCTCTTGGTAGTAACGAGTATAACACCATTTCCTCCTCGTGCCCCGTAAATGGCAGTAGAGGATGCATCCTTAAGGATCTCTATGCTTTCAATATCTTCAGGTGCAACGGAGTTGATATCACCACCGATGTATCCGTCAATTACCCATAAGGGGCTGTTGGTCGTCTGAAGTGATCCGTGTCCACGGATCCTGATTGAAGGACCCGATCCCGGCATTCCACTTGTATTGGTTACCTGAACACCGGCAGCCTGTCCTAGTAAAGCATAATCGATTCTGGATACGGGACGGACAGCAAGATCCTCAGAGGATATGGTGACAATAGCTCCGGTAAGGTCACTCTTTTTGGTGTAGCCATATCCGACAACCACCAGTTCATCGAGTGCCTCATAGGCAAGCATCAGGTTGACATTGATTTCAGTCTGGTCACCCACTTCGATCTCCTGGGCACTATATCCCACAAATGAGAATACCAGCACATCACTGGGTGAAGCATTAATTGAAAAGTGTCCGGATGCATCAGTTACTGTACCCGATGTGGTCCCCTTGATCACTACATTTGCACCTATCAGTGATGTGCCATCGGTGACATCTGTTATCGTTCCGGTAATGGTTCGTTGCTGTGCCATAACACTGAAAGCAGAAAGTAATGTTGCAAGGAAGAACATTAATACTTTCTTAAATTTTAATTTGCTCATTATCATAATTTTTTCTAGGTTAGGTTATTTGCTTTATAAAGACTTACTCTTCAACAGGTTCTTCTACAGTAATTTCAAAATTCATAACCAGCTGCTTTATATTATCCGGGTCACTAATCGCCCGATTAGTCATTAAAATAGTGGCCGTATACTGGCCCGGAGTAGAATAGGTTACACTTACATCCCCGATTGCGTTGGTATCCGTACCGGTTGTTGTCGAATCCGCCGGATCAATGTATTCGGCATAAATATGGCCGGGATTTCCGGAGAAAAAGGAATAGAAATCGGCTTTTCCGCAATTATTAAATGAGATGGCGGTTCCGGCTTCCACAGTGTATGGTTCGGTAAGAATGACGATCTCACCTTCTTTTTTGATGGACAGGGTATAGCATCCATCCGGATCTTCAACCTCTTTCTCACATGCCGGAAAAATGACCAGCAGTGAAAAAACCATCAATAAAAAACTGATTCTTAATTTTCTCATAATTTAACTTTTTTGCTCTTGTTTATATTTATTGATTAATATTTAAGGTATTAAGCTACACTTATATTACAAAACTCAGTATGACCAGGATTCCAACAATAATCAGTAAAACCAGAATAAATTCAATTAATACTACGATAAAATATCTTTTACGCTGGTTCACAGTCTTCATAAGTTGTAAATTGAAAGCCTGAACAATACATTGCTGACCCTCACATTCAATCTTACTGTTCAAGAGACCTGGTTCATTTATTCAATAATAAATTTCTTTGTCGCTGAATGATTACCGGATCCATAAACAGTTATAAAATACATACCACTTTCCAGTTGAGAGGTATTGATTATAACCTGTCCTGATCTGATTATATTTAGTTTCACAACCTCCTGGCCTGTTATGTTAGAAACTACAAGCTTATAAATTTTGCTGTCTGAAGTGACAAACAATTTATCCTTTGCCGGGTTAGGGTAAACCTGGAATTCTGTTTCATTCAGGTTATTGACGGATATGGGTTCTCCTTCGCCTTCCTTAAAATCATCGAAGAAGGCAATATCATTATAACTTCCCATCCCGATCATTCCTTCAACACCAAGTGCAGCATCAGTTAACGTCATGTATTCCTCATCATCGATGTAGGCCGTTACCGTTGTGCCTGATCGTACCAGCCTGTAGTCATGATAATTTGTATCCGCAACTGCTGGCGCAGCATTCAGATCGCCCACTTCCGTTTTGTGCAATCCGCCGATGGTATCCACCGTATAGAATCCGTTTTTATCTTCTCCTGTAAACAACATGTAACTGTATTCCATACTGTTTTTATAGCCGAATACAATCGCAAAATCTGCTGCCGGATCGAGCGCTTCGCTCTTAATTTTATTCAGTTTGGCCTTGACGCTTATATCAAAATCTCCGTACGTTTCCTGATCATATACGGCAATTCCGCCAGGGGTAGCACTGATAGGAGAAGGCCTCTCTGCAATGATCAGCCGTGCATCACCCTCATCTTCACGAACCAGCCAGTAACCATATTTCGATGGTGTTTTTGTATAATTATCTATATTCCCATAATTTGCAATATCACTAAAATCTTTAGGTTCAGGGGAACCGATATAGAAAACCAGGTGGGGAGCATCAACAGCAATATTCAGGTCTGGATGAAGGGAACCCCAGGGTGATTGCCTGGACCAAAATCCCAACCATGCTTTTGGACTAGTAACCTCATCATATTCCGTTATGTAAGGTGAGAATCTTAATGTCATGATTTTATTTCCATCATCTCCCAGTTCGTATTTAACAGCTGATGTGACATCAAACTCATCAAAGAGAGCAGGTTCCAGAGGAACTGTTCTAAGGAGGGTGTAATTGGCTTCATTCTCATAATCAAGTAGCTGGGCATCGTCCCAGGTAAGTCCACCTTCAGTAGAAAGCGTATTGTTATCGCCATTCCCCTCTTCCCAGTCATCAATGTCCTTAAGGTGATATGCATAATACCCCTGGCCTGTATTGGCGGATATCCTGAGCAGGAGTTGAGTATACAGGATATCCTGCCCGTCCGGAATGGATGCTGCCACTTCGGTGAGGTCAAATTTACACCAGGCTTCAAAATAGGACATTAAAGCCTCATTGTCATCAAAATTACACATCTCCATGCTGCCGTCGGCTCCAAAATTTCTTGATTTATAATCTCCAAGTGCCTGGCCCGTACCACTTCCAAGTGTTACATCTGCTGTGGTCCAGATAGTATCCATTTTGACTTGTGAAAAAGCCGTTGATATCATAAACGACAAAAGAATTGAAGCAAGAAAAAATTTCAAAAAGTTAAAATGTTTCATGCTTTTTAAATTAGGTTAATGGATTGGTTATTGGTAATGTTGGTTCTTTATATTATAAACAAATTAATAAATAAATTTTACAATATCCAAATATAAGTCATTGAACTTTAGGTATTTACGCAGAATATTTGGCGGATAATTGAAAAACTCATGCTTTTGTATACTATTGATAAGTTGTATAATTATAATATTTATATAATAGTATGAATTGTTTCAAATGGCGTTTAAATAAAAGTTCGCCTCTATTAAGAACTCAATTGTGCGATAACACATCGAAACTGATTCTTTTTGCGCTAACTGGCTATTCATAGGTTGCCAATCTGGCAACCTATGAATTAATAATTTAGCTCTATTTAACCAGTAATTTCCCGATTGAAGGTTTGTTTCCTGATCCTTGTACCGTGATAAAGTAGATTCCCGTTTCAAATCCGGATATATCTACATTAATTGAAGTTGACAGGATGTTATCTATAGTGAGAATCTCCTGTCCTATAATATTGGTAATAACCAGTTTTTGAATATTCTGATCGGCTTCTATATGAATCTGATCACTGGCAGGATTCGGATAGAGATTAAACATGGTTTGGTTCAAGTCATTAACGGCTCCCGGACCACCGCCTGCTCCTTCGACAAAGTCGTCAAACAGGGCAATATCATTATAACTTCCCAGCCCGATCATTCCTTCAACACCAAGTGCAGCATCAGTTAACGTCATGTATTCCGCATCATCGATGTAGGCCGTGACCGTTGTGCCTGATCGTACCAGCCTGTAGTCATGATAATTTGTATCTGCAATAGCCGGTTCCGTTTTCAGGGCTCCGATTTCGCTGACCGTTCCACCTCCCGTAGTATCCACCTGGTAAAAACCGTTGATGTCTTCCCCGGTAAAACGCATGTAAGTATAATCCATCGGCCCCGTATGACCAAATACGATTACAAAATCTGCTTTGGGATCTAAAGCTTCACCCTTGAGCTTATTTAGTTTTGCTTTTACGCTGATGTCAAAATCGCCATAGGTTTCCATGTTATAGACTGCTATACCACCGGGTGATCCATTGATGGGAGCAGGTCTCTGAGCAAGTAAAAGCCGCGCATCACCTTCATCTTCCCTGACCAGCCAGAAACCAAATTTTGAAGGTGTAAAATCAAAGTTCTCGACAGTCCCGAAATCCGCATCGTCACTGAAAATTTTTGGTTCCGGAGGACCGATATATAAGGTAATCTGAGGGCAATACAGGTTAAAGGGATCATCCGGCCCCAATTCCCAGGATACCTCGCGGGAATAGAAACCTAGCCATTTTTTATCATAATACGGATCATTGTCGATGTATTCCTTTACATAGGGTTCAGCACGTATGGTAAGTAATTTATTCCCGCTTTCACCCAGTTCGTAAAGAACCTGGTCGGTTACATTAAGTTCGGGACGGGCACTGGTTCCTCCGGC
>CAYZEZ010000209.1:0-8711 GCA_964477295.1 uncultured Bacteroides sp. | reverse complement strand
TTGCAGGGGGTTCTCCCATTTCTTCAATGGCATATTCAATTACCCTTTCCGTAATTGCATCGGTAATTGAACTGATCAGATGTGTAATGTTGTGGATCTTTGCCCCGCTGTCCATAAGGGTTTTAACCAATCCCGGTACTTTTCCATGGATAGCTTTCAGGCCATCTACTGTACCGGCATTACGGATTTCTTTAATGATATATGAGATAGAATTTCTTTGAATTTCATGCACATCATTTTTACTGAAAATTCCAATGATGTCACCGTTTTTATTAATCACCGGCAGGTGAGATATCTTTTTTTCTTCAATGAGCAGTGAGGCTTCGAAAAGCAATGATTGATCCGATATGGTAACCAGCGGTGAACTCATTACTTCAAAAACCGGATTATCTGCAGGGCGCTCACCCGCAATAACCCGGTCACGTAAATCTGAATCTGTTATGATACCGATGTGTTTTTGACCCTCCTGTGTTATCAATATGGCATCCTGGTTTCTTTTGTTCATCAATTTTCCAGCCTCTGTAATCGGTTGGTTCATATTACAGGTAACCGTTTCTTTCATGAAAGAAGAAACAGGAAGGTTCATGAGAAGGAGAGAAGATTGTAATTCATCCGAAAGACTATCTTCTTCGATCCCGATCTTCTCCTTCCCCGTGATGTCTTTAACAATAAACAGGATACCTTCTTTGTCGAGATAAGTTATCCTTGAGGCCATAACCACAATATCACGGGTGCTTTTATTCTTGCAGTTGATCTTTGCTTCGAAGTTAATTGTCTTCCCCGACTTGTCAAGGGTTTCCAATAATCCCGGCAGGCTGTGTTCAGATTTTAATTTTCCGGTGAACAGGTCGGTATAATTCATTTCAAGGATCTCCTGTTCTGTGCAACCTGTTATGGCCTGGAAAATCATATTGGCATATACCGGTTTTTCGCCTACGATCATTACAATACCTTCCGGAGATGTTTCCAGCAAGGCCTTGTATTTTTCTTTTGAATCAACCAGTTCTTCGCTTGATATATCCTTTAATTGGTCCGACAATATGGCACGCCTGACCAGGTAAATCAAAATGAGGGTAAGAATAATTGTTATTCCACCGGAAAATGCGATCAATTGAATTGCTTCGTTCCGGTTTTGCTCCAGGTTGATATTGATTTCAGGAAGAATGGAAATCAGCAGAAAAGCAATAAATAATCCCAGAACTCCAATCGATGGTAAAATGTATTGCACGACATGCTTCAGCCGGATCCCTGATAATTTCATTATTTAAAATCAATAGTAAGCAGGTTAAACAAGTTTGCAAAGGTATACATTCTTTATCTTCAACATCCCGCTAATCCAACTTAATTGCTTCTATTTTCATAGAATCCGAATCCAGCATTAAATACCCGTTCAGGCTGTCCCCGCGGGTTACGGCAGGAACAATGATAGCCTGGTGATGCCTGCCCAGTTTATATTCACCAAAATAGTTGTATATAAGCTTTTTTTCGGAGGCCACAGAATAGCCCTGAAGGTGTCCGTGTCCCATTATTCCAAGAATACATTTACACTTCCTCAAGAATTGTAAATGGGGCCCGAAATCTTTTTCCGTCTCAGGGAAAAACCGCGAAGAACCTGTTAGATCGGGATACAGGAAATGGGAGAACAGGATTGAATATTTTTTACAATGGAATATTCTTATCTCGGGAAGGGATCTCAGGTACTTTATGTTCTCCTCCATGACAGGACGGTTTTCTTCATCATCATATAACCAGAACCTGCCCTCTGAAATTTCCAGTTGTTGAGTCAGGTTCAGGTCATACCAGTTTCCGGGAACGCCGGACGACATAAAATAATCACATAACCGCTCCGACCAGTAAAGATCATGATTGCCCGCTATTGAGATGTCACAGTATTCTTTTACCAGTTCGATGCATGCATCCGGATCGCGTCCGTCTAAATATTTATGATAGTGATAACTATAACCCACAATATCACCCAGGCATACAAAATGGTCATATCCCGACTTCCTGATCTCCGTGAATGCTTTCTCCAGGCTTTTAAAATCTGAATGTATGTCTGCAATGATGGCAAGCTTCATTTTTTATCCTTTTCGGGGAACAGGCTTTTTATTCCATTTTTACTTGCCTCGCAGATTCCCCTTTCAGTAATAAGGCCGGTGACAAGCCTGGCCGGTGTAACATCGAAACCAATGTTCAGTACCGGGCTGTTATTATTTATCAATGGAACCTTATCAGATTTCCAGTTGATATAGCGTATCTCTTCTTCATCTCTTTCTTCGATGGGAATTTCCCTTATACCATCCTCCAGGTTAAAATCGATAGAGGTGGAGGGAAGGGCTACATAAAAGGGTATATCATTGTCTCTGGCAGCAAGGGCTTTCAGATAGGTTCCAATTTTATTGGCAACATCTCCCGTTCGGGTGGTCCTGTCGCTTCCAACCAGGACCATATCGACCTGCCCGTGTTGCATCAGGTGCCCTCCTGCGTTGTCGACGATTACAGTATGAGGCACACCCTGCTGCTTCAACTCCCACGCTGTAAGCCGGCCTCCCTGGTTCCTGGGCCGGGTCTCATCCACCCATACATGGACAGGAATTCCTTTCTCATGGGCCAGGTAAATGGGTGCCGTGGCAGTGCCATAATCAATACAGGCCAGCCATCCTGCATTGCAATGGGTTAGTATGTTTACAGGTTTCCCGTTTGATTTTTCTGCTAACGCTTCAATTAGCTTTAATCCATGCAGGCCGATCTGGTAACTCGATTTCTTTTCTTCCTCAAGGATAGCCTGGCAATTGTTCAATGTGACGGCAATTTTTTCTTCGGTCGTCTGAACCTTTGAAACAGCCTGAAGCTGTCTTTCGATGGATGCCGACAGGTTTACTGCAGTTGGCCTGGAGGCAGAGAGCATCATTGCACTTTCAATGATATATTTATCGGGATCTGATTTGCCGGATGATTCCAGGGCTGCAAGGTATACTCCGAAAGCTGCTGCTGCACCAATCAGGGGGGCACCACGCAGTTTCATGTCGAGTATTGCATGATAAACCTCTTCTGATGTTTTCAGTTTTTCAACCACAAATCGAAAGGGAAGATAGTTCTGGTTGATAAAATTAATCTGTACAGGATCTTTTTCATCCAGCCAGATGGTCTGATATGTTTTGCCGTTTACCTTCATAAAGCGAAAACCTCCTCAATCCTTTGAGGCGGACACAGGTGATATGTTTTAATCCCCAGGCTGGAAGCAGCTTCAATATGAACAAGTGTATCATCAATAAACAGTGTCTCTCCCGGGATCAGGTGACTGTCATTCAATACAAATTCAAAGATCTCTGCATCCGGTTTTCTCATATGCAGGTCATGCGAGTAGTAAACCTTTTCAAAAATTTCAGCCAGGTTCTTGATGCCGTGCCCCTCAAACAACTGATTATGATAATAAACCTCATGTATGGCATTGGTATTGCTCAGCAGGAATAGCCTGAAGCGGCTTTTTAGCTTTATGACGGTTTCAATTGAGCCCTTTGTAAACCCTGCGCTTATAATATTCCAGGCAGCATCTATTTCCTCGTCAGGAATGTTATTGCCGGTTGCTTTTCTTATTTCATTACGCAATTGCCCGGGAGTGATCAATCCTTTTTCAAATTGTTTAAAAAATGGATAGTGTTCAGGGATATGGTATAAGTCTACGATATCGGTTATCCCTAACTTTTTAAATTGACGTATACTGCTCTCAAAATCAAGATCAAGGATTACACCTCCCAGGTCAAGGATAATATTTTTAATGTCTTTCAGGTTAATCATATTGTTGTTCTAATCTGGTTCTACCCAATCATTGTTTGCCTTGATCAGGTTTATCAATTCTTCGATAGCATTTTCCTGCGGGATATTTTTTTTATAAGCCTTCCTGGCTTTGTAAAGCGTAATTTTACCTTTACCCGATCCGACATACCCGTAATCGGCATCTGCCATTTCTCCCGGGCCATTAACTATGCAACCCATTACTGCGATTTTCAAATGTTTCAGGTGACTTGTGGCTTTCTGTATTGTTTCAAGTACATTTTCAATATTGAAAAGTGTCCTCCCGCAGGAGGGACAGGCGATGTATTCTGTTTTCGACATCCTGGCCCGGGAAGCCTGCAACAGGTTAAAAGCCATCTGGACATTTTCGGACTGTGAAAAATACTCATTCTCCAGCCAGATCCCATCCGGCTGTCCATCGACAAATAATCCCCCCAGTTCGACAGCTGTATGAATCAAATAATCTTCCCTTTCTTTTTGCCTGCACACAAGCTTCAGAATAACAGGCGTATGACATTCAGATGAAAAAAAATCATCAGATAACTTACTCATTCCTAACGAATGGTCGTTTGAAGTTTGATTTATAATCAGAATAGCCTTGCCGGACTCTTTTAATGCATTGATGGTGAGGTTGTTTAATTCTTCCGGCAAACTTTCGATAAAAAATAATTTATCAGCCGGAACTCTACCCTGCAGAAAATCGATTGTCCTGATAAGTGTGATTTGCTCTGTTTTACCAGGTTGTAACCAGTCTTCTGAATTAAAAATCGTTTTTATTTTTTTATCAAAAATCAGGTCCGGTAAGGGCTGGGAATGAACAGGTGCATGGCCAATATCAGGATCCATTGAAGCAATAACCACCGGTGGGTTATTATTTCCAATAATACCGGCAGGGTTTGATTTACGTCTGCGATAAGAAACTTTTATGTCATCAATGGTAACTCCTGCTGGCGATCTCCTTTTTGAGGAAATGCCTGCTACCTTGATGGCAAAAGGGATTTCATTTTCAGGCTTCTCCGTTAAGGAAACACGAATGGTGTCTCCAATTCCATCAGTCAAAAGGGTACCTATTCCAATGGCCGACCTCATACGCCCGTCATCTCCTGCACCGGCTTCGGTAATACCGAGATGAATGGGACAATCCATTCCCTCCTGCAAAAGATTTTGAACAAGAAGCCTGTTGGCATGGATCATGGTCCTGGTATTGCTCGATTTAAGGGATACAACCACAGGCTTAAAATCATATTCCCTGCAAATCCTGAGATATTCAAGAGCGGATTCTACCATCCCTTCAGGAGAGTCTCCATAAGCATTCATGATCCTCTCCGAAAGGGAACCATGGTTTACGCCTATCCGGATTGCAGTTTCATGTTTTTTGCAAATATCAATAAGTGAGAGGAGTTGGGATTTGAATCCAGGACCACCGAAATTTCCAGGATTGATCCGGACTTTATCTGCAAACACGGCCGCCTTAAAGGCTATATCAGGATTAAAATGAACATCTGCTATAAGTGGTTGATGGTATCCATCCAGCGTGAGCTTTTCCTTTATGGCCGATAACTTATCCGCTTCATCCAGATTCCGTACTGTTATCCTGACCAGGTCAGCACCTGCCTCCAGAATACGCTTACATTGGCCGGCTGTTGCCTTAACATCACCCGTACGGGTGTTGGTCATAGATTGTATGCGAACCGGGGCATCTCCTCCAAGGGTAAGATTCCCAATAAGTATAGGCCTGGATTTATACACAATGAGTCGCCGGTTGTTATGTTATCTTGAATTCAAAGCCTTCTGCAGTGTCGCGCACTTCCACTCCCATTTTTACCAGATCGTCGCGGATCTTGTCTGCCATCTTAAAGTCTTTGTTTTTCCTGGCTTCAATTCTGAGCTCCAGCAGAAGTTTAATAAGGTCAGAAATGAGTCCTTCGTTAACTGAAAGTACTTTTTCCGGCACTATTCCCAGGATATTAAAAGTTGTAGAATGATATATTTCTCTGAAGATCATAATATCTTCTTTCGTAACTTTAGCCTGGCCACTTACCGCTGAATTGATATCCTTTATTCCGTCGAAAAGAACTGAAATGGCCACAGGTGTATTGAGATCGTCATTCATAGCCTCCAGGACCTTCGTTATTATTTTTTCTGGATTAATGGATGATTCTTTTGAAGGTTTGATCTTTTCGATATTTGCTATTCCTTCAATTAGCCTGTCCAATCCCCTCTCAGCCCCCTGCAGTGCTTCATTTGAGAAGTCAAGAGTGCTCCGATAATGTGCCTGGAGCATAAAAAACCGGATGGTTGAAGCGCTGTAAGCCTTATCCAGAAGTTTATGATTTCCACTGAAAAACTCATCCAGGGTAATTGCATTTCCAAGGGATTTACCCATTTTCTGACCGTTCAGGGTTATCATGTTATTGTGCATCCAGTACTTTACCGATTCTTTTCCCTGTGCCGCCACTGTCTGGGCTATCTCGCATTCATGATGAGGAAACAACAGGTCCATCCCGCCCCCATGAATATCAATCTGTTCACCCAGGTATTTTTTACTCATTGCGGAGCACTCGATGTGCCATCCCGGGAATCCCTCGCTCCACTCTGAAGGCCATCTCATAATATGTTCAGGTTGAGCTTTTTTCCAGATCGCAAAATCAAGGGGGCTGTGCTTATCCGTTTGTTTGAGGATACAGCTTGTCTGGGAGATCAGGTCTTCAATTTTTCTTCCTGATAATTTGCCATAATGATGATCCTTGTTATACTTCTCAACATCGAAATAAACAGATCCGTTACTTTCGTAGGCATATCCCGCTTCAATGATTTTCTCAACCAATGTCTGCTGCTCAATGATATGACCAGAAGCTACAGGCTCAATACTCGGTGGCATGATGTTGAGTTGCGCCATCTTATTCCTGTATTCATTCATATAATGCTGAACAACCTCCATCGGCTCTAATTCTTCCAGCCTGGCTTTTTTTGCAACCTTATCTTCTCCTTCGTCTGCATCCTGTTCAAGGTGCCCAACATCTGTAATATTCCTGACATACCTTACTTTGTATCCAAGATATTTCAGGTACCTGAACAATACATCAAAGGTTACTGCAGGCCTTGCATGACCCAGGTGTGGGTCGCCATAAACAGTAGGGCCGCAGACATACATCCCGACAAAGGGAGGAAGAATCGGCTTGAAAAGTTCCTTTTTTCTGGATAGGGTATTATAGATGTGAAGTGAATCGGACATAACTAAGATTAAAAGAGTTACCAGTTACTAGTTGCGAGTTGTGCAATTATCAGTGACCTTGTAACCAGTACCTCGCAACTCGCACCTTCTTTGTTGCTAAGTTACACAAAGGGGTTAAATAATATTTCCTAAATTCGGTAAAAATTTATTATGGCCAGAAAAGGGAAAAATAAAAGACCTTCGGCTTCATTCAACAAGAGCACAATGTCGAATACAATCCTGGGCATTTTTTCAAATAATCCCACACAGACCTTAAACTATAAACAAATTGCCAAGCGTTTGGATATCTCGGATAATTCAATGAGACAGCTGATTAACCAGGTGCTTGAATATTTAGGGGAACGGGGCGACCTGGTTGAGGTATACCCGGGAAAATATAAACTCAAATCAAAAGGGGGACATATTTACGGGAAGGTTGACATGACCCAGTTCGGATATGCATATATAATTTCGGATGCTTCTGAAGAAGACATATTTGTCTCTCGAAACAACCTTAATCATTCATTGAACGGAGATTACGTAAAGGTTTATTTATACGCAAGGCGTAAAAGGGCAAGGATTGAAGGTGAGGTAGTGGAGATTATTGAGAGGGCCAGGAAGACATTTGTCGGAATTATTGAGGTATCAGACCATTTTGCTTTTTTGAATCCAGGCTCGAAAGAGATGCCTTATGACCTGTTTATACCACGCGACAAATTAAAAGGTGCAAAAAACGGTCAAAAAGCAATTGCAAAAATTACCGACTGGCCAAAAAATTCTAAAAACCCGGTTGGGGAGGTCATTGAGGTATTAGGTGATCCTGGCCAGCATAGTGTTGAAATGCACGCAATCCTTGCAGAATTTGAATTACCTAATAAGTTCCCAAAGGAGCTGGATGAGATGGCGGAACAAATCCCGGATAAAATTTCCCGGGAAGAGATAAATAAAAGAAGGGACTTCAGAAAAGTAACCACCTTTACAATTGATCCGGTGGATGCAAAAGATTTTGATGATGCCCTGTCATTGCAAAAAGACCGGGACGGATTATTGGAGGTGGGAGTACACATAGCCGATGTATCGTATTATGTGGATCCTAAAAGTTTGATTGAACAGGAAGCATTTGACAGGGGAACTTCAGTATATCTTGTCGACAGAGTTGTGCCCATGCTTCCCGAGAGGTTATCCAATATGATCTGTTCGCTCAGGCCGGAGGAGGAGAAGCTCTGTTTTTCTGCTGTTTTCAAAATGAATGAACATGGAGAGGTAGTGGATGAATGGTTTGGGAAAACAATTATCAGGTCCGACAGGAGATTTACCTATGAAGAAGCCCAGGAAATCATTGAGGGAGGCAGGGGAGATCTAAGTGAGGAGATCCTTACCCTCCATCAGCTGGCACAAAAGCTAAGGAAAGCCAGGTTTAAAAACGGGTCATTTGCATTTGAGCGCGTGGAAGTTAAGTTTGAAATCGATGAAAACGGATATCCGCTTGGGGTATTCTGGAAAGAAAACAAGCCTGCCAACCAGCTCATTGAAGAATTTATGCTGCTGGCAAACAAGCGGGTAGCTGAATTTATTGGCAAGCCGGGAGGCGCCGAAGTGCCTGAGGGTGAAGACTTTATTCCGCCAAGCAAAACAAAATCAAAAACATTTGTTTACCGTATTCATGATAAACCCAACAGGGAAAAACTTGAATCCTTCACCT
>CAYZEZ010000208.1:0-8860 GCA_964477295.1 uncultured Bacteroides sp. | reverse complement strand
AAAGAGCCATATTTGAAAACTTTCCCTGGCCGGTTGAATTAAATCAATTCGTTGACATGCCAGCAATGATCTCTGCGTTGCACAGTCTCTGGAGCTATCTCATCCCGTTTGTTATTGTCGTTGCCATAATTTATATGGTGAGTGGTATACTTGGACTCGGTGACCGGCCGCAAGCCATTATGTTTGGACTCCTGGCAGCAGTTTTTAACATCATCTGGTATGTCGCTTATGTGGTTCTCTTGCAGGTCGAACTGATACCAGCCATCAATACGGGCGAATTCTTCCCTGAAAAATTATTCCAGGCTCTCATTTTACTTGGATTCCTTATTAATGCTGTTTTTTATTGTGGATACCCGGTATTTCTCATTATCTACCTGAACAGGAAAAGGAATAATCCGTGACCGGGGAGCAGAGGGTGTGGGTGTTGGGTGCTGGGCAGTGTTCCGGGTACTCTATTCGATGAAATGGCAAGGGTTCAGGATTATCATAATTCTTTTAAAATATATTCCATCTCAGTATCCCTGCCGGTAATCAGATCATCTATACGGGGTTCGATGATGATGTCTGGGATAATACCCCGGTCATCCGTAAATCCTTCTACGGCAGTTGCAAAGGTGCTACTGGCACTTATGACATAGATCCTGGTATATTCTAACACTATTTCTTTGCTGGCATCATTACAGGTGTATGTTCCTCCGGTTTCAAGTCCAATAAAGGTCCCTGTTTTATTGTACTTCAACACGGACGTAAAATGTCCGGTAGTGGAAAGCCCTCCGCCATTAATCAGTATATAAATGTTTCCTTCAAAGGGATGTTCAGCACGGGGGATGGGATCTGCCATGTGCTTATAACCGTGGTATCTTTTTGAGAAGTAGGGTATGGGTTCAGGTTCAAGATAGGCCAGCAGGTGAACCGAACAATATGGATCGCCACCATCGTTATCTCGCAGATCGAGTATCAGGTTTTCGATGTTATGCTCCCTGATATCCCGGAAGCAATCATCGATAAAAGCATGGAACTTATATTTTTTATCACCGTAATATGCAAAGGTTAATAATTTGATCAGGGCTGCATTGTGTTCATCCATCCTTTCATATTTCAGGTCGCCATATAACCAGCCTTCATCTCTGACCGGATTTAGTATTTTGCGGATCACCTCACCCGATGTGGCCCTGACCTGAGTGGACTGGTTTTTCCCTTCTGCATTATATTCAATATCATAGGTGCTATAATAACCATAATTCAGAGCAAACAGGTTTTGGAACTGGCGGTTTAACTTCCATATTCTCAGTGAGTGGTTATATCCATCTGCAGTCAGCTGGTTTAAAAAGGTCTTAACCATTTTCTTTAGAGGTATATTATTAATGCTCAATAGCTCACTTCCGGGTGGAATAACACAGGATGAGTCGAGTGAACGGAGTATCCAAATCCGCTCATCCTGACCGGCGTAAATATGCAACGGCACCATTCTGTCAGGAGTTGAGCTCCAGAATCCTGACGGAGGCCATACACCGGTATGCCCGCAACCAATTTTAGCAATGACAGGTGCAAGGAGGGTATAGAATTCTGCAACTTGCATTGAATCAGTGATCAGGGCAAGATGGGAGTCAAACATACTATCGAGTGATGATTTAGATGCAAACCGGTATAATTTTGGATGGTTGTTTTCAAGGTGGTTCCTGAACTGGTTGTAATCGCTTTGCAATTGTTCAACTGTAAAGTATACCGAAGAATCGGCAACCTGATCTGCAACCTGGTTCTCATAGTTGCATGATGAATTTAAAATCAGGAGTGTTAAAAGGATCGATGTTAGTATTTTCATCTTGTTCTGAGTTTATTAATATCTATAACTCAAGCCACCTCGTAACTCACACCTCGCAACCTTTTCTCAGACGCAACCTTCACCCTATATGTTCCATCTAATCCATGTAGAGACCATCGGTTGATGAACATCTGCAAAATTCGCAATATTAATTATGAATAAAATTAACCAATAACCATGAAAAAAACATTACTTCTGGTTCAAATCTTAATACTTGCTATACCAATGCTGGTAAGCGCCCAGGTGACAAATGAAGAAGAAGATAAATCATTCTCACCTTATTTTTTAGTATTGAGCGAGGATACTACAATCGATCAGTTGCCTTTAAAATCAACATCGGCCGATGTGGTAATCAGCGGGGTTATTGCCAATGTATCAGTAAGGCAGATGTATACTAATGAAGGACAGGTAACCCTGGAAGCAATATATGTTTTTCCAGCTTCCACACGTGCGGCTGTATATTACATGCAGATGGAAATCGGGGACCGGATATTGATGGCCCGGATCAAAGAAAAAGCAGAAGCCCGCGAAATGTATGAGGCAGCTAAAGACTCGGGTAAAACGGCAACACTCCTTGAACAGGATCGGCCAAATGTATTCCAGATGAATGTGGCCAATATCCTGCCAGGCGATACCATTGTGATTGAAATGCGTTATACCGAATTGCTGGTACCGACCGAAAAGGTATATGAATTTGTATATCCGACTGTAGTCGGACCCAGATACGTGAGCCCATCAGAAGAGGGCGAAACATGGCCGGCCATACCCTATCAGCACGAAGGGGAAGCACCATTATATGATTTTCATATAGGTGTCACTATTAACGCTGGAATGAAGATCCAGGAACTGAACTGCGTGTCTCATCCTTCAGTTAAATACCATTTTAAAGGGGATGCAGTGGCCTGCAGTGAAGATGACCTGATGGGGAATAAGGATTACATCCTCCGGTACAGGCTTGCCGGGGGACAGGTGGCTTCAGGATTATTGCTCTATGAGGGGGAAGATGAAAACTTCTTCCTTGCCATGATCCAGCCACCGGAAAACCCCCAGGATTACCAGATCCCACCAAGGGAATATGTCTTTATAATGGATGTATCGGGCTCAATGTATGGATACCCTATTGATGTATCCAAAGCCCTGCTCACCGACCTTGTTGGAAACCTCAGGGAACAGGACAGATTCAACATGGTCTTTTTTGCCGGAAGCAATTATGTCCTTTCACCGACCTCACTGCCAGCAACAGAAGAAAACATTAATATGGCTTTACAGGCGATTGATGATAAGGAAGGGGGAGGGGGCACGGAACTGTTGCCTGCCTTGCAGACGGCGCTTGATCTTCCGGGAACAGAAAATTTTGCCAGGACATTTGTAATTGCCACCGATGGATATGTGACGGTTGAAAAAGAGGCGTTTGACCTGATCAGGGACAATTTAAATGAGGCCAATTTCTTTTCATTTGGAATTGGGACTGGCGTTAACCGCTATATTATAGAGGGTATGGCTCATGTAGGAATGGGGGAGCCCTTTGTGGTGACCAAACAGGAAGAAGCCAGTGAGAAGGCAGACCTTTTCAGGGAGTATGTCCAGTATCCGGTCTTAACCAATATTGAAGTTGATTTTGGCGATTTCGATGTGTATGATGTGGAGCCCCCGGCCGTTCCCGATGTTATTACAGAAAGGCCTGTCATACTATTTGGAAAATGGGTTGGATCGGCAACCGGTACCCTAAGTGTCCAGGGGCTGAGTGGATCACAAACATACACATCCAATCTGGATGTGGACCAATATGCCGCTGACAAGGAAAACATAGCCCTCCGCTATCTGTGGGCCAGGCACAGGATCCGGTTGTTGGACGATTACCGGAGCCTGTACACTGAAGGATGGGCCTGGAGTGCAGATACCAATTATATTAACCTCCTTAAGGAGGAGATCACTGGTCTTGGATTGAAATATAACCTTCTTACCCAATATACATCGTTTATTGCTATAGATTCTATTGTGCGGGCAGATTCAGGAGACGCGCAAACTGTCAATCAACCTTTGCCCCTGCCGGAAGGGGTAAGCGATAAGGCAATTGGAGCTGAAGGTGACTGGGCTTATGCGGGTAATCAGCCAGGAAGGGTCTTATCGTTGGAGAAAAATTCAGCCAAAGAGTATAAAGGTTCAAGGATTGAGAAGAATTATCCCAATCCGTTCGAGGGCTCAACCACATTGAGGTTGTTTGTACATAAGGACGATGCCTTGCTGGATAAATCGCTGGAGGTATATAATTACCTGGGACAGCTTGTTTACCGTATCGATCTGACAGCATATACCGATGGATGGCATGAAATAACTATAACATTACCAGGAAATGCCCGGTCTGCATCCGGTATCTATTTTGCCAGGTTAAAAGTTGGTGATGAATTTGTGAGTTCCTTACCGCTCAATTATTTAATTAAATAGGGCTTTTTTAGGATAGATTAAAATTATTAAGGGTACAACTGCCAGTTGTGCCCTTTTTTAATAGCCTGATCTACTGTTATTTGAATTCTAAACTTAAAAATAAGTTGCTATTATTTATAAATAAGTTTTGATAACTAAGAAATAAATAATACATTTGATTCGTTATTTCATTAAATGGTAATCAAATGGTAACCCTGACCAAAGCAGAAGAACGGATCATGCAGATCCTCTGGGACATGAAAAAAGGATTCATCAAGGACATTGTCGATGAATACCCTGAGCCCAAGCCTCCTTATAATACAGTAGCCACCATAGTGAGGGTGTTGGAGAAGAAAGAAATAATATCATATAAGTCTTATGGTGGTGCTTACCAGTACTTCCCCTTGATTTCGAAAGATGAGTACAGCAAGGACCAACTGCGTAAGCTGGTGAAAAACTATTTTGGTAATTCCCTCAGTCAGGTGGTGCACAACCTGTCTGAGACAAAGAACCTGAATGTGGAGGAGGTGGATGAAGTCCTTAAGATGTTGGAGGAACTTAAGAAGAACCGTGATTCGTAATTAGACATGATTATCGGACATTGAACAAGGAATTATGAAGGCTGAAGTACTTCAAAAATCAAAAATCGTTAATCGTTATTCATAGATCATTTATGATTAAGTTCCTCATATACCTGTTTGAATCCGGCCTCTGCATGCTGATCATGTATAATGTATACTGGTTATTTCTGAGGAAGGAGACCTATTTTAATTTCAACAGGTTTTACCTGGTTGGTTCTGTTTTACTGGTGTTGCTGGTACCCGTTCTTCATATTAATATCAGTATACCGGGAAATGAATCTCTGCGTGAACCGGCGGTTAAGATCATACAGTTCAGGGATTATTATGAAGAGTTGATTGCCATGACAGATCCGAATTACAATGCTATTGAGCGGGTTGATCAATCCACGATGAAAGATTATAATCTTGAACCGGGTCAGTCACCTGACCCAACCAGCCCGATGGATGACGGGAACTTTTCCGGCATAGCTGCAGAAACTGAAGGAGCAGCCGTTGGAAAATTGAATTCCTTTCCTATATCGACGGCAGGTTTCATTCTGCTGATCTATTTCGGCGGAGTTTTCTATTTTATATGCAGGTTTTTATACCTGTGTTCCCGCCTGTACATGATTACGAGAAAGAATAAAGTTATTCGTAAGAATGGATTCAGGCTGGTTGACCTCAGGGAGGATTTCTCTCCCTTCTCCTTTTTCAATTATGTATTCGTCAATCTCGATTCCGTACCGTCTCCCGACATGGAGAATATCCTGGCACATGAACATGTTCATGTACGTCAGCGACATACCCTGGATCATTTGCTGGCACAGGGGCTGGCAGTGTTTCAATGGTTTAATCCATTCGCCTGGCAGATACGGAATGCATTAAAAACAACGCATGAATATATAGCCGATAAAGTTGTACTCGATCAGGGATTCAGACTATTTGATTACCAATCATTACTGCTCAGACAGGTGATAACGTATCACTCTGTTGAGCTAGTCAACAATTTTAATCTGAAACCCATTAAAAAAAGAATAGCCATGATGACAAAAAACAGATCCGGGATTCCTGCAAAGCTGAAGGCTTTGTTCATTATCCCATTCGCACTGCTGGTGTTTGTTTTATTTGCCGAGTTCATCATAACCAGTCCCGATAAAACAAAACGTACGCTAAGATCAGAACTAAAGGCAAGTAAAATTTCACAGGAATTAACAGGCCTCTGGATGGGCAACTCAAAAGAATCCTTTTTAAACCTTGTAAGCTTTGATTCGGAGAAAATGTATGTCCTTGAAAGCTCAGGGACAACCAGGGAATATTATTATCAGGCTGAAAAAGGTCAGCTCAGGCTGGCACATTCTCCTGAGGGACTTTCAAACAGTAAAGTGTTCATGAAATTTTCAGTGGATGGGGACAACCTCACCTTGTGGTGGAGTAAGACCGAATCAAGCATTTATTCTAAAACCAATTATGGCAACTCAATGGACCTGGTGCTGGATAAAACAAAACTTAAGATTGATTTGCCAGTGATATTAAGGTACAGGATTTTGGAAGACCAGGGGAAGGTTTACAACCTGTTCCTGGGATATTCAAATGGATCAGGTGTTGAGCCCGGGCTTATTTTGCAGAATGAAAAAGTAAGCTTCAAAGATTTCCCCGAAAAGCTTAATGAAGTCAGGAATTCATACAAAATCCTTGACCAGCCCTACCTTACTGCACTTTTACATGTGGATAAGAACATGAAAATGGAGTGGGTCAGTAAGATCAGGCATATGATGAGGGAAAATGATGCACTGAAATATGCCGAAGCCGGTATACCTTATGATCAGAGCGTATCTCCGGTGATCAGGCATTCAGTGGCACTGCCCAGGTTGTTGCCGCCTATGGATGCAAGGTTTATTGAGGAGGAAGAATTACCAGGGAAAGGTATTGGATTATATAAATTAAACCTGGCTGAAAGAAACACCACGCCTGCTGATGTGGATCGTGAACTGAAAGATTTCATAAAAAGCAACAAAAAATTTGTAATGGTCCTGGAATATGATAATCTGACCCCGTATGGAGAATACATGGAAGCGGTTGATATGATTTTCAACGCCATTTACGATCTGAGGGAAAAACAGGCACTGGATCAGTTCAATATTCCTTACGAGGATCTCGGGCCTACTCAACAAAAAGAGATTAAGAAAATCTATCCTGTTACACTTACTGAAAGAGAAAAATTCGTACAGAAGTAATTTTATAGTTTCGAGTTACGGGTTACGAGGTGATTAAGAATAAAGATACCTCGTACCTCGTATCTCGTACCTTTCTATTTTTTTATATATTTAGCCATTACTTTTCGTGGTGATGGCCATTTCAGCAAACATACTTAATATCCAGCGATTTTCCCTTCATGATGGTCCGGGGATCCGGACTACTGTTTTTTTGAAAGGATGTCCTTTGCGATGTGCCTGGTGTTCAAATCCCGAATCCCAGATCAATGCGCTGGATGAATCCGTTCTGCTGGATGCGATTGATCATCCTGAAAATTATCCGCACCTCATGGTAAGGATAACCGGATTCAACGGGTATTTTACCCAACTCTCTGAAGTAGAGCAATGGGAGATGATAGAAAGGGCCAGGGTGTGTTCCTTTTAATGAGTGTCCGACTGGATCCGTCAGCTAAAGAGGCTGTGTAAAAACTAAGTTAATAGTCATTCTGTCCCGCCGTGCCCCCCCGAGCACTCGGGGGGGAGTACTCGGGATCAGAATCTGTAACTAATTGATAATGAGATCCTGAAATAAATTCAGGATGACTATTTTCTGAAAATATTGCTATTTTTACACAGCCTCTAAAGCAGACGGCAACTTAAATTAATTAGTATCTTCAACTGTTATAAATTTAAGATCAAAACTATGACTACCCGTAGAAAGTTTATTCAAAGCACATCTGCTACAATCGCCGGTGCTTCATTGTTGCCGGGATCCCTTCTGGCGCAGCGCAGAAAAATTTCTCCCGGTGACAAACTGGTTATCGGACTCATCGGTTGCAGGGGGATGGGATTTGCCGATGCCCGGGATTTCATGCTGGAGCCCGGAGTGGAACTGGCTGCAATAGCTGATGTAGATAAAAAAGTCCTGGAAGACAGGGCCAAAGATACCCTCGAACTTCAGGATAAGAAACCGGACCTTTATTCAGATTACAGGAAATTGCTGGAGAGAAAGGACATCGATGCGGTCATCATAGGCACACCCGATCACTGGCATTGCCTGCAAACTGTACATGCCTGTGAGGCCGGGAAGGATGTATATGTAGAAAAACCTCTGAGCAATTCCATTGCCGAATGCAATGTAATGCTGAAGGCTGCCAGGCAACATAACAGAGTAGTCCAGGTAGGACAACAACAGAGAAGCGGAACACACTGGAAGGCGGCCATGGATTATCTTAAATCAGGAGAGTTGGGTACGCTTCGGAGGGTAAATATATGGGCTAATTTTGGATACGGTGCCGGAACAGTTGCCATACCTGATGAGCCTGCCCCTGAATGGGTCGATTATAATAGCTGGCTGGGACCTGCACCCGACAGGCCTTTTAACAAAAGCAGGTTCCACGGATCATGGCGGATGTTCTGGGATTATGGCGGAGGATTAATGACCGATTGGGGTGTACACCTGATAGATATGGCACTATGGGCAAAGGATGTAGACTATTTCCCGAAATCCGTACTGGCTTCAGGTGGGATATTTGCCTACAAAGACCGGGCTCTCGAAATGGCAGATACCCAGAATGTAATCTATGAGATGGATGATTTCCTGATCACCTGGCAGCATAATGGTGGAATTCAGGTGGGACCCTATGACCAATTGTATGGTCTCGAGTACAAGGGTTCAAATGGTACACTGGTCATCGACCGGTCGAAATGGAGCGTCCTACCCGAATGGGACAACGAGAAGGAAGACTGGAAGATAAAAGCACCGGAAGATTATAAAACAGATCAAATGTCGCACAGGATGCATGTACAAAACTTCATTGAATGTGTGAAGTCAAGGGAGAAACCGGCTGCAGATATTGAAA
>CAYZEZ010000207.1:3092-8905 GCA_964477295.1 uncultured Bacteroides sp. | reverse complement strand
GACTCCATCCAGACTGTTTATACAGAAACCCTTGATTCAACGCCCGGCAGTGTATCACAGATCCGGGAATGCACTACCCGCCTTATGCACATAGCCAAAGACCAGAACACTCCGGTAATTCTGATCGGACATATAAATAAGGAAGGGCACATCGCAGGACCAAAGGTACTTGAACATATTGTCGATACTGTCCTTCAATTCGAAGGTGATCATAATCACATCTACCGGATCCTGCGTTCCAACAAAAACCGTTACGGTTCGACTTCAGAGATAGGGATTTTTGAAATGTCGGGCACCGGTTTGATTGAAATTAATAACCCTTCTGAGATCCTTCTCTCTCATTTCGATGAAAAACTCAGTGGAGTAGCCATAGCTTCCACACTGGATGGGATCAGACCATTCCTGATCGAAGTCCAGGCCCTTGTCAGCAGTGCAGTCTATGGTACACCCCAACGGTCGAGTACAGGATTCGATTTAAGAAGATTAAGCATGCTTCTGGCTGTATTGGAAAAACGGGCAGGGTTCCGGTTGTCTTCCAAGGATGTTTTTCTGAACCTGGCCGGTGGTCTCAGGATAAACGATCCTGCTATCGACCTGGCAGTAATTATTTCCATCCTTTCATCAAATGCCGATATACCTGTAGAACCTGATGTATGCTTCTCTGCCGAAATCGGGCTGTCAGGAGAAGTCAGGCCAGTTAGCAGGATCGAGCAAAGAATAGCCGAAGCCGACAAACTTGGATTTAAAACAATATATATATCAAAATACAATAAGATAAAACGCCTCGATCTTACGAAATATACGATAGGCATAAAATTTGTTGGTAAGGTGGAAGATGTTTTTAATCAACTATTTGGTTAACATTTAGTTTTATCCTATATTTTTGCATTAATATTGACATAATCAATGGAAGACCTGCATATAGTTCGCCCGGATTATACCCCTACTTCGAAATTGTATGAAATCATATCACCTGAGATTCCAACAGACGACACCTATTATTTTACCACAGACAGCGGACTTAAATACCAGGTTCGATTTGGAAAGAAAAGAGAGAACTATTTAGGTAATATTATCAATTTCAGCGTTTTAAGTGACGAGTTTGAAGATGAATATTCAGAAACAAACAGGGGTGAGGTTTACAGGATAATTGCCACTGTTGTAGAAATCATGCGCATTTATCATACCCATCATAGCCACTCCGATACCTATGAGTTTACCGGTGAGTATAAAGATAACCACGACGAAAGTGAATCCAGCATTCGTACCAGGCTATACTTCAGGTATGCGAAAAAATTGCTTAATGATAACTGGGACGCCAAGCTCGATGGGAATAAAGTGGTTATTCAAAAAATAAAATATTGATATCTACCGGGACCGATATGAACCTCCTGAGTATACAGAATCTGTGCATAGAACTCAAAACAAGCTTCCAGAAGAGAGTAATTCTTGATAACATTTCTTTTAGTCTTGATCAGGGAGAGGTGGTTGGTGTTGTTGGAGAATCAGGATCAGGAAAAACCATTACTGCTTTATCGATCCTTAAATTGTTGCCGCAAAACATGCAGGTTACAAATGGATCCATTCATTACACCGGGGAAAATGGTCAAACCGACCTTTTAAAGCTTGGATCAGGTGAAATCAGGAAAATCAGGGGAAAACACATCAGCATGATTTTCCAGGAACCAATGACCAGCCTGAATCCGGTTCATACCTGTGGACACCAGGTAAGGGAAGCAATCCAACTCCATATTTCCCTGTCCTGTAAAGAAATTAAGTCGAGGACAATAGCACTGTTTAATGAAGTGGATCTTCCGGATGCAACCAGGATCATCCATAAGTATCCCCATGAATTATCCGGAGGGCAACGGCAACGGGTGATGATAGCCATGGCCCTCGCAGGAGATCCTCAACTATTGATTGCCGACGAGCCAACCACTGCGCTCGATGTCACTATTCAGAAGAATATAATACTATTACTTAATAAGATCAGGCGAAAAAGGTCCATGGGTATATTGTTTATTTCTCATGACCTGGGTGTGATTAAAAAAGTGTCGGACCAGGTGGTAGTGATGCATCAGGGAAAGATTATCGAATCAGGATCTGCCCAACATATTTTATACTCTCCCAAAGAAGCCTATACAAAAGGATTGATTGCCTGCAGGCCAAAACTTGATTATGCGAAAAGCAGGCTTCGTACAGTATCAGATTTTATGGATCCGGAAAAGAAAAAGGCCAACCAGGATAAATCGCTGAACATAACCTCAAAACCAGATTATGAATCACCCCCTATTTTTTCTATTCATGATTTATCGGTCAGCTATAAACATAGGTCGGGTATTATATTTTCCGGGAATAAATCATTTACTGCGGTTAAACATTTCAGTTTTCATATTTATCCGGGCGAAACACTTGGATTGATCGGTGAATCTGGAAGTGGGAAATCAACCATTGGAAAAAGTATCATTCAACTGGTTCAATCCTATTCAGGACAAATTGTATTCCATGGTAAATCCGTTCAGGGAATGAATACAGGAGAACTGAAAAAATTCAGGAAAAAGGTACAGATGATATTCCAGGATCCCTATTCCTCACTTAATCCCAGGAGAAGGATCGGTGACGCTATTGCAGAAGGCATGCTTGTTCACCGGCTCCAAAAAGGAAAGAAAGCACGGACCAGGAAAGTAATGGAACTGCTTGAAAATGTTGGGCTTGAGTCAGGCAATTATTACAGGTACCCACATGAATTTTCTGGCGGACAGCGTCAACGAATCGGAATTGCCCGCGCACTTTCCACCGAGCCAGAATTATTGATATGCGATGAATCCGTTTCTTCACTGGATGTCTCTGTCCAGGCCCGGATATTGAATCTCCTGAACGACCTGAAGGGACTGCATAAACTTACCTATCTGTTTATATCTCATGATCTTGCAGTTGTTAAATATATGTCAGACAGGATAATGGTAATACAGGATGGAGAATTGATTGAATCAGGTAATACCGGGGAGATATACAAACACCCTGAAAGAGATTATACAAAATCTTTGATCAACGCTATCCTGGACTAGCCCTCCGCCTCACTCTTCACCCAGCCCCCACACCCTCGATTCACGACTCACGGCTAGTTAAACTCCTCCTCCCAAAGCTCATAATTAAAAAACTGGTTAATATTCTCATTCACATCACAATCCAGGTTTATATTAAATCCCGGGGGAGGTTCGAAAAGGTCTTCCTGGAAGATGTTCAGTGTGCTGTCATTATAAACCTTTTCCATATAGATTGCCCAGATAGGTAATGCCATGTTGGTTCCGGAACCAAGTGCGAGTTCATCAAAATGAATCGACCTGTCTTCACCGCCTACCCAGACACCACCCGTAAGTTTTGGAGTTATTCCCATAAACCATCCATCCGACTGATTTTGAGTAGTCCCTGTCTTACCACCTATTTCAGCAGTGAAGTGATAGGTATTCCTCAATCTGAATGCTGTTCCTCCGTCAACCACACCTTTTAACAGGTTGACCATTAAATATGCTGTTTTTTCAGAAAGGGCTTCACTCTGGTTGGGCTGGAATGTAGCGAGCAGGTTGCCATTTTTATCCTCAATCCTTGTAACAAATACGGGTTGAATATAGACACCTTTGTTTGAAAATGTATTGAAAGCACCCACCATTTCATATAATGAGACATCAGATACCCCGAATATGATAGAGGGTACCGGAATGATATAGCTTTCAATCCCCACTTTCCTGATGATGTCGTCGACAATAACCTGGGGAGGGAAACGCTTCACCAGCCAGGCGGAGATATTATTCACGGAATGTGCCAGTCCCCATTTCAGGGTTACCCTTTTCCCTATAAATTCCCTTCCCCCCGGGCTCCTGGGGGTCCATGTTGAATCATGATCTTCAAATGTTTGTGAAACATTCAAAACCCTGTCACAGGGTGACATCCCCTCCTGCATTGCTATTGTATACAGAAATGGTTTGAAAGTAGATCCCACCTGGCGTTTCCCGATCTTCACATTATCATATTTAAAATACCTGAAATCAGGACCTCCCACATAGGCTTTTACGTGGCCGGTGGTTACATCCATCGACATGAAACTGGCCCTTAAAATATATTTATAGTAAATAATTGAATCATAGGGACTTAAAAGGGTATCCCTGGGGCCATCCCAAGTAAAGATCTCCATTGGCACCGGGGTTTTAAAAGCTCGCATAATTGAATCTTCTGATGCTCCACTTCTCCTCAGCGACCGGAACCGATCCGTATTTCTCATTGATCGCTGCATGATCCTTTCAATCTGGTCGGTGGATACATCTTCAGAAAACGGTGCATTTGGTTTGTTTTTCTTGTGGGAGTAAAAAGTTGGTTGCAAATAGTTTTTCAGGTGCTCCTTAACAGCTTCCTCAGCATATTGCTGATGTTTCGAATCAATGGTCGTATATACCCTCAGGCCATCCCTGAAGAGGTTATAAGGTTCTCCGTCGGGTTTGAAGTTTTTGTGGGTCCATCCATAGATCGGATTGGTTTCCCATTCGATGGAATCCCGCACGAAGGAACTATACATAAAATATTGGGAACGTTTTGGTTTATCTGCACCCAGGGTCATTTGAAGGTATTGCCTGAAATATGTTGCCAGGCCTTCGTTATGGCCCTGCACTTTATATTTAAGTTCGATGGGCAAAGCCCTGAGAGAATCAAATTCACTTTCCCCGATATAGCCATATTTTCTCATTTGATTCATCACGATATTTCTTCTCCAGAATGCCCTCTCCGGATTACGTACCGGATTGTACCTCGACTGGGCCTTGAGGACACCGATGAGTAGTGCTGCTTCTTCTATCCTGAGTGAATCGGGAGTAGTATTGAAAAAGGTTCTTGCCGCCGATTTGATACCATATGAATTGCTGCCAAAGGGAACAGTATTCAGGTACATAACCAGGATCTCGTTCTTGGTATAGTTTCTTTCAAGCTTTACAGCGGTGACCCATTCCTTAAATTTTGTTATACCCAGCTTACCAACCCTTGCAATCTTCGATTTGTAGTATGTAGTATCTCTTGGATAAAGGTTTTTCGCCAGTTGCTGAGTTATGGTACTTCCACCGCCGGAACTTTGCTGGCCAAGCAAAATGGATTTTATAAAAACTCTGCCCAATCCCCTGGCATCTACTCCTGAATGCCTGAGAAACCTTATATCTTCTGTTGCCACAAGGGCGTTGACCAGGTTTTCTGATAAGCTCTCAAACTCTACAAAGGTTCTGTTTTCAAGGTAAAATTTGCCCAGTAACACTCCATCTTCTGAATATACTTCGGAGGCCAGGTTATTATCAGGATTTTCAAGGTCTTTAAACGAGGGCACATAACCCAGCTTATCATTTACTAACAGTATATATAATAATATCAGTGTAAGAAAGGGAAGGCAATATAAAAACCACAGGATGGTAAGATAAATCTTTCTGCGTCGTGTTATGATTGCCATGTAGCCAATGATTTGGTCAAAAGTAATAATTATTTGTTTATAAAATTTGGTAGATAGTTGAGGATTTATTTTACTTTGTGCGGTTAAATTAATGGAAAGAGAATAAGACATGCAGGAGCAATTAGTCATAGTTGAGTCACCAGCCAAAGCAAAAACCATTGGAAATTTTTTAGGGAAGGATTACCAAATTAAATCCAGCTTTGGCCATATCAGGGACCTGTCGAAGGAGGATTTCGGAATTGATCTGAAAAACAATTATATGCCTGTTTATATTGTTCCGGATGACAAGAAAAATGTGGTAAAAGAACTTAAATCTGCTGCTAAGAAAGCC
>CAYZEZ010000207.1:0-2992 GCA_964477295.1 uncultured Bacteroides sp. | reverse complement strand
ACTACCTCCACACTTCAGCAGGAGGCCAGTCGAAGGTTAAATTTTTCGGTCAGTCAAACCATGAGAATTGCCCAGAGGTTATATGAATCTGGTCATATTACCTATATGCGTACCGATTCGGTGAATTTATCCAAATCTGCGCTGGGTTCAGCCAAAAAGGTGATTACAGAAACATTTGGAGAAAACTATTCAAAACCCAGGAATTTTAAAACAAAAACCAAGGGTGCACAGGAAGCACACGAAGCTATCCGTCCAACCTATTTACAAAACAGAACTATTGCAGGAAACAGTCAGGATCAGAGGTTATATGAATTGATCTGGAAACGGACAGTTGCCAGCCAGATGAGTGAAGCCAAACTGGAAAGGACCACTATTAAAATCAACGCTCCTGAGATATCCGAAGCCTTTGTTGCAAGTGGAGAGGTTATTACTTTTGATGGATTTCTAAAAGTATATATTGAAACCCCGGAAGACAGTCAGAACGATATGCCTAAAGGATTGTTGCCACCTGTTCAAACAGGAGATGGGGTTGATATCGATAAAGTAGAGGCTGTCCAGAGGTTTACCCAGTTCCCCCCAAGGTATACAGAAGCCAGCCTGGTGAAAAAACTCGAAGAACTGGGCATTGGAAGGCCTTCCACCTACGCCCCTACCATTTCAACCATACAAAACAGGGATTATGTTGTAAAAGAAGACCGTCCGGGAAAAACCAGGGAATATACTTACATGAAACTCCAGGCAGGCAAGATATACAGCGAAGTAAAGGAAGAAACTTACAATGCGGAAAAATCGAAACTATTTCCTACCGACATCGGATTGCTGGTGAATGATTTTCTGGTTGAAAACTTTAAAAATATCCTGGACTATAATTTTACAGCCAACGTGGAGAAGGAGTTTGATAAAATTGCCGATGGTAAAATGGAATGGACAAAGATGATAGATAATTTTTATCCTCCTTTTCGTGACCAGGTAGACGAAACCACAAAAACAAAAGGAAAACCAACCGGAGTGAGAAATCTTGGTATTGATCCCGGATCAGGTAAATCCGTTTATGTTAAAGTCGGCAGGTATGGCCCTATGGTCCAGATAGGGGATCCCACAGATGAGGAAAAACCAAGGTTTGCAAGCCTGCTGAAGCATCAGAGCATTGAAACTATCCAGCTCAAAGAAGCCCTGAATCTTTTCATTCTGCCAAGATCAATAGGCATATATGAAGACAAGGAGATAACTGTCGGTATTGGTAAATACGGTCCATATATCAGGCATAACAATAAATTTTACTCCCTGAAATCCGGGCTTGACGATCCTTTTACTGTTGAGCTCGAAAGAGCTGTTGCACTGATCAACGAAAAACGGGAACAGGAACAGTAGAAAGTCATTAAGCAATATGTTGAGGATGAAAAATTGCAAGTTTTAAATGGACGATGGGGTCCTTACATCAGTTATGGAAGTGAGAATTTTCGCATTCCTAAAGGGAATACTCCAGAGGAGCTAACTCTTGAACAATGCCTGAAAATTATTGCGAACTCAAGGAAGAAGAAAAACAAAAAGAAATAAATCTCTTTCATAATCATGAACCTGCACGATTATTTTGATCCGGTCAGCCTTGAAAAGCCAGAATTCCATCATCTGTCAGAAAAGGCTGTTTTTTGCAGGAATATCGATATCCACACCCCAGATAATGAAATTAAAAACATATCCCGATATAATATCGCCCTCATTGGGATTCCCGAAGACCGAAACGCGAGCATCAGGGGATCTGCATCTGCTCCCGATCTGATCAGGAATAAGCTGTATCAATTGTTTCGCCTGGATCATGAACTGAAAATCATTGATCTTGGTAACCTGAAACCTGGAAATGCTGTCCAGGACTCCTATTTTGCCCTTCGTGATATGACCCTGGAATTAATGGATCATAATCTTATACTGGTGCTTATTGGAGGAAGTCAGGATCTCACCTATGGGACCTACCTGGCTTATGAGAAAATGGAATCATTGTTCAGCTTCGCCACTGTTGACTCACGCCTTGATATGGGTATTATTTCCGATGAAGTAAGTCCCGATTCATATCTGATCCCCATTTTATCGAGAAAGAAGGAATTGCTCTATAACTATACAAATCTGGGGCATCAGAAGTACCTTGTGGATTGGAAGGATTTTGAATTTCTGAACCAGCAATTCCACAATACGATCCGGCTGGGAGATATCAGGGCAAATATTTCCATTACCGAACCGATTATCCGCGATGTCGGATTTATCAGCTTCGACCTTAATGCGATACGGCAATCGGATGCTCCCGGATGTTTGAATCCCTCTCCAAACGGGCTGTATGCGGAAGAAGCATGCCAGATTTCCAGGTATTCAGGTTTGAGTAACAAGCTCACTTCTTTCGGAATTTTTAATCTTATCCCCGGGAATGATATATGTGGTCAGACGGCTCATCTTGCCGCACAGATGATCTGGTATTTCCTTGAAGGAGTATCCCAACGAAAACTTGAAACACCGACCAGAGATTCAGCCCTGTTCAAGAAGTTTATTGTAAGCATGAGCCAAACCCGGCAGGAGATTGTTTTTTATAAGAGTAATGAAACTGAACGATGGTGGATAGAAGTCCCGGTGATTTCCAACACACGCAGGCGTAAAGTGCTGATATCGTGCTCATACGAAGATTACCAGAGAGCGTGTAACCAGGAAATCCCCGATCGTTGGCTCAATGCCTACCAGAAACTTAATTAGTGAATCGATGTGGGTGTGAAGCGTAAAAAACCGAAAAACAAAACCAAAATCTTCCTGATTTCTTGTTCAATTTCAATCCATCCGTATACTATTTCCTTTTTTTCTTCGTAACCTTATTATGAAAAAGGTGTATAAAGGCTTGAAAAGGCCACTTCGTTATTAACAACTTTTTGTTAATAAAGCTTGTTGGAGAATTATATTTTTACTTAATTTACCTTTTTTTAAAGGCAATACAGAGGATTAAGCAATTTGAATT
>CAYZEZ010000206.1:4960-8952 GCA_964477295.1 uncultured Bacteroides sp. | reverse complement strand
GAGGTACTGGTTGAGAGATTACAGGATGGAATTTCATACAACTCGTTACTCGTACCTCGTAACCGGCAAACAACTGACTCACCACGCCCTGAGTGTTCGGGGCGTGGGATCGTCGATCCTTTGTATACATTCTTTGTTGCGCTCGCTTATCTCGCAGCAAGCTACAGGGACACGATTTCCTGAGTTCGGCGAAGCCAGACGGCGAAGCCAGATGTCACAACCAGACCGCGAAGCCAGACGGCAATGCGCTCGCAGGATTCAAACAGTTCAGACAATTTTATTGGCTTTTAATTACAAAATCTTAATTTCGTGACCAAACCTGATCCTATGTCCTATCCGCTCTTCTCAGATGAATACTTCATGAATGAAGCACTTAAAGAGGCCCGGAAAGCTTCCGGCCTGAATGAAGTTCCTGTTGGTGCGGTGATAGTGGTTGATAACACAATCATTGCCCGGGCACACAATTCAACTGAAACATTAACCGATGTTACTGCCCATGCTGAGGTCATTGCAATTACTTCAGCATCCAATCACCTTGGGGCCAAGTACCTGACCCAGTCTACACTGTATGTTACCCTCGAGCCCTGTGTGATGTGTGCAGGGGCTTGTAACTGGGCTCAATTAGCAAGGATTGTTTATGGCGCTGCGGATCCTAAGGCGGGATATTCCCGGATTATCCAGGATATACTTCACCCGAAAACAAAAGTGACGGCCGGGGTACTTAATGCGGAAAGTGAAAAGATGCTCAACGCATTTTTCAGGGAAAAGAGAGATTGACTACTGTTTAATATTAAATCCCACCCTGGTAAGATCATCCCAGAACCCTGGATAGGATTTGGTTACCACTCCCGGATCGTTAATATGTAACTCCCTTAACACAAATGCAGCAGGCGCAAAGGCCATTGCCATCCTGTGATCCTGGTAAGTGTTAATCCGGATTCCTGCAATTTTTTCAGGAACAGAATTACCATCATAGTTTATTTCGTCGCCGCCAGGAGAAGCCTTAATATGTAAATTGAGCTTCGCCAGCTCTGTCTGCAATGCACCAATCCTGTCTGTTTCTTTAATCTTAAGCGATTCAGTACCAGTAAACCTGAAGGGTACAGAAAGAAGAGAACACAATACACAAAAGGTTTGTACCAGGTCGGGTTGATCAATGAAATGATAATTAAACTCCCTGATGGTTCGCTGGCCTTTGTTAAGCAGGAGACCACCATCAGTCACGGTGGTCTTCACGCCAAAATCCTCACAAAGTCTGCTTACGACCGCATCTCCTTGCAGGCTGTTTTCTGAAAGTCCATTGATCTTCAGGTCAACCTTATCGGCAAGGGCTGCCATTTCATACCAGTATGAAGCAGCGCTCCAGTCGGCTTCCACCTTTATACCTTTCGGTTTATAGGCCTGGTGCGGGACGGAGATAGTATTACCCTCCCAGGTATAACCAATACCCATCTCTTTCATCAGATTCAGAGTAAGATGGATATATGCCGAAGAGATGGTCCTTTTCTCCAGCTCAAGTTGTAATCCTTTTTTGAATGCAGGGGCAACCATTAGCAGGGCACTCACAAACTGGCTGCTTATGCTGCTATCGATTCTGGCAAAACCACCATCCAGTATTTTACCTTTGATCTTTAGCGGGGGATATCCTGATTTATCTGTATAATTTATCTCGGCTCCAAGTTGTTTCAGGGTTTCCACAAGCTTACCAATTGGCCTGTTTCGCATTCGTTCCGATCCCGTTAGCAGACGGTCACCCACAGTCAATGAAAAATAGGCCGTCAGGAAACGCATTGTAGTCCCGGCATGCCCCACATCGATCATGGTTTTTCCGGGATCAAGTGCCCTTATCAATTCCCTTGTATCGTCGCTTTCAGAAAGGTTATCAATGTGAAATTTAACCGGTGAAAGTGCCTGAATGATCAACAACCGGTTACTGATGCTCTTTGAAGCTGGCAGGGTAACCTCACCCACCAGTTCACGGCTTGGTTTATGCAGACAATATTCCATCTGGCAGGAGATATCCTTCCTACATTATAATATTATTGTGAAGGGGTGTCTTTAAAGCGCCTGCCTTTTGAGACAGCCCTTTCACAGTATTCAAAAGTATTAAAATTCCTGAGAATTGATCTTTATCATAGATTTTTATCCCGTTTAGCTCTTAATTTGTTTAATGCAAATTATTGATCAAACCTTGAAACGATCTAATTTTTAGACTGATATGGTATCTTTTGATAGCACAGAGATTGCATTTAAGATAAAATCAAACAAAGAACTAAACAGGGCACATTTTCTGTTTAGAGCGATCTCAAGCAGGTTCCTGGTAAAGGTGGGTGGTGCCATGTCCAATTTTGCCATTCGCATCCATTTCCCGATAAAATGGATTGTTAAACCTACCATATACAGTCATTTTTGTGGAGGTGAAACGATAGAGGATTGCCTGCCAACAGTTTCCAAATTGAGCAAATATAATGTTCATTCCATCCTGGATTATTCTGTAGAGGGAAAAGAAAATACGGAAGAAATTGAGGCCGCTCTTAACGAAACCCTGCAAACCGTTCAAAATGCTGCTAAAAATGAGAATATTCCCTTCGCTGTTTTCAAGCCCACAGCATTTGGTTCCGACGCTGTCCTGGCAAAGAAGAGTGCAGGTGAGGAACTGAATGAGGAAGAGGAGAAGGCCTCACAGGAATTCATATCCAGGATCGGGAAACTGTGCAGAACAGCATCTGAATTACAGGTCCCAATAATGATCGATGCAGAAGATTACTGTTATCAGAAATTCATAGATGAAGTGGTGAATGAGATGATGGCAAAACACAACAAAGAGAAAACCATTGTTTATAATACATACCAGATGTACCGGACCGACAGGATGGATGTTTTCAGGAACGACCTGGAGAAGGCACGAAAAGGAAACTATTTCATGGGGATCAAATTTGTAAGGGGTGCATACATGGAAAGAGAAAGGGAACGTGCAGCGAGGCTCGGCTATACCTCGCCCATTCACCCGGATAAGGAAAGCACTGATAAATATTTTGATGCTGCCTTAAAGTTTGCCGTGGAAAACATCGATAAAGTATCCATTTTTAACGGGACACATAATGAAAACAGCAGTCTTTACCTGACCCGGTTAATGGAAGAAAACGGCATCTCAAAAGATGATCCCAGGTGTTATTTTTCACAATTATACGGAATGAGCGACCACATTAGTTTTAACCTGGCACACGAAGGATACAATGTTGCAAAATATTTACCTTACGGCCCCGTTAAGAGTGTAATCCCCTATCTGATCAGAAGGACAGAAGAAAACACATCTATTGGAGGGCAAACAAGCAGGGAATTAAGCCTGATCGTGCAGGAAAGAGACAGACGTAGCGGGCGTAACATATCGTAAGATGCAATTTGATAATCAAAAAACCACCATCCGGTCCTTCCTCAGGAAGATGTTGATCACTATTATTATTGGCATTGCCATGGTAGTTGTGATGATGTTACGTTTTTTCAATCAGCCTTTTTATGGATTAGAAAGATATACCCTTGTGCTGATACTTGCAGTGTTGTATATTGTTATTATGATAATTGGGTATTCCCTTAATCGAAATTATATTTATTTCAACGATGATGGAGAAAATATTATTCTCCGCTATTACCCGATCCGTCCTGTCGCAAGAAAAAAAAGTATGCTGGAAATACCTAAAACCAGCCTGGTTAAATTTGAGATAAGGAAAAGTTTTTTCGGATTAAAGAAAACGCTCTTCCTTTACCAGAAAGTGAAGAATAAAGTTGCCAGGTATCCTGCCATCGGGTTAACAGCCCTTAATAGAAAAGAGCTTGAGGCAATCGACACACAGCTCAGCCAGTATGTAAAAAGATGATCTCCTTGTTAGCCGGCAGAGTCTAATAAACAAACTCATGGACTCCAGGTCTTGTGACTGCAGACTATGGACTGGCGACTGGCGACTATGAACTGGCGACTGGCGACTATGGACTGG
>CAYZEZ010000206.1:0-4860 GCA_964477295.1 uncultured Bacteroides sp. | reverse complement strand
ACTGGCGACTATGAACTGGCGACTGGCGACTATGGACTGGCGACTGGCGACTATGGACTCCAGGACCTGCGACTATTACTTGCAGACTGCAGACTCTTCCCTTACCTGTCCAGCTTATATCGATCACCTGGTAAAGGAATTACTTCGTTAGCAAACTCCAGGTTCAGCAACAAGGGAGAAATTCTACTTACAGGCATTCCCGATTGCTGGCATATCTTATCGATCGACGATTCACCTTCCTTTTCCAGGATCCTCAGAATTAAGTTCTCTTCTTTTGAATAGGACAGGAACAATTCCCGCTGAATTGTTCCCGCCGGCAAATCATCCCATCTCATAAAATACTTAACATCCTGCCAGTTTTCAATCATGGTGGCCCGGTGTTCCTTAATGATCCGATTACATCCCGATGACATCGGATCGCTGGTTCTGCCCGGGAAGGCCATGACATCCTTATTATAAGAATCGGCCATCTGTGCAGTTAGTAAAGCACCTCCCCGGGTACCTGACTCTATCACGATTGTGCCGTCTGACAAACCGGCTATAATCCTGTTGCGCTTGATAAAATTCTTTCTCTCAGGTTTTTCTCCATACGTGAAATCGGTGATCAGGGCACCCGATTCCTGTATCTTTCCTGCGATGGGCCTGTGTGATCCCGGATAGAGGAACCCCAGTCCATGTCCAAGTACCGCCACCGTAGGTAGTCCGTATCTTAACGCTGCCTTATGTGCACAGATGTCGATCCCGTAAGCGAGCCCGCTGACAATGGCAACAGATTGGTCTTCAATTGAAATATCTGATATCAGCTTACGGCACACTTCAGTGCCGTACGAAGTAGGACTGCGGGTGCCAACAATACTCAAAATCCGGTGATAATTCAGATTGGATTGTCCTTTTACATAGATAAGGATCGGTCCGTCGGGACATTCGTTCAGCCTGGTTGGATAAGCAGGATCAGTATAATAAAGAATCTGAATTTTATGACGAATAAGTAGGTTGATTTCCTTTTCCGCTTTAGCCAGATTATTTTTATTTGAAATTGCCTCAACAATCTGGCTCCCGATGAAAGGGATCTTTAATAAAACATCCTTCCTTTCCCTGAAAACTAGTTCCGGACTGCCAAGAAGGGAAATCAATTTCCTGGCTGTTATGCTTCCGATGCCAGGTATCATTGACAGTGCAATGTAATAGAGTGAGTGATTATCAGTCATAATACATTCTCTTTTCCCCTTTATGCATTTATCTGTAAAATATCGGTTGTACCAGTGTTTAATAACATATTCAATTCCTGATAAGGATCATTCTTTACACCTGATACTATGTTTAATTTCGATTAGAAATCAATTACAGGGTACGGGGTGGAAGGTACGAGGTATCTCAGAACCGGGAACCTTATAACTCGAATCTCGTAACCCGTATCAGCAACCAGCTATTTAATGCCAGTTGTCTATAAATCAATCAATTAAAAATGTATTTTATTTTTTACCTAATTAAAACCTAACCAAAATGGACCCAAGAGTTGATCAGTTTATGGCTAAAATCAAAGCTAAAAATCCGGCTGAACCTGAATTTCATCAAGCCGTTCATGAAGTAGCGGAATCACTCATCCCCTACATCGAAGAAAACCCAAAATACAAACATGCAAAAATCCTGGAAAGAATTGCCGAACCCGAAAGGGTGTTGATCTTCAGGGTACCCTGGCTGAATGACAAAGGAGAAGTGGAAATTAACCGGGGATTCAGGATTGAGATGAACAGTGCAATTGGTCCCTATAAAGGCGGGCTGAGGTTTCACCCGACAGTAAACCTTGGCATCTTAAAGTTCCTGGCTTTTGAGCAGGTCTTCAAGAACAGTCTCACCACTCTGCCCATGGGGGGTGGTAAAGGAGGTTCAGACTTTGATCCCAAAGGAAAATCAGACAATGAGGTAATGCGTTTCTGTCAGAGTTTCATGACCGAATTGAGTCGTCATATTGGTCCCAATACCGATGTACCGGCCGGAGATATAGGAGTAGGTGGCAGGGAAATAGGTTTTCTTTTCGGACAGTATAAGCGGATCCGGAACGAGTTCACCGGTGTATTAACAGGGAAAGGAATTGAATGGGGAGGAAGCCTCATCAGGCCGGAAGCCACAGGTTACGGTGCTGTTTATTTTGCTGAAGAGATGCTGAACACAAAGAATGACTCCCTGAATGGGAAAATTGCTGCTGTATCTGGATCGGGTAATGTGGCACAATTTACTACCGAGAAGATCAATGAACTGGGTGGTAAAGTCATTACCCTGTCGGATTCAGGCGGATTCATTTATGATCCGGACGGTATCGATGATAAAAAGCTGAAATTTGTAATGGAACTGAAGAATATTAAACGGGGAAGGATAAAAGAATATGCTGATAAATTCGGCTGTGAATATCATGAAGGATCGAGGCCCTGGGGTGTTAAATGTGATGTGGCTTTCCCGAGTGCAACAGAGAATGAGATCCATGAAGAAGATGCCAAATTATTGATATCAAATGGATGTAAACTTGTCTCGGAAGGAGCCAATATGCCCTCTGCACCCGGAGCCATTGAACTTTACCTGAAATCGAAGATACTTTATGGTCCTGGTAAAGCTGCCAATGCAGGTGGCGTAGCTGTATCCGGTTTAGAAATGACCCAGAATTCCATGCGCTTGCCATGGACCAGGAAAGAGGTTGACGAGCGGTTGCATCAGATCATGAAAAGCATCCATGAAACCTGCGTCAAATATGGTAAAGAAGATGACGGATTTGTGAATTATGTAACCGGGGCAAACATCGGAGGATTTGTAAAAGTTGCCGATGCCATGCTGGCTCAGGGAGCTGTATAGCTTCTCCCTCTCACAATAAATATAGCAAAGTTCGCAAGGTGTCTCCCGGTAAGGAGAATTTTTGCGAACTTTGCGGTAAATTACAATATGATTCTGGTCGATACACACGCCCACCTTTTTCTCAATGAGTTTGCAAACGATCTGGATGAAGTGGTTCAAAGGGCTATGGATTCAGGTATAAGTAAAATTTTCCTGCCGAATGTTGATCGGTCTACCTTTCAGAGGATGTTGGAAATATCTGACAGGTATATGAATTTTTGCTTCCCGATGACAGGATTGCATCCTACTTCAGTGAAAGAAAACTACCTTGAAGAGCTTCAGCACCTTCTTTCATTTGTGAACAGGCATAAATTTTTTGCAATAGGGGAAACCGGGATTGATCTGTATTGGGACAAGACCTTTTTTAAGGAGCAGCAGGATGCTTTTATCAGGCATATTAAGTTGGCTAAAAAGCTCCGGCTGCCGGTTATTATTCATTCCAGGAATTCCTATGATGAGATTTTTGAGATTATGGACGGGCAACAGGGGGATGAGCTGACAGGTATTTTCCATAGTTTCACAGGAAACAGGATGCAGGCCAGGAAAATCATAGATTATGGATTCATGATCGGGATTGGAGGAATTGTTACTTTTAAGAATTCAGGGTTGGACAATGTAATCGCGGAGATCCCTCTTGAATCCATCGTACTTGAAACCGATTCTCCCTATCTTTCCCCGGTCCCGTACCGTGGGAAAAGAAATGAACCTTCCTATCTGTTGCATACTGCAGGAAAGATGGCAGATATATATCAACTTCCATTGAATGAGGTTGCAAGGATCACCACGGAAAATGCATTACAAATATTTTCTATAACAGAATGACAAAGGATAGTTCCATATTAATTATATATACAGGTGGAACCATAGGAATGGTCTCCGGAACGGGTTCCAATTCCCTGATTCCATTTAATCTTGAAGAGATCATCAAACATGCACCGGAGCTTAAAAAGTTTGGATTCAATATCTCATCGATGACCTTCGATAATCCTGTTGACTCATCCGATATCAATCCAGCTGCCTGGAAACAGATAGCCGAAACCATCAGACAGAATTATGATCAGTATGATGGTTTCGTTGTTTTACATGGAACTGATACCATGGCATATTCCGCCTCTGCCCTGAGTTTTATGTTTGAAAACCTGGGTAAGCCCGTGATCTTTACCGGTTCACAGCTTCCGATCAGTTCGCTTAGAACGGATGCAAAGGAGAACCTTATGTCATCGATTGTGATTGCCGCTGCCAAATCAATTGGTAAAGCACTTGTGCCAGAGGTAAGTATATATTTTGAATCTAAGCTCTATCGGGGCAACCGCACAACGAAGATTAATGCAGATAACTTCAATGCTTTTAATTCTCCCAATTATCCACCACTGGCTGAATCCGGCGTTCACATTAAATATAATAAAGATGCCATTCTATATCCTGCCGATAATAAACCCTTTAAAGTGCATACATCCATGGATCCCAACCTGGCTGTTTTGAAATTATTTCCCGGTATTACTAAACATGTTGTCGATTCTATTTTAAATAATGATAACCTCAGGGCCCTGATCCTTGAAACCTTTGGCGCAGGCAATGCCCCGACTGAGAAATGGTTCGGGGAGAATATCAAGTCGGCGGTGGACCGGGGTATTATTATTTTAAATGTCACCCAATGCAGCCAGGGACATGTTGAGATGGGACGCTATGAAACAAGCTGGCACCTGGTTGATGCAGGGGTCATCAGTGGACACGATATGACTACGGAAGCTGCAATTACCAAGTTAATGAGCCTCCTCGGACGACATGGATCAACCGATAAAATTAAACTCCATTTAAATAATTCTTTAAATGGTGAAATAACTGTTTGACAGGGTTGTATATATTTATTTTTTTTGTAATTTGCGCCCTCTGATTAGCACCATATCAGCCAATCGGAGAGATGGCCGAGTGGTCTAAGGCGCACGCCTGGAGAGCGTGTATACCGCGTGAAACGGT
>CAYZEZ010000205.1:0-9018 GCA_964477295.1 uncultured Bacteroides sp. | reverse complement strand
ACGTTAACCACTACATTATTATTCCTGATGACGGGAGATTTGCTTTTTATCAGCTGAAGATCAAGGGAAGTATTCTTTTCCTCCTCCAGGATCTGAAAATTATCCTCTCCCCAGACATCATCGCCGGAAGCCCTGCTGATCTGTCCTTTCCTTGCTACCGATACAATCCGTATCATGCCATCGTTGTCCCAATCAAAATTGGATTGCCTTACAGAGATGGTCCGGTCATCCACAAAGGGATAAATATGGGATACCTCATTGGGATTGTTGTGCATCCTGAAAGAATATTCGTAGGCAAATACGTTCCCTCCCTCAATGGGTTTGTTTTCATCCTTGTCAGTACTGAGGAACATCCGGTATAAATTACCATCATTTCCTGCAACCCCTTCAATGATAATTTTAAAAACGTTTCCACTCCATTTTTCTACGTATTCTCCTTCGGTTGGATTGAAAGGGCCGAAAATGTACCAGTTGTTATCATACTGTTCATCCTGTGCAAAGGATTTGGATGCCAATAGATTACCACTTTTATAGTTACCGGTTGGATTGGTTTCTTTTGCATCGTCGTCACTCCAGCACCCCGCTCCACCAAAAACTTCAAAGGTGGTCCGGGTATCAAAATCACCATTCAGTTCGTCATGCTGACCACCACAATCCGGGTCCCATATTTTGATATAAAGAGGGCTTGTATATTCTTCAGGAATAAGAAAGAAAAATGTCTGGCTGAAATCGTCATCACCCCACGATGTTTCCGCTTCGTTGCCAAAAGTCATAAGATAAGGAATATTTTCATCGCTGGCCGGCACAGGTTGTGCCATAGCCCCCTGAAAAGCAAACAATATCAAAATAAATATGAAAATCCTCTCTATCATTACCATTTGAAATAACTCTAAAAATAAATAAAGATTAAATAACATAATAATTCACAGATGTTAATACAAATATTATGCTAAAATCTTTGGCCCTGCAATTTACTTATTCTTAACACAATATAGAAATTGCTGACCTTCATTATTATATTAAAAAGTCAACTATCGTATTTTCCGTCCTATATATTTTAAGAAACACTTAATTGGTGCCTGCAAGTGAAGGTTCAGGTAAAACCACAATTTTCTTTGTAGTGCAGGCTTTTTGTATGACCTTAACTCTACCTGGGTTTTCTGTAACACCAAGCTGAATCGTATATATTCCGGGTTTATAATAGTAATGAGATGCCCGAGTGCCTGTAGGTCTTGCAAAATCACCGGTATCCCAGTAGAACCTGTCGGCACTGAACTGTTGCATATAGGTTTTTGATCCATCCAGTTCGATCACCTGGTTAACCACCACAGTATCAGGTGCCCCAATGTATACCTTATCAGCAATAGAGAATTCATAATCGGCTTCGTTGAACATCACTGTTCCGGTCAGCATATCAAGTACATCGAGGCGGGCAGTAAAATCACCCGGACCATCAAAGCAATAAGGCGCTTCTTTTCCCCTTATCTTAACCGTTTTATTTATTGTCCATTCGTACATAAAATTGGTGGTATCGATATCCATGGTACCTTTCTCAAAGAAAACAAAGCAATAGGAGTCCCTATCCTGAACCTCACAGTCCTGAAATTCCGGTACAACAGATTGAAATTCATAAATGCTGTTTGACCATCGGTCGCGGTTGGAGGTTATATAGCCTGCAGTCAGCTCCGGATCAGAGATTACCGTAGCATCCTGTCGTTTGGAATTGAATGGTTCCGGAAGATGAACAGGACTGACCCAATCTCCGTCAACCAGTTCGGTAAAGAAGATATCATATCCACCCACACCACCCCGGCCATTGGTGGAGAAAAACAACCTGCCATTCTCTTGAATTGACGGATATATTTCATTTTTCCGGGTATTGACCTGGGGGCCCAGGTTAACCGGCTCACTCCAGTTTCCTCTCTCAAAAGTGGAGACATACAGGTCATACTGGCCTTCACCTCCAGGCATATTGGAGGCAAAATAGAGCTTCATCCCATCCTGGCTGAGGGAAGGATGAAACAGGTTATATGAGGGATCATTATGCGGAAAAGGCTGGATGTCAGTCCAGCTCCCATTTGAATAGTCTGCAAAAAAGATTCCAACTTTAGATTTGACCTTCCTGTCGTTAGGTTCATAATTGCCGTTAAAGTAAATCCGGTTTCCCTGGCTGTTAAAGGTTACAGGTCCATTATATGTTACATTTCTCAGGTCTTCGGAAAATACTTCTGCCCTTGACCAATTGCCATCCCCCTCATCGATTACCTGGAAAATATTCCAGGGTGGTTTCCCTTCATCTCCATCGTATTTCCGCAATACATTCATCCGCTTATTGGCAGAAAATACTATGCTGTTCTGATATCGAACCGGGGCGTATTCATCATATCCACGCTCAGAAAACGGGGCCCGTTCAACCGAATAGGCTTCCACCTCTTCATCCTGGGCGACAATCGGCCCGGCATGAAAAAGGGTCAAACACAAAGCAATGATATGATATTTTAAGTCTTTCATAATTACCAGAAATAACCCGGGTTTTGTGCCCTGACTACATAACTGAAATCATATCTCATAAGAAATTCATGCGATCCGCTCATGAATCCTTTCATGTTACCTACCGGGAAATCATAAGAATAACCAAATCTGATCTGCTTGGTGATCTGAAATTCAAGTATTCCAACCACCTCGCCGGAAGACTTATATGATCCGGTTACCCAGAACATATCGTTTACAAAAATAAAGCTTGAACTGACGATATACAGTAATGGATTATCAATTGTATATTGAACATATCCGCTGGGTTTAATTTTAAAATCCTCATTGAATGCCAGCAAAACTCCTCCGGTTCCTGTAAAATTATACCGTTTGAAATCGTGCGTAATGCCTCTTTTGGTATCATTAACACTTAACAGGTAAGGCACCGAAAGACCCAGGTAAAAAACATTGGTGTAATAGTAGGCGCCAACACCGAAATTGGGCATTATAAAAGTCTCATCGGAAAATGCCGGATCTTCAAAGTATTTTCGGTCAACACCCGACAGGTTCTTGCTGATGATATTGACACCTGTCCTTAATCCCAACCTTAGTTTCCCTATTCCCACATCGAGACGATGACTATAATAGGCAAAAATGTTGTTGCTTCTTTCTGCTCCCTTGCCGGCAGAAAGGTTGTCGACCTGAAAACCAAGTGCGATTGGACTGTTTTTTAAAGGGGAATGGGCCGTAAAAGCTGCCATCTCCGGGGTTCCTTTCATACTAATCCATTGCTTTCTGTATATGGCTTCCATGGAAAAAGATTCCTTGGTTCCGGCATATGCAGGATTATACAGCATTGTATTGAACATGTACTGGTTAAATGGAAGAAAAATTGAATTGTTCTGTGCCATTCCAGGCAGTGCCATAGATACAAGTAACAATATGATAGCTACCTTTCTCAATTCCTTGCCCTTGTTATAATAATGAAATTTTTATAAAGATATGTTGCTTGTCCCTTTGTCACTTCAAGTGTGTAATAATAAATGCCATTTTCAACCGGTCTTCCTCCCGTATAATTACCATCCCATATCAATCCCTGTGGTTCTCCCTCTTCGCCAAGTCCTTTTGATACTCGATAGATCATATTCCCTGTCCGGGTATAGATCTTCAGGTCATACGTATCGGTATAATCAAGCCCCTCTATTATAAAATAATCATTGATATTATTCCCATCAGGACTGAAACCTTCATAAATCTTCAAATCCTTCCTGATCATGAACAATTCATCTTCCGTGACAGGACAAACTCCCTTGGTGATTTTCCAGTTCAGCAAGAATTCCACATCTTCATCCAGGTTCTGGTCCCCCAGATCAATATATGAATTATATAAGGTATCATTTTCAATGACAGCCGATCCGCTCAATAACGTCCACAGGCCTTTACCGGCTGTAGGTTCATAGGCAAACAAATTCATATAGTCTGCAAAATAAATAACAGAATCATACTCTGCAAATTCATCTGATCCCCCGGCATTAGCCGGTTCAGGCTCCTCATAAAAAATGATCCCGATTGAGTCTTTGCTCATGCAGGCAGTGGCGGATACAGGCCAGTTTTGCTCCACCCAATACAACATATAATATTGGCTATCCTGTAGATCGAAGGTAGTGCTAATCTGAGATTGCGCCTGGCCGGGTGATTGTATAATCAACCTGTCGTCTCCCCTGGCCTGTTCCCAGTGACCGGTCCCTATGTCCGGCAAAGCAACCACTGTATGATAGTCAGAACACAGTTTAACAGTATCCTGATCATTATCAATTACAGTGATGGGCAGACGGTATAAAGATATTTCAAGTGCGCCCGGAATGCTGTCGGAATATGCATTACAACCCTTACCATCTGTCACCTTAACCATTTCTATTTTAAATACAGAAGAGTCCCGGGTTGTAACAGAATGAACAAACTGATCCATACTACCCGGGGTTACGATGGCTGTATCGTTTGGATTGATGCCATCGGTATAGATAATCGTAAAAGGATAAGAACCATAATCAAAGGTAACCGGAACAGTTACTTCAACAGGATCGCCGTTAATGTCGTAACAGGCCGGATCCAATATATCGGTGAACAACGCTCCGGACGGTCTCGGATTGATCAGTACATGGGTGGACGGTGTGGTATCTTTACAGGCACCGGAGTAAGCCACCCGTCGATAATACCCGGGTGAATACAGTGTACCGGTGGTATGGTGAGTTGCAGCGCTGTCCCCTGCCACCGCCGACCATGTCAAGTCATCTGTACTCTTTTCCCATATAAACTGATAGGTTACCCTGTCCCCGCCGGTCAGGAAGGTTGTTCCGATCAGTGACAGGATGGAATCATAGCAGGTTTCATCCTGTGCTCCATTGGTAATCAGATTATTACCAATAAGTTCCTGGACAATAATTTCGATGGAATCGCTGTGATGGATGCATTTTCCTGATTTGACCACTCTCCTGTAATAAGTGGTGTCGAATAATGCCGGGAGTGAAAGATCTTTTCCGGTTTCACCGGCAACCACATCCCAATTTTCCATATCGGACCTTCCTTCCCACCAGTAGGCGTAATTTAGAAGGTCACCACCTGTTACATCCGGTGGCTGATCCAGGATCAGGGCCGGAATGGCTCCATAACAGATAGTATCGTTACCGGCAACCAGGTTGTTCAGGAGTGAGTCCTGGATGATGATTTCCACCTCATTGCTTACCTCCCCGCAGGCCCCGGAAGTTATCCATCGCCTGAAATAAGTAGTATCAACCAGGTAGCCAGGATCATAGTAAATAGAATCATTCACTCCGCCGGCTGTCAGCCAGGATCCTTCCTGGTCCTTCATTTCCCAGCGGTAAAAGTATTCTGACAGGTTTCCCCCTCCCGGGGAACCTGCCAGCTGGGTTAGCCGCAGGGTCTTATCATCGGCACAAATGGTATCATCACTGGCAATGTTATTCCGGGTGATGTGTGCATGGATAATGATTTCTGTTGTATTGCTCACATCAATGCATGCTGAATCTGGCCCTGAAATAACCCACCTGCTGAAATACAGGGTATCCGCGTCACCCTGGAAGCCAGGTGAGTACCCTGGATTAATGCTGTCGGTAAGCGTAAAATCGGTGCCATTTTCGCTGGAGTACCAGCTGTAGGCATAACTTCCCGGACCCATGGCTCCGGAGACCACATTTTCGGTAACAAGCGGGACGGCAACCTCATCCTCACAGATCGTATCATCCGGGATGATGATATTGCCTTCTATAGGCTCCAGGACTGTGATTTTCAGTGTATTGCTGGTATCCATACAAACATATGCACTGACAATCCTGCGAAAATATGTAGTAGTGTCCAGTGCTTCGTAATTAAGTAAAGGTCCCCTGTAACCCGGATCAGACCAGTTTGCCGAATCTATACTAATCTCCCATATGTATTCCCATTTATCACTTAAATTATTATCTCCTGAAACATTTGGAGCAGGATCAAACATTCTGTCCGGGGTACTATACTTACAAATAGTATCAGAATAAACAATATCGTTATCAATCAATCCTGGCAGCACATTAATCGTAAGGATCCCACTTGTATCTGCAATGGTATCGGCCAGGTTAATAAGTTGTACTATTCTTCTGAAGTAGATGGTATCGGTTAATGCACCCGGAACATAATAAACTGAATCGTTTTTACCTGGAGCCGGAGACCAGTCGACCTGGTTGGGACTCGTAAACCACTCGAAGCGGAAAGAGTCAATTTGTCCCCCTTTGGGTATTGAAGCTATAAACGGATCCGGTAAAGTGAATTCACAAATATCCTGGTCATCGGGCATCACGTTGAACAATAATCCCCTGAGAGGGACAATGAGGTTTTTGAGGGTGACCCCTACGCCAGACACCGGAGTTGTACCATACAATCCGGCTGTAATATGCTGTCCCGGTTGACCGTTATTCACAGATTTTTGTACAATTCCCGGCAAACTGCTGCCTGAATACCAGATAACCCCTGCTCCCCCGGAGCCACCAGGCCCTGTGGGCTCAGGATGATTGGTCCAGCCACCGTCCCCACCATTTGCGACAAGGTTTATGCTTCCCGGACCTCCCACATAAGTATTCACATCCAGAACAATCACACCACCTCCGCCCCCGCCCCCGGCACCTGCTGTTGCAGTATCAGAAACGGTTTCGCCATCGGCACGTAAAAACCTGGTTCCGCCAGTGGCTTGTAACGTATCCGTAATTAAAATAATGATCCCTCCTCCGTCGCCACCAGCCGTTGCAAAACGGCTGCTGTCAGGATTCTGTGTTCCGGTACCACCCCCGCCGCCAAAAAAGATCCTATTCTTATTTATTCCTGTATTGGAGTAATACACATTGATAGGTTGCCCTCCTTCCGCAGTAAGGGTCAATGGTGCACAGCTTTGAGCCTGCTGGCCTCCTGACCCTCCAGCTCCGAAATTAGCACCACCTGCCCCACCCATGTACTTTCCATTGCCTCCGCCACCGCCAATTCCCATTCTGCCTCTTCCCCTGGTGAGAGGATAGCCGTCATATACAGTGCTTTCACCCTTTCTTCCAGCTGAATCCATGTCTGCCTCATAAAGGTATCGTGTATTCGAACTATTGCAGCCCCCTTCATAGAGGTCGGTAACGGGAAAGTCGGGGTCTCCGCCGTTGAATCCTTTTCCGGTGACATCTATATCGGCATTCAGGAGTATCTTCCGGCTGGCTATCATGGCAAAAACGCCACCTTTTCCAGTAACGGGGTCCCATGGATCACAGGACATATCTTCATTAACATTCCAGACTTCCCTGCCACCCAGAACTTTAACAAGCTGGGCCACTTCACCTACTACGTCCTGTTGATCAATATCATCCCGCAGTGTTGTTGTAAAAATAATAGTATTTGACACCACCTTGTTGACCAGAAGTATACAATAAATACCGGGATTGTTCAGGTCAAATACCGTTTTACCCCAATAGCTTTCGGGTCCGCCCGGAAGATTAATCGGATCATAATATTCTGTCCCCTTCATCTGGATATATAGCACTGTATCTGCTACATTAAACTCGGAAGGATCATCCACATCCACACTGTCGACATCTGTAGGATCCAGGTTATAAACCTTTGTGATCCGGGCATATTTATTCTGTGGCTGAGCTATTGCATTAAAGGTAAAAATCAAAAATGCACAACCCAGGGTCAGGTATATAAATATGGTTTTTATCCTGAATAAAACCAATGGCTTCTGTTGTAAACAATTAAATTAAACGCAATTATAACCGCTAAATATGAAAATTACATAAAAATACTATCAAAATAAATTAACCTATGAAAATACATGAAATAAATCGAAATGCCTGAAGGGATTTTTCAACATTCCATTGTAAGCAATATTGATTTCGGGTCCCCTGAGTGTATCAGTTGCAACCACGTGCTTATCACAGGTACAGGTTTCACTATGAACCAGGCCAATTTTTTCATGTAAAATAAAATCAGGAAGCTGAATACCTCGTAACCAGTAATTCGTAACTCGCACCTAATACACAATCTTATAGATCGGCAACTTAATAATAAATGTAGTTCCTTTATCTAATTTTGTCTCATAGGATATTTCACCATTTGAATTCTCAATGATACGCCTCGAAATGGCCAGTCCCATTCCCATGCCGCTCGACTTGGTAGTAAAATTGGGTTCGAACAGTTTATCTCCAAGATTGCCCTGGATTCCCTTCCCGTTATCAGAAACCCTTATCCATGCATAATCACTGTCGGTATCAAGGCTGATTTTAATCCGGCCCAGCCTGTCATCGGGGATTGACTGGACGGCATTTTTTATCAGGTTAATAAATACCCGCGAAATTTGTTCCTTATCTGTAAAAACAATCACCTGTTCGTCCTCATTATATGAGAATTCAATATCTATATCCTCATTGTTCTCATACAAACCCATTACATCAAGGATCCGGTCTCTGAGATCAACCTCTTCATTATTTGCCCTTGGCATTTGTGCAAAGTTGGAGAACTCAGTCGCAATCGAGGATAATTCATCTATCTGTTCAATTAGCCTTGCTGTAACTTTTTCCAGGTTTTCTTCCCACTTATCAGGGTTATCCTTCCAGCTTTTCTTCAGGAACTGTACATTCAATTTCATGGGGGTGAGTGGATTTTTAATCTCATGGGCAATTTGCTTAGCCATCTCCCGCCACGCCGATTCCCTTTCCGATTTAGCGAGCAATCCGGCACTCCTGGCCACCTCATCCACCATATGATTATATTCACTTACCAGGCTGCCAATCTCATCTTTGCCTTCGTATTGAATCCGCTCATTTGTCTTATCCAGGGTGAATGAACTGATCTTGTTCTGGATCATTCGTAAAGGCTGCGTAATTTTGTTGGAAAAGAAAACGGCCAGTAAGACACTCAGTGTGATCAGAAGCACATAGAAATTCGCGATGGCAACAGCCATATTGGAAATTTCTTTTTTGATGGTATCCTGCCTGGTGAAATAGGGCAGGTTTAAATATGCAA
>CAYZEZ010000204.1:0-9032 GCA_964477295.1 uncultured Bacteroides sp. | reverse complement strand
CGCGCCATCGCATGAATGTTCCAGTTTGCCTTGCCGGCAACCGGTTCAAGGTATTTCCCGGTGCGGCCTGAGATGTAAAGGATGTCGCCTTTGTCGTTTACCAGCACGCCGGCAGGGGCAAAACGCTGAAGCAGAACCTGGTCGGCAAGTGTCTGGATGTTATCATAAACTTTCAAGGGGATCTTTGCTTTAGTTCCCACATCCTTATTGCGGTAAAAGGAGCTTGGAAAATCAACGAGTTCAGGCAAGGGAACTGTCGCAGTGCGTTTAAAAATTTTCATTCTGCCATCAACCTCTATAAACCCCCGGTCCCGGGTCCCCAGGGTTTCGGCAGTGCCAAGTATCATAATTCCACCGGGATTAATGCTGTAATTGAACAATGTTATAAGTTTTTTCTGTAATTCGGGTTCCATGTATATCAGCATGTTGCGGCACGAAATAATGTCGAGCTTTGTAAAGGGAGGGTCTTTGATGACATTCTGGGGAGCAAACACCATCATTTCACGTAAATCGGTATTCACACGATAACTGTCATCTTCCAAAGTAAAAAACCGGTTGATACGCTCGGGTGATACATCGGCAGTGATGTTTAAAGAGAAAATACCCTTGCGGGCTTTCTCAATGGCATCCTTATCGAGATCGGTGGCAAATACCTGCAGACTTATATTTTTGTGCCTATTGACTTTTTCCTTTGCTTCTTTAAATACAATGGCCAGTGAATAGGCCTCTTCCCCGGTTGAGCAGCCCGGCACCCAGGCGCGCAAAACATGTCCGTCGGGCAGTTCGTTAATCAGGGCAGGAAGAACACTCTCTCTGAGCATTTCCCAAACGGCAGTATCGCGGAAAAAACTGGTGACACCAATCAGCAACTCTTTAAAGAGGATCTCAATCTCCTGGGGATTTTCCTGCAAAAAGCGGACATAGGTCTGGATCTTGTCTATCTGGTGAACGCCTTTGCGCCTTTCGATCCGGCGAAAAAGGGTATTTTTCTTATACAAAGAAAAATCATGACCTGAATGCTCGCGGAGCAGGATGATAATTTTTTCGATGTTACTTTTGTTTCTATTCTCAGCTTCAGGTCCTGTCTTAACTTCAGGAATAAATTTCAGGTAGGCGATCAGTTTGCCGGGCAAATCCCCGGCAGGTGCCACAATATCAGCAATGACGGCTTCTGTGGCGCTGAGGGGCATGCCATTGAATTTGGCTGTGGCAGGATCCTGCACCAGTACCACTCCGTTTTTTTCTTTAATGGCCTTCAGTCCCAGGCTTCCATCGGAACCCATGCCCGAAAGGATGATGCCGATGCTTTTTTCCTGCCTGTCGTCAGCCAGGGAACGGAAAAAAATATCAATAGGCAAACGGAGGCCCCGTGATTCAACCGGATCGAACAAATGCAGTGCGCCTTTCAGCAAAGAAAGGCTCTTGTTGGGCGGTATCACATATACGCAGTCTGGCTTCACTTTTAGCCTGTCGGTCGCCTGCACCACCTTCATGGGGGTAGCCCGTTGCAAAAGCTCGGGCAGAATGCCAGCGTGGTCCGGGTCGAGGTGCTGGATAACCACGAATGACATTCCGTTGTTTTCAGGCATGTTTCCAAAAAACTGTTCCAGGGCTTCCAGCCCGCCTGCCGAGGCGCCTATACCCACAACCGGGAATCCTTTGTTTCCGGCTTCGGTTGGCATTTTAGCTGTTTTCATATACGGTTAAGATTCATTGTTGTTAAATTACAGTATTATAAGCTCTTACAGTATAGTATAAAAGCTGATTTTTTTGTAGGTGTTTTGCCTACAAAAACACTTCGGATTATTGGTTGAAAAGTAAACAGGAAAAATCACAGCTACATCCATTCCAGGATGCTCATCAGTAATTTATACGGTACTTGTTTCCGCAGTTTATTTAAATTTTTATCGTTAGGTAATTTAACAATCATAAGCAAGAAGTCTTCAATGGATTTTACAGCCCGGTAACCTGACAACATGTATTCTTTTAAATTATTGCTGCCTTCAACTGTGCCCGGATTAATTTATTATTTCACTGTATTTCAACTACTCTCATACCCGTCGGGAATCTGCCGGATTATCCTCAACCGGGAAGATTTAACAAATAAATTTGTGTATTGGTGATTCCTGACAAATCTGCCTGTGCTTTCTTACCTGTGAAAACCTATAGATCACCATTTAAGTAAGTTACAATAAAAAATGAGAATATTTCCCAATCCTGGCTGGAATTTCTTGCTTAAGGGTACTTTTTTGAACTTTTCTTACCGGGCTGGAGGCACAGGAAGGATCATTACCTTATATACCGCATACAAAAACAACTAAAAGGTTCGTTTTAATAATAACCACCTAAACTGGATCCTATGAATCGGGAAGTTGAAAAGTATATTAAAAATGTGGATTCCGGGAAGAAGCCCATCTTTGATGAACTCAGGAAGATTATCCTCGAGGTGCCGGGTCTCACTGAAGGCACCAAATATGGAATGCTGCATTATACCACAATGAACAACTGGGCCATCTCCCTGGCCGACCAGAAGCAATATGTGAGCCTGTATGTGCATAACATCAAAATTGTTAAGAAATACAAGGGCGAATTGGAACATTTAAACGTCGGAAAAAGCTGCATCCGGTTCTCAAAATCCAAAAAGATACCTGCTGAGACTATCCGGAAGATCATTATTGAGGCAGCGGAGATGGTTTAACCCCGGATTGCGCTTCTCCTCAATAATATAACGAACATTCTTGGTTTCGACCTTTGAGAAAACAGGAATTGTTTTGGAAATCAGGCTGTAATCCCGCTCCATTTTTGTTAAATACCCTCCGATCTCGCGTTTTACAACAGCCTCAATTTACCTCCTGGTGTTCTCACTACAGGCAATGGCAGATAAAATGGTGAAGTAGTATGCATATTCCTTACTGAACTCTTCAATCAGTTAATCATAAAATTACCTGAAAGATTTAAATCAAAAAGACGCGTTCGCGTAATTATTGAAGATATAGATGAGGATAATAACGAGAAAATTGAGTTATTAAAAAAAGCTGCCAAAGATCCATTATTCCTGTCTGATATCCAGGAAATCCAGAACGATTTCCAATATTCAGATAACGAAGCCTTGAGTTTTCAAATGGGCATTAATATTGAATAATATTACCTTACTCTTATTTAAGCAAATATTCTTTTCATAACCTGAAGGTAATTTACTTCCCATATTTAGACTCTGTTCAAATTATCGAATTCCCCGCTCCCCGTATATACATCTTCTTTCATAATTCATTAGCTTTAGTTCTCTTTCAGAGACCACAATAAACCAATGAACTATGAATACACGCAAAATCAACATGGGAATGGTGGGCGGAGGCCCGGGTTCCTTTATCGGTAAAATCCATGTAAAAGCTGCCAGGCTCGACGGGCAGATAGAACTGGTTTGCGGGGCATTTGATGTAGACCCGGCAAATTCCAAAATCCAGGGAAAAGAGTACTTCCTGGATCCTTCACGCGCCTATGATAATTTCCAGGAGATGGTTGCCAGGGAGAAAGAATTGCCTGAAGGCCAGCGTATGGATTTCCTTGCGATAACAACCCCAAACCATGTCCATTTCGCACCGGCTAAACTTGCCCTTGAGAACGGATTTCATGTTGTGAGTGATAAACCCCTGACAAATAATACCAAGGATGCCAAAACCCTGGTAAAAATTGTGGATGATACAGGCCTGATCTTTGCCCTGACCCATGCCTATACCGGTTATCCTATGGTGAAAGAAGCCAGGGAGATTGTCCGCTCCGGCAAACTGGGCAAGATCCGTAAAATTGTTTCGGAATATCCCCAGGGATGGCTGTCGGAACCCATGGATTCGGGTGATAATATGCAGGCTGACTGGAGGCTGGATCCCTCAAGATCGGGGAAATCCAATTGCATGGGAGATATCGGCACACATGCCCTAAACCTTGCTGAATATATCACGGGACTCAAGGTAATCGAGGTAAATGCCGATATCAGCACCCTGGTTAAAAGACGAAGACTCGATGATGACGGAAATGTGCTGGTTCGTTTTGATAACGGGGCAAGAGGCATCATATATGCCAGCCAGATCTCAGCAGGGGAAGAAAACGGGCTGAAAATCAGGGTGTATGGAGAGAAAGGTGGACTGGAATGGACCCAGATCCATCCCAACGACCTCACCATAAAATGGCTGGATAAACCCATGGAGCTTATCCGTCCGGGTAATCCCTGGTGCTCCGACCTTGCAAAGTATAATACAAGGTTCCCTGCCGGCCACCCGGAAGGGCTCATCGAGGCTTTTGCCAATATCTACCGTAACGTTGCCACATGTATCCAACACCGGTTGGCTGGAACTGAGCCACCGGCCGAAGCGCTCGATTTCCCGACAGTTTATGACGGGTTGCGTGGAATGCAGTTTATTGATATAGTGCTTGAATCAAGCCAGAGCGAACAGAAATGGCTGGAGTTTAAGAATTGACTAAATTGCTCGATCGAGGTTTTAAACCAGACTTAACCAATAATCTAAAATATTAAATCATGTCAAGACCAGTCACTTTATTCACCGGCCAATGGGCCGACCTGCCCCTGGAAGAACTTTGCAAAAAGGCTGTTAAGTTTGGATATAACGGACTCGAACTGGCCTGCTGGGGAGACCATTTTGAGGTCGACAAAGCGGATGAGGCTTATTGTAAAGCAAAAATTGACCTGCTTAAAAAATACAATCTCCAACTATTTGCCATCTCAACCCATCTTGTGGGACAGGCTGTTTGCGATCCAATCGATGATAGGCACAAGGGAATATTGCCGGAATATATCTGGGGGGATGGGGATCCCGAAGGAGTCAGGCAACGTGCCGCCGATGAACTGATAAAAACTGCCTGGGCTGCAAAATGCCTGGGTGTAGGCGTAGTAAATGGTTTTACCGGAAGCCCTATCTGGCATATGAATTACGCTTTTCCACCCATACCGCCGGAAATGATGGACCAGGGATTTGAGGAGTTTTCCAGGCGCTGGACACCGATCCTTGATGAATTCCAGAAAGCAGGTGTGAAATTTGGTCTTGAAGTCCATCCCACTGAAATAGCTTTCGATATTGCTTCAGCCGAGAGAGCCCTCAAGGCACTAAACAATCATCCTGCTTTTGGATTTAACTATGATCCCAGCCATTTCGTTTACCAGGGTGTTGATTATGTTGAATTCATATACCGGTTCTGCGATAAGATATTCCATGTCCACATTAAGGATTCCAAGTTTTCAGAAGTCCCCACCGAAGCAGGCGTTTTCGGTGGTCACCTCGAATTCGGAAACCGTAAAAGATTCTGGGATTTTGTCAGTCCCGGCCATGGGGATGTCAACTTCGAGGAGATCATCCGCGCCCTCAACCGGATCAATTACCAGGGACCGCTATCGGTTGAATGGGAAGACAGCGGCATGGACCGCGAGCATGGTGCCGCCGAAGCCTGCCAGTTTGTGAAGGACATGGATTTCCAGCCATCGGAAGTGGCTTTTGATGATGCGTTTCAGTCGTGAATCGTGAATCGAATCCTGTAAATCCCCTGTTCGAAAAGGTAATTTAGCTTACTCCAGGGGCATGTCCCAATATGCCTGTCCCGGTGGCAATGAATTTATCAAAACCGGAATGGCTTTCCTTAAAATCCGGCCTTGAACTTAAATAAACTAAATCCATCACCCACCTCCCACATAATCTATTCACGACTCACCGCTCACCACTCACGATATTTTAATACTTTTACAGACCAATAATAAACCAAAGTATTCAAATGAAAGAAATAATTGCCCTGCTCGAAAAACTTAGGGTTATTCCTGTTATTTCCATTGAAGACCCCGATAAAGCGCTGCCCCTGGCTGATGCGTTAATCGGGGGAGGATTGCCGATGGCTGAGATCACTTTCAGAACCGATGCAGCGGCTGACGTGATGTCAATAATAGCCAAAAAAAGGCCCGCAATGAATATCTCTGCGGGAACTATCCTCACCCTCGATCAATTGAAAAAAGCGCGCGATACCGGGGCTAACTTCGGTGTGGCACCGGGTTTCAATCCTAAACTTGTGGAAGAAGCCTTTAAAATGAATTTCCCTTTTATACCAGGAGTACTTACACCCGGGGAAGTTTCAATGGCCATTGATTACGGACTGGTCCTGCTGAAATATTTCCCGGCAGAAACAGCCGGGGGTACTAAATTACTAAAAAGCATCATCGCTCCTTTTGCCCATTTAGGAATAAAGTATTCTCCCACCGGAGGGATTGGAAAAGACACCTACCTCGATTATCTTAAAATACCCCAGGTAGTTTCAATCGGGGGATCATGGGTGGCGAGTAAAGAAGATATAGAGGAAGGAAACTGGGATAAGATCACCTCAAACTGTCTTGAAATTACGAATCCCTAAATGCCGGAACACAAGAGCAATTGCTGAAATCAACCATATAATACTGATAATGAACGAATTACAAAAGAAATTTGAAAAAGAAATTGACGAACTGGCCAGGGCCAGCAACCGGATTGCCGAATTGGGATATGTCACATCGCACGGAGGAAATGTCTCGTTCCGGGCGGCTGAAGATATTATATTAATTACCCCCACCAAGGTGCCCAAGGCTGATATCCGGTTCAACGATGTGTGCATCATCGACTGCCAGGGCAACGTCTTATTTGCTGCCGAAGGAAGAAAACCCACCGGTGAATCTCCCTTTCACATTGATATCCTCAATAAGCGTCCCGACCTCAATGCATTGATCCATGCACATCCTCCCTTTTTAACCGGACTGGCCATTGCACATGACGACACCCTATCGAAACCTTTGCTCCCTGAACCGGTGACCGAAGTCGGGCCGGTATTGCATGTCCCGTATGCAGAGCCCATTTCCCAGGACCTGGCAGATGCTTTCGAACCATTGCTCTACAAAACCAACGCCTGGATGATGCTGAACCATGGCGTGCTCATCGGATCTTTCGAAGGCATCTGGAGAGGAACCGAACTGCTTGAACTGATTGAAGCCACAGCCCAGTCGGTTTCCGTTGCTGCCTCTATAGGCAAGGTGCACACGCTTTCAAGAGAAGATGTCAAAAAACTGGATAATGTGATGTTTAAAAGAAATTTGCCGTTCCCGGGGGGACCTAAGGGAGGAGCACGGAGTTTAGTTGATGTCTTCTTTGATAATCTCTGATGAATATTGAATAACGAATATCGAATTATAAATTAAGAAGTATAATACTTCGAAATTCTAATTTCGTTATTAGATATTCTGAGATCAAATAACTATTAATATCATTTGAAATGAAGAACATCAAATATTCATGGATTCTTCTTCTGGGATACATCCTGTTATTCTCCTGTTCCGGCCCTGAACCTTCTGATCTTCAGAGCCTGACTCAATTTGCAGATCCGTTTATTGGCACCGCCGGCCATGGCCACACCTTTCCGGGGGCCACGCTACCCTTTGCCATGGTCCAGCTGAGTCCGGATAACAACCACGAGGGATGGGACTGGTGTTCAGGGTATCACTCATCCTGGGATACCATCGCTGGTTTCAGTCATACTCACCTGAGCGGAACAGGCGTGGGCGACCTCATGGATGTTGCCTTATTGCCAACAACCAAGGAAATAAATACGGAGGCAACTGGTATGGAGCCCGGATTTATGAACCGCTTTTATGCCCCCTTCTCCCACGATAATGAAACAGCCAGCCCGGGATACTATTCCGTTCAGCTCGATGATGGGATCCTTGTTGAATTAACCACCACACTGCACAGTGGATTTCACAGGTATACATTTCCCGAAAAAGGAAATGCAATCCTTCTTATCGATCTGACCTCCCGTATCAGCTGGGATAAACCGGACGGGTCATATATCAAAATCGAAAACAACGAACTGGTTACCGGATACCGTTTCTCGAGCGGCTGGACACCCGGCCAGACCGTGTATTTTGCGGCAAGGTTTTCTGAACCTTTCGACCAGGCGCTGTTCATCTCCGGAACCGGAGAGATCCTGGAGGGCCAGCATGAAATTACCTCAGAAAATACAATGGAACCGGTCAGGGCAGCCCTTACCTGGTCAAACCAGGAGGATAAAATGATCCTGGTTAAGGTTGGTATCTCATCGGTTAGCATCGAGGGAGCCATTAATAACCTCGACACTGAAAATCCGGGATGGGACTTTGAAGGTATACAGAAGCAGGCAGAGGAAACCTGGAACAAAGTGCTGAACCATATCCGCATAAAAACTGATAATACAGCCCTGAAAAGGACTTTCTATACAGCTCTTTACCACACGTTTGCAGCCCCGAACCTTTACAGCGATGTGGATCATCAGTACAACAACACAAAAAACCAGCCGGAAAAGGCGGAAGGACACAATATGTATTACACCTTTTCCCTCTGGGACACCTTCAGGGCCTGGCATCCGCTGATGACCATACTTGAGCCAGGGAAGGTTAAGGAATTCCTGAAAGCCATGCTGGCCCATTATAATGATTACGGATTGCTGCCCAAATGGAGCCTGTGGGGGAATGAAACCTACTGCATGATCGGCTACCATTCCGTTCCTGTAATAGTGGATGCATGGTGGAAAGGGCTCGTTGATGAGAAGGATGTGGAAGCCCTGTACGATGCCATGATCAGTGCAGCAACTGGAAGGGATAGCACAAAGAATTACGAAGGATTGGACCTGTATATAAAATATGGCTACATGCCGGAAGACATTGTCAGGACCTGGTGGAAAGAAGGCCGGTCACATTCCCAGTCGGCATCACAGACCATGGAATGGGCCTATGATGACTGGTGTATTGCGCAAATGGCAAAAGGCCTGGAAAAGGAAAAGGATTATGAAACATTTCTTAACAGATCGGGATCTATCAGGAACCTGCTGGACCCTGAAACAAAACTGATCCGGCCCAGGAATTCAGACGGGACATGGGTTACCCCTTTTGACCCGGCTTCGGCTCGGCATGGTAATGGCTTTACGGAAGGCAATTCCTGGCAATACTCCTGGTTCTATCCCCATAGTGTTTACGAATT
>CAYZEZ010000203.1:0-9035 GCA_964477295.1 uncultured Bacteroides sp. | reverse complement strand
CAAATCTGTTCATGTCAATTCTATTTACGATATAAAAATAGTAGTTTATTATTTCAACCCCAAAGAACGTGAGTTTACACTGAATTATCTATTTTTACGGAAATTTTCATAAAAAATTGCAGCTATCGATGAATATTCCTTCAAAATATGATCCTTCAAAAACTGAAGACAGGTGGTATAAGTACTGGCTCGACGAGGGATTATTCCGTTCTGTTCCGGATGAGAGGGAACCCTTTACCATTGTTATTCCCCCTCCAAATGTTACCGGGGTGCTGCACATGGGCCATATGCTGAACAACACCATACAGGATGTGCTTATCCGCAGGAATAGGATGGAAGGGAAAAATGCCCTCTGGGTTCCGGGTACCGACCATGCTTCGATTGCTACCGAAGCAAAAGTGGTTGCCAAACTAAGGGAGGAAGGAATCGATAAATATGATTTGCCACGGGAAAAATTTCTTGAGCATGCCTGGGAATGGACACATAAATATGGGGGAATAATCCTGGAACAACTGAAGAAGCTGGGTGCCTCCTGTGATTGGGAAAGGACCAATTTTACAATGGATCCTCATTATTACGAAAGTGTCATACAGGTATTTGTAGATTTGCATAATAAGGGATTGATATACAGGGGTGTACGTATGGTAAACTGGGATCCCCAAGCCAAGACAGCCATTTCCGATGAGGAGGTATTCCATCGTGAGGAAAATTCAAAGCTTTACCATGTAAGATACAGGATTAAAAATAGTGACGATTGGATCACCATTGCCACCACCAGGCCTGAAACCATCCTGGGAGATACTGCTGTGGCCGTTAATCCAATTGATGAGAGGTATACCCATCTGCATGGGAAAGAGGTAATTATTCCTCTGGTCGAAAGAACTGTCCCGCTGATTACCGATGATTATGTGGACATGGATTTTGGAACGGGCGCGCTGAAAATTACACCCGCCCATGATGAAAATGACTATGAGATCGGGATCAGGCATAATCTTGAATCCATAGATATCCTGAATGATGATGGCACGCTGAGTGAGGCCGCTCAATTTTTTACAGGACTGGACCGGTTCGTAGCCCGTAAAGAAACAGTTAAGGAACTGGAAAAAAGGGGCCATCTGGTAAAAACTGAAGAATATATCAATAAAGTAGGCTATTCCGAACGGACCGATGCTGTAATTGAACCAAAATTGTCGATGCAATGGTTCCTCAGGATGAAGGAAATATCAAAACCGGCCCTGGAGAATATCCTTAATGGACAAATTAAGTTGCATCCGCATAAATTTATTAATACCTACCGGCACTGGATGGAGAATGTTAAAGACTGGTGTATTTCAAGGCAGCTCTGGTGGGGACAAAGGATTCCTGCGTGGTATATCCGGGGAAAAAATGAATATGTGGTAGCAGCTGATATTGAAGGTGCTCTTGCGAAAGCCAGGAATAAAACAGGTAATCCCGGGCTAACCGAAAAGGACCTGAAGCAGGAGGAGGATGTGCTGGATACCTGGTTCTCATCCTGGTTGTGGCCCATAGCGGTCTTTGACGGGATCCGTAATCCGGAGAATGCCGACTTCAAATATTATTACCCGACAAATGACCTGGTAACGGCACCTGAAATTTTATTTTTCTGGGTGGCAAGGATGATCATTGCAGGGTATGAATATCCCGGGGAAAGGCCTTTTGACAATGTGTACCTTACTGGTACTGTCCGTGACAACCAGCGCAGAAGAATGTCGAAATCCCTTGGCAATTCACCTAATCCCCTTGACCTGATTAAAAAATATTCTGCAGATGGTGTCCGTGTAGGTATGTTATTGTGCTCTCCTGCCGGGGGTGACCTTTTATACGACGACAGCCTGCCTGAGCAGGGAAGGAATTTTGGAAATAAGATATGGAATGCCTTCCGCCTGGTCAGGCAATGGAATGTGGAACAGTCATTAGAACAACCTGAAGAAACAAGGCAGGCGGTAGAGTGGTTCAAAAACAAGATCCAGGAAGGGATCAACAAGCTCGACGACCAATTTAAAAAGTACAGGATATCAGAAGCACTGATGACGGTATATCGACTTTTCTGGGATGAATTTTCTGCCTGGTACCTTGAGGCAGTTAAGCCGGGATATCAGAAGCCAATGGATCCGAAAACGTATGGATCAACCATTGGGTTCCTCGACTCGATGGTGAGATTGCTTCACCCTTTTATGCCATTCATCACAGAAGAGATATGGCAATTGCTGCATAAGCGTGAACCAGGTGATACCATTATGAACCAGCCTTTTCCTGTGATAAAGAAATTCGATCCTGTTATCCTGAAGAATGGTGAGCAGATGAAGGAAGCAGTTAGTGCCATTCGAAATATCCGGAAGGACAAAAACATTCCGTTCAAGGAACCTATTCACCTTGTGGTAAAAGACATAAACGGACAGTATGATCCTCAGTTTGAACCGGTACTTAAAAAGCTGGGGCATGTGGATAAGGTAGATTTCACTACTGAAGAGATTAAAGGAATTATTTCATTTCGCATACAATCCATAGAGTTTTATATCCCGATGGATGGCGAAGCAGATCACGAAGAGGAATTGAAGAAGCTTCAGGAAGAATTGAAATATATGAAAGGTTTTCTGAAATCAGTCATGAAAAAGCTCGACAATGAGCACTTTGTTAGCAATGCACCGGCAAAGGTAGTGGAAAAGGAAAAACATAAAATGGAAGATGCTGAAAAAAAGATTGGAGTGCTGGAAGCAAGGATATCTAACCTGCAGTAATCAACATTTGGTCATCCTGTAAGGCAAGCTGACTGACAGGATGACTATTACGGAGCTAACCGCTGAATCTCCCATCTTGCATCATTCTTAATATAAGCTAACCGGTCGTGCAACCTGTTTTCTCCTGCAATCCAGAATTCCATCCGGACAGGCATAAGCCTGTATCCTCCCCAATCAGGCGGTCTTGGTATTTTCTTTCCGAAGAATTTCTTATCATATTCGGTCGCCTTTTTCATTAGCTGGTCTCTGTTGTGGATTACCCGGCTCTGGGAAGATGCCCAGGCACCGATCTGACTCCCTCTGGGCCTTGAATTAAAGTATTCATCCGATTCCTGACCGGTTACCTTTTCAACGACCCCCTCAATGCGAACCTGTTTTCCCAGCTCTTTCCAATAAAAAACCAGAGATGCATTGCGATTATCATTCAATTCACTTCCCTTTCTGCTGTCATAGTTGGTAAAAAATACAAATCCGTTTTTTTCAACCGCCTTAAGCAATACAATCCTCGCGGAAGGCTTATTGCCGGCAGATGTAGCCAGGGTCATAGCATCGTATTCCGGGACGGAGCTGGTAATCGCTTCCTTATACCACTCGCTGAATAATTCCAACGGATCTCCAGGAATATTTAAAGGGAAGGGTATAGCCGTCATATTTCCAGATCATTTATTCGGTCAAATTCAATCCTCGCATTCTTAATGCTGGCATTCAGCTCGAATCCGATCAGCAGCACAAGCGAATTGAGGTATAACCAGATCAGGATAACCATGATGGTCCCGATGGTCCCAAAAAACTTGTTGAACTGTCCGAAATGGTTGATGATAAATGAAAAAACAAGGGAAGTAAGAATGACAAGCAAGCTGGCAAGGGTAGAGCCGGGGGTTCTGAATTTCCATTTCATCTTGCGTGAGGGCCCAAGTAAGTATAAGAACGAAATAGCGGTGAATATCGACAAAATAACAATGATCCATTTTCCGGTGAGCAGGATGTAAAAGGTCAGGCCCTTTCTCATTAGTTCCATTTCAACAAGCGTGTTTACAGTGAACCGGCTGAAAGCGATCAGGCTCACAGACAAAGTGATGAGGAAGAAAAGGATGATGACCAACAAAACTGCAATAAGTCTCCTTTCGTACCAGGTGCGTGTCTCAATAGTATGATATGTATTATTAAAAGCAACGATCATGGCATTGATCCCATTGGTTGAAAAGAGAAGCGCGATGAAAAGGCCAAAATAACTGAGTGCCCTCCGTTTAATTAGCATATCCTGTATCGTATTCTGAATGAGTTCATAAACATTTCCCGGTAAAATATCCTCTACAAAATTGAGCAGTCCTTCCTGGAAATTATCGATCGGGATGAGCGGTATGATGGTAAAAAAATAAATGATAGCCGGTAAAAGGGCGAGAAAAAAATGAAACGCAATGGCTGAGGCACGGGTAGTTAATGCGCCATTTTGAATGCCCCGGAAAAAGAAAATTACAACATCATAAAAGGGAACCCGTTCAAAGCCCGGCAAAACCAGCTTTTTCGCACTTCTGGTTAACCTCAGCATCCATTTGCTAAGGAAACTTTCTTTTTTATTTGGATTATGCAATGAAATCATAGATTTACCAGGAAGCTTTCAGGCTTATATCCAGACTCTTCAACTGGTGGGTTATTGAGCCAACGGAAATGAGATCAACTCCGCAGGCAGCATAGTCACGCACATTATCCAGGGTAATGCTGCCGGAAGACTCAATTTCAAATTGTCCATTTATAAAGTCAACCGCTTCCTTTGTCTGTTGAATATTAAAATTATCAAGCATGATCCGGTCAATTCCTCCCACTTTCATAATCTCTTTTACCTCTTTGAGGTTCCTTGCTTCCACCTCAATCTTGAGGTTCAGGTTATTCTCTTTTAAATACATGTGGGTCCGTTCAATGGCCTTTTGAATTCCTCCTGAATAGTCAATATGATTATCCTTCAGCATGATCATATCAAATAATCCCATGCGGTGGTTCGTCCCGCCACCAATGAGAACAGCTTCTTTCTCGAGGAACCTTATGCCGGGAGAGGTTTTACGGGTATCCACAATTCTTGCCTTAAATCCGGCCACAGCATCTGCGTATTTTCTTGTCGTTGTAGCAATTCCGCTCATACGCTGCATGATATTCAATACCAGGCGTTCGCCTTTCAGGATGCTGATTGTTTGTCCCTGAACTATAAATACTTTATCACCAGGATTAATGTTGGCACCGTCGGGCAGAAATGCCTTAAACAGGATAGATGGATTTATTTTATTAAAAATGAGACGGGCTACCTCCACTCCGGCAATGATACCGGTGTCTTTTACCATCAGGGTTGCTTCACCCGTTGAAGTAGTATCAATTACAGCCATTGATGAATGGTCTCCCTCCCCAACATCTTCCGCAAGGGCCATCTCGATGAATTGCTCCACTTGTTCCCTATTCATTTTCTGTGTCTTCTTCTTCTATGCGTATCTGATGAATCAGAGGTGATCCATCATTCTCCTTTATCAGAAGATAAACCCTGTAGGATCCTGTTGAAGTTACTAATTTCCCAATGGCGTATTTAGATGGTTCTTTCCCTCCTTCAAATATCACTGTAAAGGTGGACGGTTTGTTATCGGAAAAGAATTTTCTGATGATCTGTTCAGCCTGGGTTTTACTGTACACATCTTCTTCCTCCAGTATGACCAGTTCAATCGAAGTATTAAAATATTTTGCTAATTCGGTTGCATTACCAGCCTGGAAGGCAAGCACAATACTTTCAGGGATCATTTTTGCAGGAACAGCAAATGATAACTGAAATAAAAAGATAAGACCTGAAACAAAAAGAATATTCAAATTATTTTTATTCATTTTTGGCTGGTTTTTCTGTATAGAAACAAATTCCGGACCAATTTTCAGTCTGCAGTCAACAGCCGCCTGTTGCTGATTAATTTTAACTGAATTTCTAGGATTTATGCAATTTAACAAATATATTGATTCCATTTGACGAAAACAGCAAGTGTCCATGAAGATTAAGTTATTGTTTACCGGTAAAACCAAACCAGTTTATCTTGATCAGGGAGTTAAGGATTATGTTCAGCGGATAAATCATTATACCTCTCTGCAAATAATTGAAATTCAGGATTTAAAAAAGACTAAGGGATTGCCCCGGCAAAAAATTATGGAACTTGAAGGGGAGAAGATCCTGAAGAATATTCAGGCGGAAGAATTTGTTATACTGCTTGATGAGCGCGGGAAACAGCTATCTTCAGTCGGATTGGCCGGACTGATTGAAGAGAAAACAATGCAATCACACAAGAGTATTGTTTATGTAACGGGAGGAGCCTTTGGATATGACAAAAAGGTATATGACAGGGCCAACATGCTGCTGTCTGTTTCAAAAATGACATTTTCCCATCAGGTTATCAGGATATTATTCCTGGAACAGCTTTACAGGGCTTTCACGTTGATTAATGGGCAGCCTTATCATCATGGTTAAAGCAGATTGTGTAATTTTAGGTAGTTTTATTTTATGAAGTAAGTGTTAGTGAATAAGAACAAGGCACATATTCAGTTTTTCATTTTATTAGGGATTGCCCTGCTATTATTTTTGTTCAGTATTTTTTCCTATAAAATTGTTATCCCCTCTTTCAGGCACCATACCCTTCATAAAAGATTCCAGGAAGATTTCTACGTCAAGGAATTTCAGCTGGATGATTTATTGGAGGAATGGGAACCTTATTTTGTCAACCTGGATGAAGAAAAGCTGATTAGCGATTTTACAGGGCAATCGCTCGAAACAATAACCAGGGAAGGAATCGATCTTTATGTATACAGGAATGATACCCTGATATACTGGTCAACGACCAATAATCCAGATGACCAGATAGCCAGTGGCAGCACACAGTCTGATCCCGTGGTATTTTTAGATAATGGATGGTACTATAAGAAGGTCCGGTCTTTCGGGCCGGTGCGTGTAGTGGGTATGGTGCTGATCCGAAAAGAATTTTCCTATGAAAACAGGTACCTGAAAAATACATACAATCCGGATCTGGCCCTTCCCACAGAAGTTGGCCTTAAAATAGATGCCGGTAGTCCGTTCCCGGTTTATGATGCGTTGGGAGATTACCTGTTTTCTTTCAATTTTGATCAGGTCACCGGGTTTAGCATGGCATACAAGGTATTTACTCTGCTTTGTTTTTTCTCGGGGATATTCCTGTTCATGCTTTCACTCATCCTGTTAATACGTTCGATTTCAATCAAAGGCTACAGGAACATGGGTATTATTCTTTGTATAATTATCCTTGTGTTGTTGGATGCCATCCTGGTTAATATGAAGATTCCCCCTCAACTGGAGTCCATAACGTTGTTTTCACCCTTTACATTTGCCTCTTCAAATTGGTTCCCCTCTCTTGGTGATCTTTTAATTACGGCTGGTTTCATTTTCTTCCTGGCATTTGTTATTTATTATCATTTCGACTTTAACATTGACTACCTGAGAAAGAAACCGGCCGTGAAGCATGTTGTTCAGTTTCTTTATGTTTTAATGCTCGGTATAACATTTCAACGCATCTGCTTGTTAATCAGAAGCCTTGTGCTGGATTCGAGTATCAATTTCGAGATATACAGGGTGTTGAGTTTAAACATGAATACCTTTATCGGTTTGTTTGTAATTGCACTTCTTTTTTCAGCCTGGGCATTACTGTTTGACAAACTGACCACTTCGCTAAATCCAGGGATTGGGATTAAGGGCAGAGTGATTTACCTGGTATTTTTTTTATTGATCGTTACATTGTCGGGCTGGTTGATAAGCGGAGGGGTGCAGCTCCTCGTCCTCCTTTCTGCTTTAATTATTGCGGTGGTCATGACCTGGATAAGGTACAGTTCGAGCCTGCAGTTCAAATATTCCACTTTTGTTTTACTGATCCTTTTATTCAGTCTTCTGAATCTTTACCTGGTCACACATTATTCACAGGTAAAACAGAATAATACCGAACAGGTCCTTGCGGTTGATCTTTCAGCCGAACATGATCCGGTGGCAGAGCTTTTACTCAAGGAGATTGAAAACCAGATTACAACAGATGAACTGCTTAGAGAATTCGTGCTGGATCCGTTCGCAGATATTCAATTGATTTACGATCATTTGGCAAGGGAGTACTTTAGAAGTTTCTGGGAAAAATATGAATTGCAGGCCATTATCTGCAATCCGGCAGATAGCATTTATGTTGAACCTCCCACCGATGAGATCTACCATTGTTATACCTTTTTCGATTCCCTGGTTGCATCCTCAGGCATCCAGGTGCCGGGATCGAGTTTTTATTTCATTAATAACCTGAATGGCCGGATCAGTTATTTTGCCTCCTTCGATTTTTATTATGCCGATTCCACAGACATGATAACCCTTTACCTCCAGCTTGATTCGAAAGTGTTGTCCCAGGAATTGGGTTATCCCGAACTGCTTTTATCAGAAGAACTGAAAACCGGACTGTCGGAACAGTATTCCTATGCCAAGTACCATGAAGGAAATCTGTTAACCCAGGTTGGTGAGTATTCATTCAGTCTGAAAAGCAGTACATATACAAATGGGAAAAAAGAGTTTGAAACATTGAAACTGGAGCAACATGATTTGCTTGTATATAACATTGATGAGGTAAATACTATTGTAATGGGGCAACCGAGCCTTAAATTCCTTGATGTCCTGATTTCTTTCACTTATATATTTGGATTCTTCTATTTAGTCCTGTCCATCAGCCTGTTGATCGTTAACATTCCATTTTTCCGTAAAAGTATTCAGCTGAATTTTAAGAATAAGATCCAGTACTCGATGGTCATCATCATAGGATTATCATTGCTCCTTATTGCAGGTGGAACAATATACTTCAGTGCAAGGCAGTTCAAACAACGTCACCTTGAAAGCCTGTTGGAAAAGACACAATCGGTTTATATTGAACTGTCGCATAAGATGGCCTTTGAAACATCCCTGAGGTATGACTGGCAATCACCGGGATATCAAAATCTGGAAGAATTATTGCGTAAATTCTCCAATGTGTTTTTTACCGATATTAATTTATACGACCCGGAAGGCAATTACCTGGCCTCTTCCCGACCGGAAATATTTGAGAAGGGATTGCAGGGGAACAAGATGGATCCATGGGCGATTTATGAGCTGGCGATTAATCACAAGAACGAATTTGTACACGAAGAGAAAATCGGCACACTAACTTATTTATCGGCATATATTCCTTTCAAAAACAATGATAACCAGCTGCTTGCATATTTAAACCTGCC
>CAYZEZ010000202.1:1501-9055 GCA_964477295.1 uncultured Bacteroides sp. | reverse complement strand
CTTTTCTGGAAAGACAGGGATCCGCGGTTATATGCAACAGTTGCATACAACGGTTGCACCTGGGAATTCACCGATCTCCCGGCCAACCGTATACAGTGGCACTATTATTACTACCAGGATATCATGGGGACTTTATACCAGGTACCTGTGGAAACACCCAGGACAACTACCACCGGTTTCTACTGCCGTAAAGCTGTCAATCCCGATATTCCCCAGGAACTATGTAACCAGGTGGGGACCGACTGGCCGGAAATCAGGATGGCTGAGGTGTTGCTCAACCTGGCCGAGTGCGCCAATGAAGCTGGCAAGACACAGGAGGCTTATGAGGAGCTTATTGCCATCAGGGACAGGGCCGGGATCGAGGCAGGGTCAAACGGGCTTTACGGATTAAAGCAGGGCATGAACAAAAATGAGATGAGAGAAGCTGTGATGCTGGAAAGACGGATAGAACTGGCTTTTGAGAATAAAAGATATTATGACCTCAGGCGCAGGAACTGGTTTGCTGAAAAGCTCAATGGAACAAGGCGGTATGGTCTCAGGACAATCCTTAAGCCACTTCCCGATACAACCTATGCGTATACTGCAGAATGGTTCCTTACTGTCAGGGATACCATCGATGTTGATAATGACTATGATAAATATTTCACAACAGAGCTCTGGTTAAAAGACGAAGCAATGCCCATTAACTACCCACAGCCCCTGTACAACTTTTTCGCGATACCGCCGGACATGCTCGACCGCAGTCCTGCTGTTGAACAGACCTTGTTGTGGGGCGGGACATTTGATCCTTTAGCTGAATAAAAATGAAACAATTCACAATAATTAGTATTAACCAAAATTAATTCTTATGAGAAAAACAACAACGCTTAAAATTTACTTAACTCTTTTAACTCTGATGATCGGAGTGAATCTTCTTGCCCAGGATGAGTTCATCCTTGATCCTTCTCAGCTTATTCCGGCTGACACAGGATATTATATCGGGGGAGTCTGGAAAGACCTTTCGGAACCTCCGGATGGGATCCCTGAGTTTTACAACCAGTGTTTCGATGCATACGGAGATGCCAATCATAATGAATCCGGCACACAACAGGGATTTTCTTATGTAAAATGCATGATCATGCCTGATTGTTCGTCTAAGCATCCGGAAACCACGATCGTCCAGGTAGGTTATATCGAGATCGGCAAGACGAAATATCCGGGGACTGATAGTGCACGGTATTGCTATATCATAAGCCCGGCCTTAATGAACCTTGAAGAGATCTACCTGGAAGTATCGCCCGATGTTGAGCCCAATGACCAGCGCCATGTCTGGTTTTATATCGACTATTCGACAGACGGCGGTGAAACCTGGGAAGAGACCACCTACATCCAGGATGAAACCCTCTCCAAGGATGGTGACAAACATACATATGACGGTTCCATTTTTTACCAGTTTGATGAGATGAAGGCCGCATCGGAAACCGGTCCTATACTATTGCGGATGATGTCGGGCGATCAACGTGTAAAAGTACATTACTATAAGATAACGGCGACCGAGCCGACTATTTCGGTGGCGCCGGTTAAAGAAAGGCGGGTCACCTTTAAAGTGTATGAGAACACGGTCATTGCAGAGCAGGGCAAACTAATGGTATACAACTTGCTTGGCCAGGTCATTGGCAGTGGGGAATCGGTCTGTGTTCCCGACGGGATCTATATTATTAAAACATCTGATGGATTAATAAACAAAGTCTATGTCAAGTAATTTTCAGACTACTACTTATTTTTTAACTTCTAATTCTTTTACTATGAGAAAAAAAGACAGAAAATTTTTTAACAGGTTATGGCTAATATGGCTCATAACAATGTGCTTCGGCTTTTATGCCCAGGCACAGGTACACATGATCCCAAACACAAGCGCAGATACGCTTGAGCACTTTATCGAAAATACCGATTACTGGAATCCCGGGGATACCATTATGTTATCCAGCACCGGAGTTTATATAGTGAACGGTACAGTAGATATTTACCAGGAAGTGACCATTATGGGTCCCGGACTGGATAATGATCCTCCTGTTGTTCAGTTCATAGACAATGGCTTCAGGCCCAAGGAGGACTCCATTAGCATTACGATAAAGGGATTCAGGATGAACGGGTACAACGATGACAGCACACACAGGGCTCCATATGTATTAAGGTTCGACCAGGCAGCTTTCTACAATTACAATACAATCGTAATTGAAGATGTGGATGCATGGGGATTTGTTGGTGGTCTGCAACTTTATAAGTACAAATGGTCAACTTATGATGAAGTGATCATAAACAATGTGATCTGGCATGATTTTTCAGGTCAGTATGCTATTGATCCGTTCCTTAATGCAGTCAAAAAGATGTCGGTGACCAACTCGACATTTTATGACATTGAAACCGGATTCATCAAGAATTTCTATTTCTCGGATGGTGTACGGGATACGATCCCGCAGAATATAATGATTGATCATAACACATTATATAATGTTGCAGGTGGAGGGAACAATGCACTGGTCCAGATCAATGATCCGAACGATTCATCCATTATCTTCAATTTTACCAATAATGTGGTGAGTAAATTGTTCTGGCCAGAGTATGCAAGACCGTTCAGGATTAATGTTGATGCCGGGTATTTTACATTTTCAAATTGCGTTTTCAACAATTTTCTGGCTACCGATGAGGCTAAAAAAATGTACAATCTGGATACGATCGCGTTGTATGATAATGTCATGGTCACGAATATTGATACAATGTATCCGGGTTTTGCCGATACAACTATGGCAGATGGTTACGACCTGACCCTGCCGGTCTACAGCCTGGTAAATGGAATGGGCACAGATGGAGGTACAATAGGTGATCCAAGATGGCTGCCAGATTTCCCGACGGTCCATGAGATCCCCAACACGGCTGCAGATACCCTCGAGCATTTCATCGAGGAAACTGCTTACTGGAACGCGGGTGATGTTATTAAATTGGTCAGCACCGGAGACTATGTAGTTAACGGAACGGTTGATCTTTACCAGGAAGTTACCATTATGGGTCCCGGACTGGATAATAATCCGCCTACCGTTCAATTTCTTGATAATGGATTCCGGGCCAAGGAAGACTCGATCAACATCACCATCAAAGGATTTAAGATGAATGGATTCAATGATGACAGCACCCACAGGGCCGGGTATATCCTTCGTTTCGACCAGGCTGCGTTTAAAAATTACAAGACCATTACAGTTGAGGATTGTGAAGCCTGGGGATTCCAGGGTGGACTGCAGCTGTACAAATACAAATGGACTGTCTATGAAAAGGTTATAGTCAACAATGTGATCTGGCATGATTTCTCAGGACAGTATGCTGTTGATCCGTTCCTGAATGCTGTCAAATACCTGGCGATAACCAACTCAACTTTCTATGAACTTGAAACCGGATTTCTTAAAAATCCTTACTATAATGATGGATCAAGAACAGATATTCCACAGGAAATCCTAATTGACCACAATACGTTCTGGAAAGTGACCGGTGGCGGGAATAATGCGTTTCTGCAGATCAATGATCCAAACGATGGTTCAGTAGATCTGACTTTCACGAATAACATTGTTAGTACATTGTACTGGCCCGAATTTGCAAGGCCGTTCAGGATTAATGAGCAGGCGGGCCCGTTCACAATTACTAATAGCGTTTTCCATAATTTCCTTGCTACCGACCCGGCTAAACTCAAGTTCAACCTGGATACAGTTGCAGATTACTCAAATGTAACGGTAAGCGATATCCTTACTGATTGGCCTGGATACAAGGACACCACAAATGGGGATTTCCTAATCCATTATGAATCTCCATTGATGACGGCCGGGACAGACGGTGGACGTATCGGAGACCCACGCTGGATGCCTTATGGAGGTGCCATAGGAGAAGGCGTCCACCCGATACCGAACGATTCACCGGATACCCTGGAGCATTTCATCGAGAATACCCTGTTCTGGAAGCCGGGAGACACCATCATGCTATCAAGCTCGGGTACATATATTGTGAACGGCACAGTAGACATTTACCAGGAAATTACCATTATGGCTGATCCGTTATTAACGATTCCGCCCACGGTTCAATTCCTGGATAATGGATTCCGTGCCAAGGAAGACTCTATCAATATCACCATCAAGGGATTCAATATGAATGGATTCAACGATGACAGTACCCACAGGGCACCTTATATCTTACGATTCGATCAGGCTGCATTCAAGAATTATAAAACCATTACAATTCAGGATGTTGAGGCCTGGGGATTTGTAGGAGGACTGCAATTGTATAAGTATAAGTGGACTGTTTATGAGAACGTAATTATCGATAACGTTACCTGGCATGATATTTCAGGTCAGTATGCTATCGATCCGTTCCTGAATGCCGTCAAGCACCTGTCGGTAACTAATTCCACGTTCTACGAAATAGAGACTGGTTTCATGAAAAATCCGTATTTCTCGGATGGATCAAGAGATACTATTCCTCAGGAGATAATTGTTGATCACAACACCTTCTGGAAGGTGGCAGGCGGTGGGAACAATGCAATGGTACAGATGAATGATCCTGCTGATTCATCCGTAACCTTTACCTTCACCAATAATGTGGTTAGCACATTGTTCTGGCCTGAATTTGCAAGGCCATTCAGGCTCAATGTAAGTGCAGGTGAATTCCTTTTCTCTCACAGCACATTCCATAATTTTGAAGCCTCTGACATCAATAAATGGAAGTACAATCTGGATAGTGTAGCTCTATATTCGAATGTAACTGTAAGTGATATTTACGAGGATGATCCTGTGTTCAGGGATACCCTTATGGGTGACTTCATGCTGCCGCTGAGCTCATCCCTGTTGCTGGCAGGCACCGACGGCATGGCCATCGGTGATCCTGACTGGGTACCGGAGGTAGGCATCACCATCAAAGAACTGACTGAAACAATCCTCGAAGGAGATTCGGTTCAAATGGAGGTTGATGCGATCTTTGCTGAAGGAGTCGACACCACAGCTACCTGGAGCGTGATCAACCAGTATGGTGGATCAGACGGATGGGCACACATTGTCGATACCACAGGCAAGCTGTATGCCGACACTGCAGGCCAGGTTCAGGTGGTCGCTGTTTCAAACCACAGCCCGGTATATACCGATACCCTGCTGGTGACCATCGAAACCAAGATCTATGTTACAGAGATTACACTCTCTGCCAAAGATGCTCTTGGTAATGAATCTACCGAGATCACCAACAAGGCAGGCTTCCTGACCATTACAGCATCTATCCTGCCTGGCGGGGCACACGACCAGTCGATTACCTGGAGTACTTCAGGTGATGGCATGGCAACCATTGATGTGAAATCTGCCAAGGTTTGTGATCTGGTAGCAGTGAAGAGCGGTACTGTTACCGTAAGGGCAACAGCCAATGACGGTTCAGGTGTATATGGAGAACTGGTTATTACCATCAGCGGGCAAACACCGGTTGAGTCGGTAACCGTCACTTCGACAGGTGATGTAACCACTATTGATACCAAAGGCGGAACCCTGCAGATGATTGCAACTGTTCTGCCTGATACTGCAGACATTGATTCAGTAGCATGGAGCGTGAATGATGAAAACATCGCCACAATCGATGCTGCCGGTCTGCTAACCGCCGTAGGCAATGGTACGGTAACTGTAACAGCCAGGGCTACCGATGGTTCGTATAAGTCGGGTACAATGGATATTACCATCACCAATCAGAATGACGGAATATTCGATATTTCGACCGGTCTGCGCATAATACCCAATCCTGCAGCTGACTACATCTATGTGAAGATGAACTCGGCTCAGAAAGTCAGGGTTGAAATAACCAACTTGGTTGGTGCCGTTGTGAAATCAATCTTTGTGGATGCCAACAGTCCGATAAGTATCCAGGACCTCGATGCTGGAATTTATCTGATCAAGGTGGAAACAGGAAAACATATCAGAACCGAGAGGCTGATAGTTCAGTAGTAGTTTGTGCTTTCAAAATGTCGGCTGGCAGGACTTTGTTCCTGCCGGTCGACTTTTTTCTATAACTTTTTGAATTATTAATCTTCATGTCAATTAAAAACATACTCCTGATTTTTTGTTCTCTCAATCTCTTTTTACCGGGAAGTGATTCATTATCAGGCCAGACGTTAGCATTCCCCGGAGCGGAGGGCTTCGGGAAATATGCCAGTGGCGGCCGCGGAGGCGCCGTCATAGAAGTAACCAGCCTGGGCGATATTGATCCCCGTTGGGGAACCATACCCCCCGGATCATTACGGGAAGCATTGAATACTCCCGGAGATGATCCCTTTACGATTATATTTAAAATTTCAGGGATAATTACCCTCACACAAGAATTGAAATCCAGCCGGTCTAACATGACCATTGCCGGACAGACAGCTCCGGGTGATGGCATCTGTATCAAGGGTGCCAGCATAAAACTTTCAGGAGAAAATTTAATTATAAGATATTTAAGGTTCAGGCCGGGAGACGAATTGAAATTACAGGCTTCAGGACTGAATATTGAAAATGGCGGGAATTTTATAGTAGATCACTGCTCCATGAGCTGGGGCATCGAAGAAAATGCAACATTCTACGATAACCGGTATACTACGGTTCAATATTGCATCATCAGCGAATCACTTTATAATTCCTACCATTCAAAAGGCGCCCGCGGGTATGCGGGACAATGGGGTGGACAGTATGCCTCCTATCATCATAACCTGATCGCCCACAACAGGAGCCGTTCACCAAGGATCAACGGATGCTGGTCAAACGACACCATTGCACTGGTTGACATCAGGAATAATGTTATTTTTAACTGGGGCAGTACGGGTGCAATTTACGGGGGTGAATACGAGATGTATGTCGACAACCCTGAAAACCCTGGCACCAACCTGGCGAGGTGCAATACCAATTTTGTGAATAATTATTATAAACCGGGACCGGGCACATCAGGCACCCTGCTTTTTGCCAATCCTTCATATGAAAGAGTTAGTGCTGTGGGATATGCTGAATGGTATTTCTCAGGTAATTACATGGAAGGGGTTGAAGGTGGAATGAACGACGACAACTGGCTTGGTGTGGATGGAGACCGGGTAGGCGGAATTGAAAACATTAAAAGCATCACAGAATTCGAAGCCGGAGAGATTACCACTGAAAGTGCCCTGGATGCATATAATTCTGTTCTGGCCAATGCAGGTGCCATTTTACCCAGGCTGGATACGATAGATGCCAGGATTGTTGCCGAAACCAGGGGGGATATCCCGGTGACCGGTGATGGTGTCCTGGGGCGGGACGGTGGACTGATCGACAGCCAGGATGCTGTCGGCGGATGGCCCGAATACCTGACACCCTCTCAGGATAAAATACCGGCTGACACTGATCATGACGGAATGCCCGACTACTGGGAACTGGAGAATGACCTGGATACTGAAAACCCGGAAGACGGAAAAATAATAACCGAAGATGGTTACTCAAACCTGGAACACTACCTGAATTCCAATATTCCTTATATCTCCGTACAGCCGAGCAACATTGGAAA
>CAYZEZ010000202.1:0-1491 GCA_964477295.1 uncultured Bacteroides sp. | reverse complement strand
CCGGAAGAGTATCCATATTTCCCAATCCCGCAGGGGATTATATTAAAATTACCAGTCCCGGATCTATCGTAAATGTCAGGTTCTTCGACAATTCCGGTAAAATAGTAATCAATCATTCCGCACATTCAGAAAATATCCGGATGAATATTTCAAACCTGGAAAATGGTATTTTTCTCATCCAGGCAACCTTATTAAATGGCGATGTTGAAATCCTGAGATTTTCAAAGCAATAAAACAATATTTCTGAAAATTTTATGCGCATATTATTTCTATTACTTATAATTATCCATATACCAGAAGGTTTTTGCCAGGTTTTCGATATGGTTGTGGCCAAAGCAGGATCCGGGGCATACAGGACGATCCAGTCGGCCATCGGCCGCATCCAGTCCAATCAACAGGAACCATTCCTGGTGTATATAAAAAATGGTGTATACAACGAAAAGGTGAATCTTCCGCCTGACAAAACCTTTGTCAGCCTCATTGGAGAAAGTGCAGGTGGGGTGATTATCACATGGGACGATTACCAGGGTAAGGATGGCATATCGGGCGCGGCAAGTTATACTTTCCTGGCGGAAGGCGATGACCTGTATATGGAAAACATAATCATACGAAACACGGCAGGCAATATCGGGCAGGCCGTTGCCCTGAGAACCACAGGTGAGAGGCAGGTATTTAAAAACTGCCGCATAACCGGTTTCCAGGACACTTATTATGCACATAGCGGACGACAGTATAACCTCAACTGTTCTATTGAAGGGGCAACAGACTTTATCTATGGTGATGCCACTGCAGTATTCGACAGCTGCATCATTCATTGTCTATCCGGCGGTCAGTATATCACCGCACCAGCCGATACAAAACTGACTTCAGAATGGCCGGATAACAGCCCGTTTTATCATGGCCTTTTGCTGACCAATTGTGTTGTATCTGCAGAGGAAAGTGTCCCCGATAATAGCTATTACCTTGGCCGCCCCTGGCAACCCAATGCATCATCAGTGTATATAAACTGCACCATGGGAAATCATATTAAGCCGGAAGGATGGTCCACATGGGGAGATACGGGCAACCACCTGACCGGATTTTTTGCAGAATACCAGAGCGTTAGCCCTGATGGCAATCTGAAAGATACTGCTTCCCGCGTTGATTGGAGCAAACAACTCGGTGAATCAGAAGTTGAAAATTATTATAACCTCAATTATTTTTTAAAAAAAGATAATACTGTCTGGGACCCTGTTCCGGTAACCCTGGCCCCTGATCAACCCTTAATGGTTACAGGCGAAGGAAATACTTTTAGTTGGCCCGATGTACCTGATGCTGCAGGTTATGTGATTATAAGAAATGATTCAACCATAGGATTTTCTGAAAATCCTGCATATGATGACCTGACAGCAAATCCGATTGAAAACAATAGTTATGTTTTCAATTCAGTAAGTGCATAAGGTGTGCTGAGCCAGCCTTCGGAAATTTACCTGGTATTAAACTCGGGAACGA
>CAYZEZ010000201.1:0-9300 GCA_964477295.1 uncultured Bacteroides sp. | reverse complement strand
TTGGGTGAATCATATCCCAGCAAAAATCCGTTCTGCCTGATGGTCTTTGTCTCCAGGTCACCATGTCCCGAAAAATATACCGCCACAGTTTCCCCTTCCTTTGTCTCCGATAACAGCCAGTCGAGACCGGAAAAGAAATTAGCAGTAGTTGCATTTTCATTCAGTAAAAGCATGACATCACTGCTGTCAAGACTTCCACCTGCAGGTGATAAAAGGTAATAATAGAAATTCAATGCATCGGTATGGGCGTAATTCAGGTCGGTGATATTCAAGTAATCCGATATCCCCACGATCAGTGCACGGTTAATCAGGGTGGGAACTTCCTGGGTGGTCGCCACACGGGCGCCTTTTGTATTTACATCCTGGGGCAGGATAGCCTGCACATAAACCAGGCACAAAATTACGGTCAGGGCACTTCTTAATCTCATAACGATCAAATTTAATGCTCAAAAGTGAATTCGCACTGGAAAATTATCATGACTAATTTAAGAAAAATCAAAATACGGATAAAAAAGTATTTATTAAGGCCCCGTTCCACCGAACAGCAATTCAACCCATTCCTGCATGTTCCTTATGTTGAAAAGGATCAACAGGAGCAGGGCCAGGAGAAAAAGATAAAGGATTATCCTTCCGGCCGGAAGCTTTTTTCTATGGTACGATAACTTTATCAAATGTAAAATGATCTGAATCCCTGATCCCTGTTACTTGTAACCTGTAGCCTTCAATCCGTCGGCTGAATCCAACTGAAATTCGTAACCAGCAACCCGGAACCGTTCTTACCCTACTCAAAATATTCAAACGCATCGATAATATCCAGGTACACCCCGTCAAACCCGGCTTCCAGGATGATGTCAAGGTATGCTGCCGGGTTACCGAAAATAACCTGCTTCCACTCATCCATCCAGAACCGGACTTTGAAATTGCCTTCCCAGTCAGGGTTTTCATCTTCCAGCCATTTGGGTGGATGGGAAGACCAGGAAGGATCCCAGTAAAACCTGTAATCCTCTGCCTCTCCAATGCTCATGTATGAAATGACCAGCCGCCTTCCTCCGTTGGCTTTCGACCTCAATGATTCTATTTCTGCAGCCGTAAATAACTCTTCCTCCAGGAAACAATCCATGATAAGAAGGTCATAGTTGGTGGCTGTGACCGCATCAATAAAGTCCTGTTTCGTCGTAAAACGCTCCGGGTTGATCAGGTAAAGGAAGTTCATAATCTTTCCCGCTGCATCGATAACATCCTCGTTTTCATTGAACGGGGCAGGAGGGTAGCCGGGAACGCGGTCCAGCTCCCTGCTGTCGGCTGCAAACGACACATACCCCCGGGCACTGTTTTTGCCATACGAATCATCCATCTTCGAATGGGTAGAACAATAATCGGTTACCATGATGACCTTTCCTGCTGCGAGTGCAATATCACAGAAATCGGTCAGGTACTCATTCTCATCCCCCGGTGTTGCCCTGTCATCCCTGTTATATCCGTAAAAAAGATCTTCCTGCCCTATGCAGTCAATGTGCGATAAATAGTCTACATCCGGATGGCCCTTATTATCCCCGTTAAGTGTGTTTAATTCCTGCCCATTTTGGGGAACAATAAGAAAACCAGGTTTAGCTGCTTTTGCATAATCACTGATGGCCGATACAAAATCACGCATCTCCTGCTTGAAATCCAGGTCGGGATAATCATCCCCGCAGGAAGAAATGAGCAGTAAAAGGATCAATAATCCAATCGATAGTATGGATATTGCTTTTTTCAAAGCCGGGTGCTTATATTATTTAATGACTGAAATTACTCATTTATATCCAATAACTAACAGGCTTTGGATTGTTGATTATTATTTTTAGACATTCCTGATTTTTACCCAATAATTGTTAACTTGTGTCACATTCGGATTTTTATCATGCAACAGCACTTTGTTTAGTATCCCAATATATGATTTATCAAGCGTAATCCCGATTTCATTTAACGTATCAATAGATCAACCGGGTAACCATTTTACCAGTCAACCAAGAAATTGTGCGCCATGAGATTAATTATAAACTGTCTTTACTCGCTTTTAATTATTACTTCAAGTGCATTTGCACAAGGTGAAACACCACAACAAATACATCAAATGGCAAAGGAAGAAGAGCCAGGTTTGTATCAGGATTTTCATACAAAAAGGCCTGCCCAAAGCGGCATTAAAAAAGCTGCTATGGAAGATTATGGGAATGCGCCCGGCTGGATCTGGGTACAACAATTTGGCGGATCAGGCGGGGATATAGGCAGGGCGATAACCTCCGATGCAATTGGGAATATTTATGTGGCAGGTAATTTTTCAGGTACAATATCCATCGGAAGCGATACATTACATAGCCAGGGGAAGGCCGATATGCTGATCATGAAACTTAGCCAGACTGGTTATCCATTGTGGTTTCAACATGTCCCTGCATCGGATATGGAATCAGTCATACCGATAGCTATTCATCTGGATAATGATAATAATATTCTCGTAACTGGGTGTTTTGATCAGCCGGGAATAAATATGTCCGGAACGCAAATAAGTCGAATCGGGGACCAGGATATATTTATAGCAAAGTACAGTAATTCGGGCAGTTTTTTGTGGGCTAATAGCCATGGTGAATCTGAAAAATCGATGGACAACCCGGTAGTCAGGTCAGACGCTGACAATAATTACTACCTTACTTGCCAGGGCAGCTTGTATTATAGTGTGTTGCTTAAATATAATGCTGCCGGACAACTTCAAACAGCGAACCAATTATCCGGTTGTAGAATTGTTGATGTAGAGATTAACGGTGACAGATTGTATTATATCGGCGATATAAGTAACTTCTGTGACTTTGGCAATGGTGTTACATTATATCCGAATTCGCAACCCTCTCTGTTCCTGGCCAAAAGTGACCTGTTTAATAATTTTACCTGGGCCATCGGTGGGGAGTATGATGAACTTACCTGGGGTATGAGCAATGGTATCGACCTGGCCATCAGGGAGAACGGTGACATAGTACTGGTTGGTTTTGCACGAAATAATTTTATCTGGGATGGAGATACCATGGATATCCCTAATCTTGGAGTAATGTTTCTTTCTGTGGTAAGCTCAGAAGGACAGGTTAATTGGACAAATACAACCGATGGGGATGGTAAAATATGGTTTGCATCATATAGCAGGATTCTGCTGGACAATCAAAACAATACCTATTTGTTCGGTCGAAATTTTTCTGGTGACAGCCTGTTTTATCAGGGAAAGGTTATCTATCCGGGTGAATATGTTTTAAAATGTGATCCGGATGGCAATGCATTATGGTCGAAAAATTTGGAAAATTATAATATTGGCTCGGGAAGTTACAAGCATTCTTTACAAATGTATGGATCTGATAAATTTATCCTGGCATCCTGGGAAGAGGGAAATCTTGCAGTATTCCGATTCAATTCAGATGTAATTAGTGAAAATATTTTCAGCACATCGGGCAATTCAGGCTCAGGATCCATTAACGGGCTGGAAACTGACAGCAGTGCAAATCTATATGTCTATGGAGATGTCTATGACCATGCTGAATTATTTGGAATGGAAATAGAAGATGGGGAAGGAGCTTTTTTATCGAAACTAAATAGCCGTGGTGAGGTGCAATGGATTGAATTTATAAATGGAGGGAATGGTCCATCAAGTAATTTGGGACAGCCCTTTTTGCTCAATGAAGAATATAATATCCTGTATCTGGTCGGCAGGATAAATGATACTTTGGAAATAGGACCGGAGAAACTGTATGCAGAAAATGGAGATGCATTCCTGGCAAGTTACTCATCTGATGGCACCTTTGGTTGGGTTCGTCAGTTTGCAGGGCTCAATTCATATTCATCAATTTCAACTGATCACAGTGGAAATGTTATTCTCTGTGGTGATGCAGTAAAGGATGTATCCATCGGTGATTCATCCTTTCATACTTATGGATTACGTTATGCATTCGTTGCTAAATTTGATATCAATGGAGCATTCAAATGGGCTTTCCCGGTTACCGGATCAGATATCGTTTATGACGTTTTCACTTCAACAGATAAAAATGACATGATTTATCTGTCAGGTGAGGCTTTGCCGGGAGTAATCAATTTCAATGGTACGGATATTGATATCCAGGGCGATTCAGAGGGTGATGTTATGTTTGCCAGGCTGGATCCGGATGGAAACCTGCTCTGGTTTAAAACCTTTGGAAAGGGAGGAGGCAGGACAAGTACCTTTCCGAACAACATCATTTCCGACCAGGATGGGTATTCGTACCTGTATGGCTGGTATTACGATACGGTATATTTTGATGACTGGATGTTAGCAACAGAATATAAGGGATCCGGTACATATATAATGAGCTATTTTGTGGCAAAAATAAATCCATCCGGGGATGCCTTATGGGTGAAATCAATCCATGAACGAGACTGGGATTTCAATTACAATGAAATAGACCTGGATGAAGCTGGCAACATTTATGTGATGGCAAATTTCAAGGATACATTGCTTTTTGGAGATGATTTCACCCTGGTCAATTCAGGTGAAAAAGATATATTCATAGCTAAATATTATAACAATGGTGACCTTGCCTGGGTAAAATCCATAGAAAGTACAGCTGGAACAAACCAGATAACAGGACTCGCAGTGTATGATTCCATGTCTCTGTATACCGGCGGTTATTTTTCTGACCGGATCAGTTTTGATCAGGAAGTTGTTGAAACCAGTGGACAGAATGGATTCATCGCATTGCTCAGCCCGGGTCAGCTGAACTGCGATGATTTTTCTGTTGAAATATTAACCGTCTCTGATATCACTTGCAATAGTGGACAGGATGGTTCAGCGCATGTGGTTGTTACAAATGGATTGGACCCCATTAACTATTTATGGGATGACGACGAGATGAGCGATTCATCTTTCGTAACAAACCTCCAGGCAAACAGGTACTATCATGTGACCGCCTCAGATGCCATGGGATGTGTCACCCAGGATAGTATCAAGCTTTCGGAACCCGATCCAATTGAAATCAGTAAAACATTTTCCGACCTGGTATGCCCTGGCGAAACCGATGGGTATATTGATCTTACCATTTCTGGCGGCACTGAACCTTATATTTTTGTATGGTCGAATGGTTCAACCACCGAAGACCTTTCCGGCCTGAAGCCCGGTAAATACTATTTTGATGCCGTTGATTCCAAAAGTTGTGCGGCTACCGATACAATTGTGCTTGACTCTTCTATAGTGTACCAGGGCTCTGAACTTTGCCTTGTAACTGTGAATAACCAGAATAAGATCATCATTGTATGGGAAAAGGAACCCGATGTTGGTATTGTCAGCTATAAGATATACCGTGAACAATCCAAGGACAATTATATTTATATACACGAACAGGCTTTCGATGACCTGTCAATTTATGTCGATGAAGCATCTGCCCCCGAGGAATTTGCACACTATTATAAAATAAAAGCAGTAGATGCCTGTGGTAATGAATCGAAGTTCAGCCCCTATCATAAATCCATTAAATTATATACTTCAGTAGGCATAAATAAAGAAGTAACCCTGAACTGGGAAGCATATGAGGGATTTGATTATGCTGAATATAAAATTTTCAGGGGACATACCCTGAACGACCTGTATGAGATAAGAACCATCTCAAGCAATTCCAAAAGCTGGACTGACCCGAATCCACCCACCGGGCTGGTCTATTACAGGGTCGAGGTGGTGAAAGAAGAACCCTGTTTCCCAACCATGTTCAAGGCTGAGGAATATGGATCAACGGTTTCAAATTTTGATGAAGAAACCATAGAATCTGTGCACTCGGCTCAGGATCAATTAATTACAATATATCCTAATCCATTTAATAATACAGCAACGTTGGAGTTCCCGAATCCTGAAAATCAACCTTATCAATTGATCTTAACCGACCTGACTGGTAAAGTAATGAGAACCATGGGACAGATCACCGGATCACAGGTTGACATTGATCGTGGAAACCTGTCGCCCGGAACCTATATCATCGAACTCCGCGGCACCAAAATATATCGTACCAAACTCTTAATCGAATAATCTATTCCACACTCTATTTACACCTCCCACACACTTCAAAATTCATAGTTTGTTAATCGCTATTCATCATTATTCATCATTCATAGCGGAGCGCCTTCACCGGATTCATCCGCCCGGCACGCACAGCCTGGTAACTGACTGAAACGAATGCGATGAACAAGGCTATCAATCCCGCCATGATAAATTCCCATGGCTGCAAGCTGATCTTGTAGGCATAGTTCTGAAGCCAGTCTTTACAATAGAAGTACCCGGCCGGCAGCGCAATTAAAACACTTAACAGGACATAAGCCATAAACTGGCGCGACAAGAGTACCACAATGCCTGAAAGCCTCGCCCCCTGGCTCTTCCTTATGCCGATCTCTTTGGTCCTTAATTCGGCTGTATAGGCAGATAATCCAAACAGCCCGAGACAGGTAATAAATATAGTAAACAGGGCAAATGCCTTGAAAATGTCCCGCAGATTAGCTTCCGATTGATACAACCGGTCAAACCGGTCATCAATAAACTCAAAATTGAAATCGGACTCCGGTGCAATTTTTTTGATATATTTTTCAAGTTCAGGGATGAGGTCACGGGAATCACCCGGAATGAGCCTGATTAACATATTGTGCACCCATAGTTGCCTGAAATCATTACCCAGGTTATATTCCATGACCAATGGCTCAATTGCGTGATGCAGGCTGGCAAAATGAAAGTCATCAACAACCCCGATAATTTCACCATATTGTCCAAAAAATGAGGTTCCCCTTGTACCTACAGGATATTCGAGTCCCAGCGCCTCGACGGCTTTTTTGTTGAGTATGAACTGACTCTCACCTTCCGGTGGATTGGAAAAGTTCCTTCCCTCTATAAGCTTGATTTTTAATAAATCAAGGAAGTCTTCATCTACCCGCAGGAATCGTAATGCAGGCCTGTCGGCTTCCTCCGGAAGATTGTCCGGATCAAATCCTTCCACACTAAAACGGTCACCAATGATAGAACTTGTAACCGATGCTCCTTCTATGACAGGTATATTTGCAAGCTCATCTTTTAATTTTTGAGGATTGTTAACGGCCCAATCATATAATTCACCGGTTAATCTCATGTTAAGGATATGTGATTTGTCAAAGCCAAGGTTTTTCGTACTGAAATAATTCATCTGCCGGTAGATGACTATGGTTGTGAATATCATAAAGATGGAGACTGCAAACTGCAGAACTACAAGGATCCTTCTGATAAAATTTGTCCGGGATGAAGGATCATGCAATTCGTGGAGCGCATCCACCGCCCTGAAACCTGAAGCGAATAGGCTGGGGTATAATCCGGATAAACTTCCCAGCAAAAGGATGATCGCGATAAACAATACCAGGTTCTGCGATGTAAAAATGTCGGCCGGAGTTATGAACTTTCCTGTAAAATCATTGTAAACCGGGATGATCAGATCAATGAAAAGGATGGAGAGAAGGGCAGCGATTAAAACTGTAAATAACGATTCAGCCTGAAACTGGTTGACCAGTTGAATCCGCCTGGCTCCTGCAACTTTTCGCATTCCAACCTCCCTCATCCTCTTAAATGCCCTGGCCGTTGCAATATTTATATAATTCACACCGGCAATGATCAGGATGAATAAGGCACCCATCGCAAATACAATAATGTACTTGATGTTCCCGTTAGCTTCTATTTCTTCCTCAATGTTCGACCGCAGGTGAATGTGCGTTATGGGCTGCAGTGCAAACGATCCGGTTATATCGGCTGTATCAACTTCTGAACCGTAATATTCTTTCCTGAATTCAAGAAGTTTGTCTGACAAAGACTCCCTGTCAATACCCTCCTTAAGCATGGCATAGGTATATATTCCTGCCCATCCGCGGTAATAATAGAGATCCTCCAGGTTCACCATTTTCATCAGGTTGACAAACATCTGCCAGTCAAGAAGGAAGTCGCACTTAAAATGAGTCTCTTCCGGGAAATCAGGAATTACCCCGGTAATGGTGCAGGGATTGTTACCAAATAAATACAACGTTTGACCAACCGGGTCTGAATTGCCGAATATTTTTCGGGACAAGGATTCCGTAAGAATAACTGAATTGGGTTCTGACAGGGCTGTTGCCTTATCTCCAAACAGGAATGGAATATCCAGGATATTGAAAACGGATGAGTCGGTGTAAAACCCGTTGTTGTTGGGAAACCCTTTTATATCGTTGGTGTCTGAACGTTCTTCGAAATATGCTTCTCGTTGCACACGAAACCTGAACATCCCTTCAATCTCAGGAATGGAGGCACTCATCTCCTCAGCCAGCAATGGCGCAGTAGTCGCCCAATCCCATTCTCCTCTTTCGCCAAAAGTTTTGTTAATCACCCTGTAAATCCTTTCAGATTTCGGGAAATGCTTGTCATAGCTTAATTCAACCCGCACATGATTGAACATGATCAAACTTACAGCCAGCGCTACTGCAAGGCCAAGAATATTCAACACACTGTAAAGCTTCTGCCGCCACAATAACCGCAAACTGATTAATAAATATTTTCTTAGCATATTAAATTAATGTATTATTTCATGCCCAACTCCCATGGCTCATACCCCCCCTTCTAAATTCATAATTTGTTAATCGATATTCATCATTCATCTTTCCAACTCCCACACCCACACCCTCTGATCACTGATCACCGATCTACGCTACTCGTAGCGTAGATTGCTCGCCAGATTCCCGCTGGCTGTTCTTAATGCCTGGTAACTTACCGTAATAACAGATATTAAGGCCAGCGTTATACCCACCAGGATAATTCCCCATGCTCCTATCCCGGTCTGTGCATAAAATTGTTTTATCATTATTCTCAAAATCACGATGGAAGCCGGTGCACCTATAACAAAGGAGATTCCCGTTAGCTTCAGGAATTCTTTATTAACCAGTAAAAGTATTCCCGGGAGATTGGCTCCGTGAACCCTGCGTATTGATATCTCCTTGTTTCGCTGCTGCGTTGAAAAAATGGATAATCCCAGCAAACCGAGACAGGAAATGAAAATGCCGAATAGTGTGAAAAAGAAGATAATCTTCCAGGTACTGTGCATGGTCTCCGTTATCGTGTCTTCAAAGTCTTCAAGGTAGAAATAAATGAATGGATAACCCGGGTTGAATTTTTCATGTAATTTCTCAATTTCCTGGGTGACCTTGTCCCGGTTAATTCCCGATAGTTTAATAAAAATAAAGCGGTTGGCTTCGGTAAAGGGGATGATCAGATTCTCTCCTCCCAGCTTAACA
>CAYZEZ010000200.1:2280-9331 GCA_964477295.1 uncultured Bacteroides sp. | reverse complement strand
CCTATTGTGATCCATCCAGGGGTATTACCTGGCAGTTGAATGAGGGAATAAAATTCCATAAAAACAGGTACCGGAAAAGTGATAAGTATCTTGCTTATTTCCAGGCGTATACAAATACATACAAAACATTGTATGAATTGAAATCATTATATGATGAGGCATTGGCACATCCCGATGTGATTGGATTGGTTATTGGGACAAGGCCCGATACCATGTCAGATGAGCTGCTCGATCATTTCCAGCAACTGGCAAAGCAATATTATATTGTTATAGAATATGGTATTGAATCCTGTTATAATGAGACCCTGGAGAGGATCAACCGGGGGCATACGATTGAGGATTCTATTAGAGCAATCGATAAAACAGCCTTAAGGGGATTGGAGCAGGGTATTCATTTTATTATTGGTCTGCCGGGAGAATCGGAAGATGATATTTTGAATGAAATGAAAATAGTATCCGGCTGGCCGGTGAGCAAAATTAAGTTCCATCAGTTGCAGATTGTGAAAAATACGGCCATGGAGAAGGAATACAGCAAAAATCCTGAAGATTTTAGATTGTTTTCAATGGATGAATATCTTGATCTGATGGTAAGGATTACTGAACGGCTGAACCCGGAATTTGTGATTGAGCGGGTTGCCGGTGAGGTGAACCCGGGTTTCCAGGTTGGGCCTTCATGGGGGCTGCGTTATGACCAGGTCTTGAGAAAATTTGAAGATAGACTTGAAGAATATGACACATGGCAGGGGAAAAAATATTGGTAGTGAAGAATGAAAGATGAACTAAGATTAAGGATTAACGATTTTTGATTTGCAAAGTTAAGAACGCTGAACCTGCAACAATAAGTATGAAGTATTTTTTAAAGGAAATAGCACAATACATCGTAGATGCCTACGGCTCCAGGCTGAAGGATTGTTGTGTGGTTTTTCCAAACCGAAGGGCGGGTGTATTTTTCAAGAAACATCTGGCAGCCTGTATAACACAGCCGGTATGGTCGCCTGTAGTTTATACAATTAATGATTTAGTGCTGAAACTATCTGATTACCAGAGGGCAGATGATCTTGAACTGGTCTTCGACCTGTATGAATTGTACAGGGAATTAAGCAAAAGCAGTGAAAGTTTTGATTCATTCTATTCCTGGGGAGAGATCGTACTGGCAGATTTCAATGATATAGATAAGTATCTGGTAGATCCTGCCGATCTTTTTCAGAACATAACCGATATAAAAGCCATTGAAAACCGGTTTTCATACCTGACAAAGGAACAGATCCAGGTGATTCAGCGGTTCTGGAAAAAATTTCATCCTGAAAAAGGCAATCATGAAGAGAAATTTCTTGAGCTATGGCAAATACTGCATCCAATCTACTCTCGTCTGAATGATCGTCTTTCAGAAAAACGATCCGGATATGAAGGGATGATTTACAAGGAGGTGGTTAATAGAATTCGCACTAAAGACGATCTTAAATTACCGTTTGAAAAAATAATCATTGCCGGATTTAATGCTCTGAATGAGTGTGAGAAAGCTCTTTTCAGATATTTCATATCAAGAAATGTGGCTGAATTTATTTGGGACTACGATGACTATTATGTAAATAACCTGGTTCATGAAGCAGGAAGATTCTTACGTGATAACCTCAGGGAATTTGCCCCGCTACAGGATGATTTCCTGCACAATAACCTGGAAACGGGAAAAAAATCAATCCAGGTTATCAATGTTCCTTCTAATGCAAGCCAGGCCAGGTTGTTACCCGGATTTCTAAGTGCAGAAGATAATACACCTGATACGGCAGTGATACTTGCAGATGAAGGATTGCTGATGCCTGTTCTTCACTCATTACCCGGAGAAATAAAGGATGTTAATGTCACCATGGGATATCCGGTAAATGAAACACCTGTCTATAGCCTGATAGAACATGTGGTAGATTTACAGAGCAATAAGCGGGGGGCAGGACGTTTTTATCATAAAGACGTATTATCTATCCTGAATCATCCCTATGTGATGAGAATGCATGCCGGTCATTGTCGCCCATTGGTCAGCCGGATTCAACGTCAAAATTGGATATATATTTCCGAGGATCATCTGAGAGACAATGAATTATTCAGCCTGATATTTCACCAATTGTCAGATTTCAGGGATCTGCCGGATTATTTGTTGCAGATATTGGAACACATTGTAAGATCAGAATCACGGGATGAAAATATCGCCTCTTCCCTGGAAAATGAGTTTATTTACCAGCTGTATATCCGAATAAACAGGTTGAAAGATATTCTGTCGAGGAGGGATGTGAAGCTAACTGCCACAACAATGAATCGACTCATAAGGAAAGTCATGATAAATTCAAGGATTCCTTTTGCCGGTGAGCCCCTGTCAGGATTGCAGGTGATGGGTATCCTGGAAACCAGGGTTCTCGACTTCAGGAAGGTAATTATCCTTTGTATGAATGAAGATAAAATCCCGGGATCAGGGAAAAATTATTCAATTATTCCACACCATCTCAGATTAGGCTTCAAACTTCCCACTCTCGAACATCAGGATGCCATTTATGCTTATTATTTCTACCGTTTGATCCAGCGTGCGGAAGAGGTCGTTTTAATGTACAACAGTCATTCGGAGGGAATCTCCAGCGGTGAGAAATCAAGATTTTTATATCAACTTATATTTGATCCTTTGTTTGAAGTAAAAGAAAAAGTACTGGGATTCAATATTTCAGCTGTTCCTGAGCAAATTGTCAGAATAGACTGGGATAAAAAGATTGATGAGAAGCTCAAGAAATATAATGCCGGCCGGGATAATGGTAGGTTTTTGTCTCCCAGTGCAATGAATACCTATATTGATTGTTCTCTGAAATTCTACTTTAAATACCTGGCCGACCTGAAGGAACCTGACGAAGTCGTTGACGAAGTGGATCCGCTGGTTTTTGGGAACCTGCTTCATCATGCAATAAATCTTTTATATGAGCCATTTATCGGCAAGTATTTAGAAGATGGTGATTTAAGCAGAATGAAAGGTAATAAGGAACTGATCGGCCGTTCAATCCAGTCTGCCTTTCAAAATGAAAAACTGATCATTGAGAATGGTCCGGATGCCAGACCTGAAGGCAAATATGCTATTATCGATGAGATATTAAAAAAATATATCAGGATCATTCTGGAAGTTGATCGCCGTTACACTCCTCTGAAGATCATAGCATTGGAAAAAGCACATAAGATGAAAATCCAGGTTTACCATCATCCGGAGATCAAAGAGGTAATTGTTGGAGGAAAAATTGACAGAATTGATCTGACGGGGAATGATTTACGAATAATTGACTACAAGACTGGTGAAACGAAGGACAGATTTAACATGGTTTCTGACCTGTTTAAATCGGGATACAACAGGAACAATGCAGCCTTTCAGACTTTTGTGTATTCAAAATTGTTTTTTGATGAATCCGAAGAGATAAAATCGATGATCGTTCCCGGTCTTTACCCGATTCGGGAATTATTGAAGAATTCGTTTGATTACCATTTTAAATCAGGTCCACCAATGAAAAAATCAACTATTGCTGACTACAGGGATATGGACCGGGAGTTTTCGCAATTACTGGGTGATCTGGTGAGTGAGATATTCAATCCGGAGGTATCATTTACCCAGACCGAAGATAAAAAACTTTGCGAATATTGCCCTTACAGCACCATTTGCCACAGGTAAATATTTTCAGGACGGCTTAACAAAGAAATTGAAATTATTATATTTGTTTTTATTCATGCCCGCAACCCATACCCGAACACATGCACCTAGTAACTCGTATTTTTTTTTATGTTTCCGGAATTCTCATCATACAGCGTTGAACTTAAGGATTCAAAATTTACAAGGGAGGACAACCATACTTTCCCAAAAACTGCATTGCTGACCCTGGTATCGCCTGATGGCAATCATACAGATGTTATTCCAATGGGTTTCCTGGATGAGGATACTTTGTTTAAAATGATTGATGATGGTATCCCAATTGATATTGACAATTGTTATGTTGAACAATTTTCACTGGCTGATTACAGGGATGTAAGGGGAATTGATCGTAAGGACCCTGTGAAAATCAGGGGTTTCAGTGCACGTAATTGTTTTTTTAATAACAACCATACGATCGATTTTTATCATGCCGTATTTGTGGACAGTGAGGTCAGTTTTGAAAACTCCCATTTTGCCAATGGCCCCATTTCGCTTCATACCTGCACGATTGAAGAAGGAGGACTGAATTGCAATCATACCAGGTTTCCTGATGCCTATATTGATTTTATCAATTTGCATATTGAGAGTGGCATGGTTACTTTCAAAAATGCCATTTTTGGTAAGGGTAAAATTGATTTCCAGGACCTGCAATGTGGTGAAGGAGACGTGATATTTACCAATACCGAATTCAATGATGGAGATATTTCGTTTGTCAATGCCAATTTAGGAGATGGGGATATCAATTTTAGGGTAGCCAGGTTTGGAAAGGGGAAGAAAGATTTTCATTATACAAAGGTGGGCAAAGGGGACATTTCTTTTGAGCGGACGGAATTTGGTGATGGAATCATTGATTTCAGAACAGTAGAATTTGGAACTGGCAGGGTGAATTTTAACAGGGCTGTTTTTGGCGATGGTGATGTTTCTTTTGAGGCAAGTCAGCTGAGGGAGGGAAAACTTTCTTTTAAGAAAACAGAATTTGGCGGCGGCTCACTCGATTTTGAGCTGGCTGAGTATGATGAAGTAGATGCTACTTTCGAACGAGCCATTTTTGGCAATGGCAGTATTTCATTTAAGGATGCACGATTTCGAACGCTATCCTTAAAGTCTTGCCATATGGACAACTACGTGGACCTGCGTGTATCAAGGTGTGAATTCATTGACCTGTCGGATACTATTGTCAGGGATATCATCGATCTGATTCCTTACGAAACCGACATAGATGTGGATATCATTAATTTTGCAGGAATGCGCTTACTTGGTAGAATATACTTAGACTGGGACAGGAATCATGTCAAGCAACTTATTTATTCACAGTCTGATACGTCTAAAAAGATTAAGGCTGAACAATTCAGGACTTTAAAGGAAAACTACAATGTGACAGGACAATACACCCATGAAGACAGAGCGTATGTTGAATTCAAAAGATTGGAATCGAAAGCCCAGCTCGAGGAAGCATTACAGGAAAATAAGGCAAGTGCGATATGGATGTATCCGTTATATGGTTTTAAACTTTTAGTGTTTGACAAAGCAGGACTATATGCTACCAACCCTGTTAGAGTGATGATAAGTATGCTGGTGAGTTATTCCTTCTTCAGTCTTCTGGCTGCTGCGTTAACCTTAACCAAGAATACCTATATCATTAGTTCTATGGGAGAATCACCACTGGGCACTCTTGCAAAATCTTTCTATTACATCGCCATTACTTTCCTTACCATTGGATATGGGGACTATTATCCGGCAGGACACCTGCACTGGCTGGCAGGGATCGTAGGTTTTGTCGGATTGTTCCTGATGTCCTATTTCACAGTTGCCTTTGTCCGGAAGGTATTACGGTAATTACTATCTGAGCTTCTTATATAGATCAGGTCGTAGTTCTTTTGTCCTTTTCATCGACTGTTCCATCTTCCACTTTTCTATTTCAGCGGCATGTCCCGAAAGCAGAACTTCAGGGACTTTCCATCCATTGTAATCTGAAGGCCGGGTATAGACGGGAGGTGCCAGCAGTCCATCCTGGAAAGAATCTGAGAGGGCAGATGTCTCATCCGATAATACACCCGGGATCAGTCTTACAATGCTGTCAGTAATGACTGCTGCAGCCAGTTCACCTCCGGATAAAACATAATCACCTAAAGAGATCTCACGGGTAACCAGGTGATCCCTTACCCGCTGATCAATTCCTTTATAATGTCCGCATAGGATAATCAGGTTTTCCCTGGTTGACAGATCATTGGCAACAGACTGATTGAATTGTTCTCCGTCCGGAGTGGTAATGATTATCTCATCGTATTCACGCCTTTCACGCAGGATTCTGATAGCACGGTCAATGGGTTCCACAGAAAGTACCATTCCTGGATCCCCTCCAAAAGCATAATCATCAATTTTCTTGTGTTTGTCCTGACTAAAATCCCGAAGGTTGTGAATAATAATTTCCACCATGCCAGCGCTCTTTGCCCGCTGTATTATTGAGTAGTTCAGGGGACTTTCTAATAGTTCAGGTACACCAGAGATAATATCAATTCTCATGGTAATAGATTTTTCAAGGTAAAAATACACAAACAGGGATATCTTGAAGAATTGATTCAGACAAAAATAAAAGACCAATAAGCAACCCATTGCCCATGTTATTAGTCTAAATCTTAGAGATAGCGCATATTTCATGAAAAAACTTTGACTAATTTTCAGATTTGTCTATTTTCGCAAGGGAAATTTAACAGGTAATAATTACCGATTGAATCTAATAATAACAATGATCAGATTCAGATTGAATCTAGCACCGGAGATTTATCCTCCGGCAGCAATACTTAAAACGAAAAAAAATGGCACCATCCGATTCAGAACCATTAAAGGAAAAGGATGAACTTCAGCCGGAAGTAAAGTCGGAAATCACTGAACAGGAATCAGGACAAGAAGTACCAGGGGAAAAAGATGAAGTAAAAAAAGGTACTGACTCTTCCGAAGACTTATCACCAGGTATTTCTGATGATAATCCGATAAAAGAATCACCCGGTTCAGATGATCCGGCAGATGATCCGGCAGTTTTAAAAGATCCTTCAAAAGATCCCCTCGAACACCCATCCGGCCCGGATATCAAAGATTCCGACGATCCCGGGGAGGATAAAAACAAAAAAACCATTGAGGCTCCGGCCGATGATGCAGATGAACCGTCGTCTGGTCAGGAAAGCAATAGTATAACTACAGCAGAAACCTCTCCTGAAGTTATTCCTGAGGAAATTACCGAAGCTCCTGTCGCCGAAAAGCTAACCGGTAGCGAAAAGCCTGGGCCAACTGCGGAAGTTATTCCTGAGGAAATTACCGAAGCTCCTGTCGCCGAAAAGCTAACCGGTA
>CAYZEZ010000200.1:0-2180 GCA_964477295.1 uncultured Bacteroides sp. | reverse complement strand
GAAGTTATTCCTGAGGAAATTACCGAAGCTCCTGTCGCCGAAAAGCTAACCGGTAGCGAAAAGCCTGGGCCAACTGCGGAAGATACTCCTGCGGAAAATGCCGAAGCTCCTGCCACCGAAAAGCTACCGGGCAGTGATTCACCGGTGTCTCCGGCAGAAGCAATATCTGCCGGTGGTTCCAATGAACCTGATGCAGGAGAGGTAAGCATTATCTTCGATTACTCCACACTCAGCAGGGAAGATCTTGTGACAAGACTCGATGTTTTATTGGAAGCCAAGAATATAGAGGAGATACGATCTGATGTAGATAATATTAAACTGAACTATTACAAGAAGTTTAAGTTGGAAACAGAGCAGTTAAGGAAGAAATTTGTTGAAGGGGGTGGGAACATTGATGATTTTATTGCTCCTGAGGATAAATTGGAAACCAGGCTAAAAGATTTATTGAAGAAATATAAAGCCCTTAAGGCCGAAGAGATCAAAAAATCGGAACATGAGAGGCAACTAAACCTTGAGAAGAAGTATGAGGTAATTGAAAAGATAAAGGATCTCATCAACCGGAAAGAATCTATCAACAAGACTTTTCTGGAATTCAGGGATCTGCAGAAGGAATGGCGGTCCATCGGCCTGGTGCCTCAGGCGAACGTAAAGGAACTCTGGGATACCTATAATCACCACATTGAGAAATTCTATGACTACATTAAGATCAATAAAGAATTACGTGATCTTGATTATAAGAAAAACATTGAATCAAAAATAAATCTCTGCGAGAAAGCCGAAAAACTCCTAATAGAGCCCTCTGTAATTGATGCATTTAATACCCTGCAGAAATATCACGACCAGTGGCGGGAAATAGGACCTGTTCCTCTGGAAATGAGGGCGGAAATATGGGATCGTTTTAAGGAGGCAACATCTAAGATCAATAAAAGGCATCAGCAGCATTACAGCGATCTTAAAAAGGAACAAAAAAACAACCTGGAACAGAAACGGCTGCTATGTGAGCAGGCTGAAGAGATCAGCAACCTGGTACTCTCCACACATAAAGAATGGGAAGTTAAATCAAGGGATTTAATTGAATTACAGAGTGTTTGGAGGACCATTGGTTTTGCTCCAAAAAAGGATAATAATAAGATCTACCAACGATTCAGAACAGCATGTGATCAGTTTTTTAATAGAAAAAGGGAATTCTATTCAAAAAATAAGGAGATGCAGATGAATAATCTGCAGATGAAAACCGACCTGTGCATCCAGGCAGAAACTCTTCAAAAAAGCAACGAGTGGAAAAAAACCACAGAAGACTTTATCAATTTGCAGAACCAGTGGAAAAAAATTGGATCTGTACCTAAGAAGCAATCGGATCAGGTATGGAAAAGATTCAGGGCTGCCTGTGATCTCTTCTTTGAACGAAAGGCCAGGTATTACAGCACAATTGATCAAACCTTTGAGGAGAACCTGAATGACAAGGTAAAGTTACTCAAGGAAATTGATAAGTATCAGTTGTCTGGAAACCTGGATCAGGATTTCAAGAGGCTGAATGAATTCCAGCGCAGATGGACAGATATTGGATTCGTACCTTTTAAGGAGAAAGAAGATATTCAGGAAAAATACCGGATTGCGATTAACAGGCATTATGACAACCTTAATATCGATGATAACAAGAAGAACATGCTCAAGTTCAGAAATCGCGTCAATAATTTACTTCAAAAACCCAAGTCGGAACTCAAACTAAACCAGGAGAGGGAAAAGTTTATTATTCGTTTACAGCAATTGAAAAGTGATATTGTGCTCTGGGAAAATAATATCGGTTTTTTTGCCAAGACAAAGAATGCCCAGCACATGATTGATGAGGTGAATAATAAAATTGATAATGCCAGGAAAACAATTCAATTGCTCGAATCAAAAATAGAAATGCTTGACAATCTGGAAATGGATAATAATTAATTTATTTATTAAAGAATTAATTATTATTAACTTTGCCCACTTATAAAACCAGATAGTCAATTGTCTGCAACAAAGTACATTTTTATTACAGGCGGTGTTACCTCTTCATTAGGAAAGGGGATCGTATCGGCATCCCTGGCAAAGCTTCTGCAGGCAAGAGGCCTCTCAGTTACCATCCAAAAACTTGATCCCTATATCAATGTAGATCCGGGCACCTTAAATCCATATGAACATGGCGA
>CAYZEZ010000199.1:0-9423 GCA_964477295.1 uncultured Bacteroides sp. | reverse complement strand
TAATGATTGGAGATCGATGATCGGGTATCCGACAATCTGTCCGGGTCCGTGATATGTGATATCGCCTCCCCTGTTAATTTTGTAATAGGTTGCATCAATTTTCTTAAGAAACTCACTATTAATCAGCAGGTTATTTTCCTCTCCGCTCTTACCTATCGTATAAACATGGGGATGTTCACAGAACAAAAGTACCTGATTTTTAGGAAACGGCTTATCTTCTTTGAGACTTTTAACTTTATTCTTTTCATCAACCACCTTGGCCAGTAACTCTTCCTGGTAATCCCATGCCTTTTTATAGTCGATCAGACCAAGATCACGAAAGTTAATCATATGTTTTACGGTGGTTGTCATCTTATTCTGTCATCCCGGATTTATTTCGGGATCTGTTTTCAGTTATTATGAGATCCTGAACCAGGTTCAGGACGACTTGTAAGCTCTTTATCCTTAATGTAAATTCCAGCCAATTATCGGTTATGGTTTGACGTGTTTCCCGGCGTGATAGGATGACCTGACCAGGGGGCTGCTTTCCACAAACCTGAATCCTTTTTCCAGGGCTGTTTTCTCGTATTTCATAAATACATCGGGATGAACATATTCATGCACCGGGTAATGGAGAAGGGTAGGCTGTAAATACTGTCCGATGGTCATTATCCTGCATCCCGCCAGCAGCAGGTCATCCATGGTTACAAACACTTCCTCTTCCTTTTCACCCAATCCCACCATAATCCCTGATTTTGAAACTGCACCTCCGGACGCGATATACTTTAGTACTTCCAGGCTGGTGTCATACCGGTTTATATTCCTGACTTTCGGGGTAAGCCTCCTGACGGTTTCAAGGTTATGCGAGATAACTTCAGGATTTTCATCAATAACCTTTTGGATATCGTCGTGTCTGCCTTTGAAATCAGGGATCAGGGTTTCAATAGTCAGCCCGGGATTAATTCTCCTGACAGTACGTATTGTTTCTGCCCAGAAATTTGCTCCCCCATCTTTAAGGTCATCCCTGTCAACCGATGTGATCACACAATGTTTCACACCCATAATTTTGATTGATTCGGCCAGGCGTTCAGGCTCTTTCCAGTCAACCGGCAACGGCCTTCCTGTTTTCACTGAGCAAAACTTACAATCCCTGGTACAGGTATCGCCCAATATCATGAAAGTGGCTGTACCGGCGCTCCAGCATTCACCTATATTCGGACATTTTCCACTGGTACAAATGGTATGCAGGTTGTTTTTAATGACCAGGTTTTTCACCTTCGAATAGGTCTCTCCCTCAGCCATCTTCATCTTCATCCAGGGGGGTAATCGCTTTCTGTTCTTCCTGTCTGTCTCCACAATCTTTCCTTTTTTAGGTTGGCAATTTGCAAATGTACGACTAAAAAGTGAGAAGTGAAGAGTGAGGAGTGAAGAGGAAGAAGTGATGCGTTACGTGTGACGTGGAAAGCATAAAAACGAAGAAGTGAATACCCTTATATAAAACTTTCCACACCACACCACACCACATCACATCCCACACATCTCGTCACTCTTCACACTTCACTCTTCACTCTAATTATTATCTTTGCAAACAAATCAGATTCACATGAGCCAATCCACACATAGCGAACAGGAAGAACTCAGGAGGCAATCGTTGCAAGATATAATAAAGCTCGGTTATCAGCCCTACCCATCCGAAAAATTTGAGGTCAGTGTAACCAGCACGGAGATCCTTGAGAAATTTGATCCGGGGAAACAAAACTTTAAAAATGTGCAGATTGCAGGAAGGATCATGACCAGGAGGATCATGGGCAATGCTTCATTTGCTGAGATCCAGGATGGACAAGGCAGGATACAGATCTATTTAAGAAGGGACGACCTTTGCCCGGATGAGGATAAAACGCTTTACAACGTGATCTTCAAGAGGCATCTGGATATTGGGGATATCATCGGTGTGAAAGGATTTGTTTTCAGGACGCAGGTGGGCGAGACCACAATACACGTTAAGGAATTATTTATCCTGTCAAAATCGCTGCGGCCCCTTCCCGTGGTAAAAGAAAAGGACGGAGAGGTTTATGATGCATTCACCGATCCCGAGCAGCGATACAGGCAGCGGTACGTTGATCTCATTGTAAACCCTGAGGTTCGCGATATATTTATTAAAAGGACAAAGATCATTGATTCGATACGGACATTCCTGAAAAACAAAGGCTACCTGGAAGTGGAAACACCCATCTTACAACCTGTTTACGGGGGAGCTGCTGCCCGGCCATTCACTACACATCATAATAAACTCGACCAGAAACTCTATCTGAGGATCGCCAACGAGTTGTACCTGAAAAGGCTGATAGTTGGAGGATTTGACGGAGTATTTGAATTTGCCAAAGATTTCCGGAATGAAGGGATGGACCGTTATCACAATCCTGAGTTCACCCAGGTGGAATTATATGTGGCTTATAAGGATTACATATGGATGATGGAACTGGTGGAAGAGATGATCGAAAAGGCAGCACTTGATCTGTATGGTAAAACAGAAGTGCAGGTAGGTGAAAACAGCATTGATTTCAAGCGGCCATGGAAGCGTTTGACCATGTTTGATGCCATAAAGGAATATACGGGAATAGATATTGCCGGGATGGATGAAACAGCATTGCTCGAAGCAGCGAAAAAGTTAAAAGTCGAGGTGGACAAAACAATGGGCAAAGGCAAGCTGATCGATGAGATCTTCGGCGAAAAGGTGGAAGGGAACCTGATCCAGCCAACATTTATAACAGATTACCCCCTTGAGATGTCTCCCCTGGCGAAGAAACACAGGGATAAACCAGGGCTGGTTGAACGGTTCGAAGCCATATGCAATGGCAAAGAGCTTTGTAATGCCTTTTCCGAGTTAAATGATCCGCTCGACCAGAGGGAACGTTTCGAAGAACAGGTTAAATTAGGCATGCGCGGTGATGAGGAAGCCATGACTATGGACGAGGACTTCCTGCGTGCGCTCGAATACGGTATGCCCCCCACTGCAGGATTAGGCATCGGCATCGACCGCCTGGTGATGTTTATGACCAATTCGGCTTCGATCCAGGATGTGATCTTCTTCCCGCAGATGCGACAGGAAAGCAAAGAGCAGAGGGCAGAGAGCAGAGAGGAAGAATACCTGGAGCTTGGTGTTCCGGAGGAGTGGGTACCGGTGTTGCAGAAGCTGGGGTATACAACCATTGAGAAATTAAAATCAGTGGAAAAGCCCGGCAAGCTGGCCAATGACCTGAACGGGTTCAAGAAAAAGAACAAGCTTGATTTGCCGGGGTTGAGCCCGGAAACTGTGGCAGAATGGTTAAAAGGCTAATTACTCCTCTACATTAAAAAAGCGCTGATCCTTCGAGAAGGGCCTGTTTTGTTACATTATTGTCCCTTATGGTAAAGCAAAGCACCTGTTGTTCGGATAAAACAGAAATTATCGCTTAATAAAAATAAAATCTCCGCCCTCATCCCCTGTATCCTGGATTACACCGTATTGAGGGATATTGGGACTGTTATTCAGAACAGCTTCGCGAAAACTATTAAATAACTCACTGGCTGACAGGTACTTTTTCTCATTTTCGAGAAGTCTTTTCAACAGAAACTCAAGGAATACACTCCTGTCAGGAACTTCTTCCAGTGTTCCGCTTGTCATAGCTTTCCGGCTGGCCAGTGAATACAGCTTGTTCACGGCAACAGAAGCATCCGAGAATCCTCCCCTGGATTTAAATATTGAGCCGGCAAAGCAGGCATCGGTGATTAATAACGTGTGCCGTGTATTGATATCATCCACAAAATCCTGTATCGTGCTGTTCCGGATCCAGTTCACCGAAGAAAACTTTTCAGCATTAGCCGGCAACCAGAATCCGGTTTCTTTTTCTTTATCCCAATATCCGTGTCCGGCATAGAATATAAGCAGATTATCTTGATCTGTCAGCTTATAGCTTAATTCATCCAGTTTTTTAATTATGTCAGCCCTGGTTGGGTCTTTAAGCAGTGTGATATTTCCAGGATCGAACATATAATTGCCGATCAACGTGCTGTATAACAACGTGGCATCCGTAATAGGGTTATCCAGGTCAACCAGGCCAGGATCATCATAGTTATCTATTCCTATTATCAGTCCGTGATTTTCCCCTTCATAATTTACTTCATCAGCAGTTACCCGGCTTTCCTTAGAAGGAATATTTATCAGGGTAAGCAATTTGGTGCAGGAATTTGATAATCTGTCGGTTGCGTCAATCTTTAAAACATTTAATCCATTTGCCAGGTTATATGCTTCCTGGAAGAAACCATTTTCATCCGTGGCAATAATTTTTTCATTTATCCGGAGTGACTGAATACCTGACTCGTCTGTAAGCCTGCCAACCAAATAGATATCTGATGCCGAAACATGTGCGGTAAAGGAGGTATCCACCCGGGGTGAAATAATTTTTATCTCCGGGGGAACCATATCCCTGATATTTCTTCCGACCGAATCATCATTGCCTGATTTGGAAGTTGCGGGCTTCTTTATAATGATAGTAGTTACTTCGCTCTCTCCTTCTACCTGGCAAAGGGAAGAAAAGTTTATGGCCAGCAGGACCATGAATGGTACAATGAATCTTAATCTATGAAAGCTCATTGCCGACATTAACCCGGATTTATGACAAATTTTACTGCAAAACCAATACTGAATCCATCTAATCCTTCATCAGGTTTATCCGATGGAACGATATCCAGCCAGGGAGATAAATAATATTCGAGTTCCACTCCCAGGTACAAAAACTTAACAATATTGATATCAAATCCCAATCCCAGTGAACCGAATATACTGTACTTAAAATATTCATCCTCTTTGTATTCCTGATTATATTTATACAGGATCTTTGTCTGACCTAGGTAGACAAAAGGGTATAATGAATACCTTGTGTCCCGGATGAAGTCATACTCAATGATTGCTCCACCGGCATATCCCCAATAATATCCTGTATCCGGATAATTCGTACCAGAAACTGGATAATTTATGTTTTCACGAAAAGTCTTATAATAATCCCCTCTCACCCCTAATCCTAACTGTTTTAAATAGATTGCCCCTTTAAGATTGAAACCATATGAATGATATTCAAGAATACTTTTCGATCCCAGATTGGCATTCACATCCAATTTGAATTTGCGCACTGATGCCTGAACGGTTTGTTCAGATTGAAGAAGATCCGCTGTTACCTTAAATTTAACATTTACACTAACCAGCTCGTCCACTTCCTTAAAAACATCCCATGTGATACTCCTGTCTTTCCCCGGACCAATAACAACTCCGACATCTCCGGCAACACTCTTTAAGGGTTCTCCATACGTCTTGCCACCATCCGTCGAGATAAATACTTTTACAATAACTGACTGATCAGCTGCAATGCCAATCAGGTCGTAAAATATATGAATCTTTTTCCCGTCTACCTCAGGATGAACATTTTCAATTCTCTGCGCAAAACCTTTAACCGGAGTCAATAGCAGAACCATAAGAAGCATTGCCCGAAACAGATTAAAAGTATTCATGCCTATCCAGGGTATTTCCCTATTATAAGTTGAGATGTGTTATGCTAAAGTTATGAAATTGTTTCCAACTCTCTGATATTTTATTTTATGACATATCAATATTGATTTAGTTGTCGAATTTCATTTATTCTTCTGTGAATCAAAAATATCTAAACTTCAAACATTGTTTCATCCGTCAATAAAGTTGCAATTTTCTCAAATGAAACAGATCAGTGATCAGGGATCGGTGAGCGATGAACAGGAATACATTGATATCGGGGTTCCGAAGAAGTGGGTGCCGATATTGCAGAAATTAGGATATACAACTATTGAGAAGTTGAAGACCGTTGAAAAGCCCGGCAAACTGGCCAATGATCTGAACGGATACAAGAAAAAGAACAAGCTGGATTTGCCCGGATTGAGCCCGGAAACTGTGGCTAAGTGGCTCTCTAAGATTTAAGAATAACGATGAACGATTTTTGATTTTATTTACTTCATAATTCAGAGTTCGTAATTCATTGTTCGATATTCCCTGAGGCTTTTTTGTCTCCAATCAACTCTTTTTCAGAACATATATTTAACTAAAAAAGCTTTTCCCCCCTGAAATTTCATTTTTTTTTGCTAACCTGTGCCTCTTAATGAAATAAATCCATTTCTTTCGTACAATTAATTATTCTAAATTGCACTTCTGTATTAATTAAAGGTATTATCATGAGCACCAGAGAAGAAATAACCAGCAGTATTGTTGCCAGGCTTCAGCAAATAAAAACTATTGATGACCTTAAAGCCTCAAAGAAAACTATCCTTGATGTCATGGAGGAATCCTTTACATCTGCTTTGAATGAGCTAAAGGAATTCGTCGACAATATGGAAACCATGCCTGAAGACGAGCTTCAAACAAATGCAAGTAAATTCTTTGATGATAGTTACTGGGACATGCCCCCTGAAATCGAAACTGAAATGCAGCGCCTGATGAATCTGCCGGGAGGTGAGGCTTATATGGATACCTTCGAACCGGAGTTAGATAGTATGATTGGACCTATTATGAGCCAATTTGAAATCTATGGAGAAAAGATCAGGAATAAACTTTTCGGAGGCGTCATTGATGCCTTTGAAGGGGCCGCACAGGAAATGGCAGGTGAGATGGAAAATATAGCTGACGGCATGAAAGATTTTGCTGGTGATGAATGGGAGGCAGAACAAAGCGGAGGATATAACAGCGAGGATCCGGATTCCACAGAATTATTATACGAATTGTACGAAGCACCCACAATGGCAGAACTGAATACAGAACCTCTTGAACAAACACTGGCAGATGAACTTGAATATATTCATGAAGAGCTGAAAATACTCACCGATGAATCATTTATGGAGCCCAATGAGGAAGACATTGTCAGGATAAATGAAATGGGGCTCAAAGTTAAACGCATCTTGCCTGAAATGGAAAAAGAGTTTGCCCGCCTGGCAGAAGGTCTTGATAATGCAGATAAAGCACAGGCAGTGCATGCGAACTTAAAGGATAAATTTGCATCAAAAATAAATGATATCATTAGTATTCTGCCAGATACAGGTGCAGATTCCTGATATACTATGGCACGATTTAGCTTCTCAAAACATGACAAATCCCGTATTGGAGCCTTTCTCAAAAATTTAATATTTCTCTCACTCGTAATTGTTTAATTTAATTAACTGGCCTCGTGTAACTTACCTTTGCGATAATAATGAAAATATTATATTGGACATTTCATGCATTTTTTCCCGGTAAATCTTTTTTTGCATTGACAACTGGTTTTCTATTTGGATCATTATTCAATCCATACCTAACGCAATAACGATATATGTGATACACTGAATCAGTCCATCTTTTATACAGATGAGAAAGGAAACAGGAATCATAGGAAGATGTACCAGTATGGTAAAAGTTAATTTAAGCTTCAATATGAGAACAATTCTTTTTGTATTACTTGTTTTTCTTTCAGGATGTAATGTTCAGAAATTAAATACAGACAAAACCCTGGTATCCTGGGTTGCCCTGGATGAAACAGCAACTGAAAACGGGTCGGTCCTAACTATCCAGGATGATGATCAATTCGACGGGATATGCCTGTATAAGGACTTCGCAGGGTCATGGATGGCCGGAAGTGAGGATTTTAACAGGACCGGTGAAGATGTTAATGTACCGGTCAACGACAAGGATTTCGAACAACTGGCAATTGTATATAAAGGTTCGAAGATCAGTATTTACCGCAATGGCGGACTCCAAACGTCATATACAACAGGTAATATTGACCTGCTGACCGGCAATACCAATTTTGTGGTGTTCGGGCCAACCCATCTTAGTGGCGAGGGGTACATCTCTGTGGCCATTGAGGATGCTCGCATCTACAGTTCAGCCCTTGGCCCGGAGGAGCTTAAAAAGCTTGAACCAAACAAACCCTCAGACATCGAACCATATGCCTGGTGGGATTTCGAAGGGGATGAGATCATTGAACGCACCGGGCGATTTACAACCTTCAATATGGGGGAATATAAGGATGCCATACTGAAAGACGGAAAACTTATTATTAAAAAATGGGGGCATTTGATAGCCACCCGGGATTATGTTCCGCAAATACCAACCTGGCCTGACGATCCACCCGATGACTGGCCTGCCTTCCACCTGGCTCACCCCGGACCCGGAATTGCTGTTCCAGGCGATCCGAATGCAGCATTCTTCTATAAAAACCATTACCATCTGCATTATATTTATGACATCCCGTATGGCTTCTCCTTTGCTCATATCTCGAGTGAAGACCTGGTTCACTGGAAATGGCATCCAACGGTCCTGACTCCGCCCATTACCGGCCATGGAATGTTTAGCGGAACAGGCTTTTATACCAGGGAAGGACAACCGGTAATTATCTATCATGGCTTTGGTTCAGGATATAACCAACTGGCCTATGCCCTGGATGACAACCTGGATGAATGGTCAGGTCCTGAACCAATATTGCCATTGGAGGAAAATGGTGAGAAAGCTGATTTTAAGGATTACTGGGACCCTGACTGCTGGTTCAATAATGACACCTATTATGCTATTTCTGGTGGAAAAGATCCTGAACTAATGAAATCAAAGGACCTGAAAAACTGGCTGCACATTGGCAAGCTGCTACATGAAGGTTATCCCGGGGATATTGGATGCACCAGGAAAGAAGATATCTCGTGTGCCAACATGTTTCAAATTGGAGACAAATGGATGCTTTTATGCATCAGCCACCGGTTAGGATGCCGGTATTTCCTGGGCGACTTCAAAGATGAAAAATATTTGCCTGAATATCATGCCCTGATGAACTGGAACGAGGATGATCCGCCCATCACCTTCTTTGCACCCGAGTCAGTACTTACAGAAGATGGCCGTCGGGTTATGTGGGCATGGATCATATCTGATAATAATCCTACCGGGATCCAGTCCCTGCCAAGAGAGCTGGAGCTACCGGATGATCATACACTCAGGATCAAACCCTTGAAGGAATTAGAGATACTCCGGGGTGATGAGTGGTTGATGGAAGACATCGTATTGAATAAAAATACCATTTACCCGCTCCCTGAACCCACCATTAATACCCTCGAGATAAAAATTACCTTCAGTGCTCCGGCTTCCAATGAGTTTGGGATAGACCTGATGGAAGATAAAATGTTACGTATTGTTGCAGGCACCGGTCGGGAAACGCTCTCGATTGGTAAAATTAATCCCCCTTTTAAACTCAGGGACGGGGAAGATCTCACCCTTCGGATTTTCATTGATAAAAACCTGGTCGAAGTTTTTGCAAATGATCGCCAGGCGGCTGTATACATTAACGAGAACTTAAGTAAGCAATTAAACATCAGCTTATTCAACAATGACGAAGATATTGTTGTACAGGAAATGAAAGTCTGGAATTTAAA
>CAYZEZ010000198.1:3297-9482 GCA_964477295.1 uncultured Bacteroides sp. | reverse complement strand
CCAGTAAGGTATAGTATTTCCGGCCGGAAGATTTATTTAACAGGATATCATAATAAAGCACGCCTAACCAGGTACATGGATACAACTCTGTATACTCCGGATCCTCAATTACGTCAGACTGGTCATTTAACGGTATAATTTCACACCTTTTCTCCTTTTTCAGGGGATTCTGAATGAATCCATAATAGGTATGTGTTCCATCCTGCCAGGGAATGTTCCAGGTGATGATCCTGAATTTCTTATCCGGGGAATATTTGCGGCCGGTACGCTTTAATGAGTCGAAAGCATAATCAAATGATTCACAAGAGCTTAATACGGATTCAAAGCTGGAAAGAATGGAATCATTAAGCAGCCTTCTCTGATCATCTTCCTGCAAAGTATACAACCGTTCATACTGGCTGTATAAGTATAGCTCAGCATCCGCCAGAAAACTATCCTCAGCATCCTGGGCCAATAATTCAATGCCGAAGACCAATACAATAATAGTAATAAACAACCTCATAGTTTTTCAATTTATTTCTCCCCATCCCTTTGCCCTATGCCTCATCAAGAACCTCCAGGATAATATCACATATCTCCATTATCTCCTCCTCAGTAATTGTCAAAGGTGGTGATATCCTGAATGCTGTGTTACAGAACAAAAACTGGTCCGAAATTATTCCCTGTTCAAGTGCATTTTTCATAAACAGGCTAACCTGGTCAGGATTTTGTAATTCAACTGCTAATAATAGTCCTTTCCCCCTGATCTCCTTAATCCCGGGATGAACAAGTTTTTCCCTGAATAAATTTCCTTTCCGGTCAACTCCTTCTAAAATGCTTTTTTCTGCTGTCAGTACTTTCAGAGCTGCCAGTCCGGCAGCACATGATACCGGGTGGCCTCCAAAAGTTGTGATATGGCCAAGTGCCGGGTTGTTCCTCAGTACAGATTGCATCTCCGATGATGCAATGAAGGCACCCAGTGGCATCCCACCGCCAAGACTTTTGGCCAGTACCAGTATGTCGGGCTTAATCCCACAGGACTCAAATGCAAACAAGGTTCCTGTTCTTCCTGAAGCTGTCTGTATCTCATCGAGGACCAGTAATGAACCGGTTTCGTCACATTTATCCCTGATTTTTTCCAGAAATCCCTTTTCCGGTAATACGATACCGGCTTCAGCCTGGATGGGCTCAATCACAACACATGCTGTCTTATGATCTATTCGATCCAGCGCCTTAAAATCATTAAACGCTAATTGTTTTACACCCGGGACGAGTGGTCTGAATGCATTTTTTAACCTTTCATCACCCAGTATACTTAACGCACCGGCAGTACCTCCATGGTACGCATTTTTAAAGCTAACCACCTCGAATCGTCCGGTATATCTTTTAGCCAGCTTCAGGGCTCCATCGATAGCTTCGCTCCCTGAATTCACAAAATAGGTACAGCTCAGGCTATCAGGCAGATGTTCAGCAAGCAGCCTGGCCAGTTGAACCTGCGGCGACTGGATAAATTCGCCATATACCATCAGGTGCATATGTTTTTCAGCCTGCTCTTTCACGGCATTAACGATATCAGGATGGCCATGTCCCAGGTTACTGACCGAAATACCCGATACAAGGTCGGCATACCTCTTCCCATCCGGATCAAACAGCCATACTCCTTCTGCCCGTTCAATTTCAAGCATTTGAGGATAATCTGATGTCTGGGCAACATGCTGTAGAAAAAATTGCCTGTTGGAGATCATTTTACGGAATTTGTATTGCTGAATGACAAAGGTAGGTAATTATTTGACCATGAGATTGATATCTCCCATCAATTTATCCTTGTAGGACTTACCGATGGGTATGGTTTTGGAGCCGTCGTGCACTTTGATCAGTACTGAATTATCCTCAATAATGTCAATACAACTGGTATTAACAATATACGATCTGTGTACGCGGGTAAATTTATTTTGTGGTAACTTTTGTTCAATGGCTTTCATGGTGAAATGGATGGTATACTTTTCTTCATAAGTATTGAAAATCACATAGTTTTCCAAAGCTTCCACCCATAGGATGTCCTCATACTTCAACCTCACAAGCATTGAATTCTTCTTGATAAAGATCTCCTCTTTCCCAATCCTGTCAATATTATCCATTTGGAGTCTCTTATGGACCCTTTGGATAGCCTTGTAAAACCTTGCATAGGTTATTGGTTTTACCAGGTAATCGGTAACTTCGTGATCATATGCATCGATAGCATATTTACTTTTCGATGACACAATTATGATTTGTGGAGAGGTGATCAGGGAATCCAAGAATTCCATTCCACTCATCTCAGGCAATTCAATATCGAGAAAGATCAGATCAATGTCATGTTCCTTCTGGAAATAATTAATAGCATCAACAGGACTGCCAAATGATGCTAAAAGCGCCAATTCGTCTGTTTTGTTAACAAACTCCTCAATAATTCTTATCGAAAGGGGATCGTCTTCGATGATAATGCAGTTCATCAAAAAATGTGTTAATCAATGAGATAATAGGATTTATCACCCCCATTAATGCATTTATCAAAGATAAAAAAATATTTAGAAATTAATCAGGAGGGACAATAATATAGAATCATTATTAAAAGTCACAACAAATCACGATTTTCACCCTCTTCAAGGAATTTCTTCTCCAGCAGGTCAGCTCTTTTTATCGAATTCATAAGCCAGGCATATTTTAATTTAATTACTTCATCCGGGGACAAATGCCATGGAATAGTGGATTTTTTCATACTGTGGGAAAGATGATGCAGGATGATAGCAGCTGAAACCGATATATTAAAACTTTCTGTAAAGCCATATATCGGAATTTTAAGTTGTTCATCTGCCACATTGATTAATTGTTGTGTAAGACCGGTAAGTTCTGTTCCAAAAAACAAAGCAATTTTCCCTTTATCGAGGTTAATGTCTTCAAGCGGAGTTGCATCTTCGGTTAATGTGGTTGCAATTATTCGGTATCCTGCTAATCTTAAAGCACTTACAGCCTCAAGGGTATTGAATTCATTCGTATTATACTTTTTCAGGTTAAGCCATTTGGATGCCCCCAGGGCCACGTCCGGATTGATTGTATACCTGTTTTTATTTTCAATAATATGCACATCCTGAATTCCAAAGCATTCACAGGTTCTTAAGACTGCGCTGGCATTGTGCGATTGGTATATGTCCTCCAGGGCAATAGTGATGTACCGGGTGCGGTTCCGGATCACACGGTCCATCGTCTGGATCCGCTCCGGTGTTACAAATTCTGAGAGATACTCAACAATATCTTTTTGAGATGCAGACATTTATGAATAATTTTAAATTAGTTCCCGGGTCAAATTTAGTCCAAAAAAAAAGGAGCACGACCGTGCTCCTTTTTTACTTTCAAATATCTTTTTATACAGCACCTGAAAGCTCGCTACCAGCTTTAAATTTAACAACCTTTTTAGCAGAGATTGTGATGGGTTTTCCAGTTTGAGGATTTCTACCCGTCCTGGCATTTCTTTTTGCAACAGAAAATGAGCCGAAACCAACTAAAGCTACCCTGTCTCCCTTTTTCAGCGCACCTGTGGTTGTGGTAACAAATGCATCCAAAGCTCTTTTAGCATCAGCTTTTGTCAAATTGGCTTCGCCAGCAATTGCATCAATAAGTTGTGCCTTGTTCATAATAATAAGTTTTTAGGGTTAGTAAAATTATTGAACTTGTTATACTGTCTACAAATATAGACTATTTCTCATCTTTAGCAAGTTTAGGGTAAAAAAATTTGCGGATTTGTTGATAAATACAGGGGTTTTGTTCACAAACCTGTTCAAAACTACCGTAAACAGGCCTTTTTAGAGGGTCACCATCATGTAATTCGCGCAGAATGGACACTTCAGAAAGATAAAAAATCGACATTTTATGACTATGAACATAATATAATATTCATTTTTACAGATAATTGTGTCATTTGAAAAATCGTCTTATTTTTGCAGCGGCGAAATAACAGAAACGTCTGTTATTGAGGCCTCAAAGGAGAAATGGCAGAGTGGTCGAATGCGGCGGTCTTGAAAACCGTTGTACGCGCGAGCGTACCGGGGGTTCGAATCCCTCTTTCTCCGCTGAAACAAACCAATCCTCCCGATTTATCGGGGGGATTTTTTATTTGAAAGAGGGGAATAATGAAAGCTTGCTTTCAATTATGAGCCGACTGAAAATGAAAAGGATCCGTAAGGATTGGTTTGTTTTAGCAGGGACCTCCAGTACGGGATCATGAGACGCGAAGCGGCGAGTAATCCCTCTTTCTCCGCTGAAAAATCGGTATTCTAAAGTAAAATCCTGTAAATAAGCCCTTTTTACAGGATTTTTTTTGCCCACCCAGGTAGAATAAGGCCTATTTCGGTATCCTATCCATGTCCTATTCGGTGTCCCAAACTTAAAAAAAATCGGGACACCGAATAAGACAGAATACCTTAGTTTACTGAGGTTTACACTTTACTTGTCCGCCCTCATTTCATAGATTTATCAGTGTTAAACCATTAAAATTCAGTGACCACGAACAGACAAACATTTACGCAGCTATTTTGGCTGAAAAGATCAAGACCTCTGAAAAACGGGGAAGCGCCTATCTATCTATGAATCACCGTAAACGGAGTTTCACGTGAAATCTCTACCGGCAGAATCCTACAATTGCTATGTAAATTTAGGTTATTTCAAATAAAGGGAGGATTTTTATATGAAACTACACCTTAATCATTTACCCGAAAAAATTCTGATTTAGCTTACGACGCACATAAATCTCATTTTAGGATGTTATTAAAAAAGGCCTGAAAAAGAGTAAGTCTTCACATGTTATCAGGTGAATGCAGGTTCAAATTTTATCAATTTTTAATAAGTTTTAATGTTTCGAAATAATTGTTTCCGCTAATCTTCACGAAATATATTCCTGGATCAATATTAGATAACTCCAATTGCTCCCTAGTTTCAAATCCAGCATCGGTCAAATTTTTCTTTAAAATACTAATACCCGCTATAGATATAACGTCCAAAAAATAATTGCCACTTTTATGAGCATTTATTTGGATATATGCATATTCCTTACATGGGTTTGGATATATGTTAAATTTAAAGTTCCTTTTTAATTCTTCAATCATTACTGGATTTTCAGAGATTTTTGCCATGAAGAAATCAGCATTACCAACCGGAGGAAGTATCAATTTGTCTAAATATACAGTTGAATAATAAATGCTTCCAGTTACATAAGCGTTATCATTATTACCTGTAACAAGTCCTTCAATTACATCCCACTTGCTACCTAATTGTTTTACCCAAACTAGTGTTCCCGAGTCTTTAAACTTTGCGATAAAGGTATTAGTGGAATATTCATATGTAGAATTTGAAGTAAGGAAAGTGTCCCCGATTGAAATTGTTTCCTGGAAATTTCCCACTAAATAGAGATAATCTCTATTGTCAGAGTAAACATATGATCCATAATCTTTCCCTGTGCTACCAAATTGTTTCAACCAAATTCTATTTCCGTCAGAATTTAGCTTTAATATAAAAATATCATTTTGTCCATTTGAAGTTAGAGTAGTATCTATAAAATTTGCAGTATCATAAAATGATCCTGTAACATAAATATCATCATCCGCATCGGATGCTATTGAATTACCATAGTCCCATAGAACACCACCTAATTGTTTTAACCAAACTAGATTAGATGATGAATCATATTTAGAAATATAAATATCAGTTTCACCATATGAAGCTATAGTATCCGGTTCATCACTCTTTAATCTATCTCCAAAGATTAGTGTATCCCTGAAGCGCCCAGTGTTGTATATATAACCATTATTATCAACATCTATAGACCAGCTACCCTCAAAGTAATTACTACCCTCCTTTTTAAACCAAATCCTATTACCTGCCGTATCATATTTTGCGATAAAAATATCATCATCATATGATTCATCTATTCCTTTGTGTATATAGCAACCGGCCAAAAGTAGATATTCATCATTGTAATTAGTAATCTTTAAGCCAGGTATACATGAAGCAGATCCACCTGGGCCTTCATTATGGACCCAAAGTAATTTTCCATCTAAATTATATTTTGCCAGAAAAATTGCTTGTGTATGATCTGCTTCAATATGAACATCTTCACAAGTCATTTCAAGATCAAAAAAACCTGTGACATAAAGATAATTACCCAATAGTGTGAT
>CAYZEZ010000198.1:0-3287 GCA_964477295.1 uncultured Bacteroides sp. | reverse complement strand
GTTGCCTCATTTTGTATTGGACCACTACCCTGACTAATCCAAAACAATTTTCCTGCTTCATTAAATTTTGCTACAAATGCATCTGTATCTCCATTGGAATGTAACGTAATGTTCCCAATTGAAAAAGAATCATAAAAACTTCCAGCAACATAAATGTTCCTATCATCATCAATTGTTATAGAATTTCCAATCTTAATCCCACCTTCTCCACCATATCTTCTGGCCCATTCCCAATGACTAACTTGAGAAACAGATGAATGTATGTTGAATAAAAATAATCCGATAAAAATATTTAGTAAATATTTTGTTATCATTATTTAATAATCCGCCTGCTTTTATTTAGTTATTATCAATTTATATTTCAGTGAATAATTTGAATTTGCTTTGAATATTTTTCATTTAATATGCTTATTTGAATAAAATATTGTCCAGACATTAGATCCTTAGTATTTACCTTAATAACCTTTTCCTGACTATGAAATTCTTTAACCAGTATACCTTCAGTATCAATTAATGAAATTGTTGATGAAATATCACCCATCGGTAATTCAATAAAAAATTGATCATCAGCAGGATTTGGATATACATTAGTCCGTAACATCATATCCATAACATTAATCCGAAAAAAACCAATATTATTATTTTCATCACTCTCTTCTACTGTTTGGTTAGCATCAGCATAAAACAGAATATAGTATACCCCATCTTCTGTATTTGATGGAATTGTAAGTAATTCACTTACATAGCTTGAAGCATTAGGCTGCAGGCTAGGAACATAATCATAACCTAGATAAACATCATTTCCACTATAAGTCCAGTCTGTAGATAAATAGTATTTTAAATAGCTTGATGATGCAACAGCATCTCCCTGGTTTTTTACATAACATGAAGCAGTGATATTTGAACCAGGAGATACAGTAGATGGAGTTACGTTCTGACTTAATATCCTAAGATCCGGATAGGTTGGTGTTGATGGTACAAATACTACAATATCATCGAAAGCAAATCCATCTGATGGTATCTTATAATTATCATACTGTTGAAATTTAATAACAAATGTTGAGGTTAGATTCAATTGTTGTTTTTGTGATACTATTTCATCAATATCCAATTCCACTAATTCCCAACCAGAAGGATCATCAAGTGGATAGACCTCCACAAAACTGTCCCCTCCATCATCTGAAAAATACACCATCCTTATCTTCATTATACTCATCAGAAAAATCTTTCCACCAAAAATTCAATTCAATATTTGTAAGTCCGCTTAAATCTAATAGTAATAGTGCTTCATTGCATGCATAGTGGCCACTTTGACTTACATCCATTGTCATATGGTAATTCCCAGAATGAGGATAGTAACTATTTGTAATTACCATCCTTCCATATCCATCAAGACACCTTGTGATCCAACTTTCATCAAAACTTCCACTCTCAAATCCATTACTATAGGGTATTTCTGCGTACTCTGGTGGTGTAATCTTAATTATTGCCTTTTGGTGATCTTCAAAATTATCGTGGTTAGGTGGATTTAAATCATTCAGTGGATACCATCCATTATCAATACCTTCCCATCCCCAATTCATGAAGAAACGATTGTAACTATCATAACCATCACATACCCAGGCATGATATCCGGTTCCCTGTCCTCTGTAAAGAATTGGACGTTCAGAATCAAGTTCACTTTTGAGAATTTGGATCCAAGGGCTAGAAGAATAGTTTTCCTTAATTACATATTCAGCGGTAGCAGCATAATTAAAGTGATTTTTTAGTGCATTAATTGCTTGTGGAGTTATAGCACCACTTGATTCTCCATATGACATTCCAACACTTGCACCGCAATGATACAATGCTATCGGACCATTATGGTGTTGCATATAATAAAATGTTCTTGTCATTCCAACCCAGTTATAATATATATTTTCAAAGTCAACATCTATATAATAATTTTCATAACCACTATAATAGGATGTATCTCCATAACCATAGTCAGGATACTCATGATACCGCATAATTTGGCCCATAGCAACTGCTACACATCCAACTGCTGCACGATAGCATTGATCTTCACAATTATCTGTACCTACACATTCAGGACATTCAGCATTATAATAACACTCCTGCCCCCACCTTAATATTAAAACAAAAATGAATTGTGCCACTCAAAACAGGAATATTAATTAGGATTAATTCCAGAGATTATTCGTTTCTTATATAAAGCTTAAGATCTCGTTTAGTCGGCAAATCTATTTCAGTGTATCCATTTTCGCGGGCAAATTCAATAAATCCCATTTCCAATACTTCAGGTTCATAACCTGTGAAAATCGCATCCGGTTGATTCTCTTGTAGAAAATTGCTCAATTCTTTCTCTGAAATGATATTAAATTGCTTTCTCAAATGATCCGGAACCAGGTATGAGGTACGCCAGGTAAATGGACTACTTACAAATTCTTTGTATATATGAATTGAATCACTTTCGATAACCTCTGCGGGTGAAAGTGTTAAGATCTTTGCTGGACCAGATAATGCTTCGTCGACTAAGCTACTGCATTTATAACGACTAAGTGCATTCCAATCCTCAGGCTTTTTCAACTCCGCTATCTGAAATTTATCTCCCTTCCAAAGCATAAGTATTGATAAAAAGCAAAAGAGTATAGTGACAAAATTTGCATACTTCTTCAATGCGGCAAGTCCATAAAAGGTCCCAAGAATCAGAAAAATAGCTAATGGATATAAATATTGTAATATTAGAATTTTTCCAATAGCAAGATATATTAGAAATGGCAATGATATTAAGATCACACTTATCTTAAAGTTTAAAACTTCGTCTTTTATGAGTCTGAGTGTCTTCAAGCCTACTAACAATATAACCCCAAGCAAGAGAATTGAATTATGCCATGTTCGGCGAATTTCGACGTACAGATCTTCAAGCCTTTTCGAGAAAGTAAACAGTCGTTTTTGGTGTATTAAGAATTGCTTATCAATTTTGAAATGGAATTGAAATATATCAAATATGAATCCGTCAGGTGCAATTAGGAATAAGATAAATACTGGAATCAAGCCTACAAAGGTGCCCACTGAAAAATATAATAACAGTTTCAGCTTTAATGATATAGATAGATTAAGAAATAATAAAACACATAATACGAATGGGAAGGCCAATAGGACAAAATGTAATCGAAATCCAATTGCTATTCCCAGGAACAGGCCACTGAGAAAGGCTTTTAATAAAGGCCTTTCAGTCTCCAATATTGAAATCAATGATAAGAATGCCAGGATCGAAAGCAATA
>CAYZEZ010000197.1:0-9542 GCA_964477295.1 uncultured Bacteroides sp. | reverse complement strand
TTGCCACAGTGGGAACCCGATTCGTTCCTGTCAAAGGCAGATCCCAGGGTGGTCCGGACCCGCTCGATCAGGTTAGTATCCAACCCCAGTTCAGCAGTCATTTCATCATTCACTTCCCAGACGGCATCTTCAAAACGGTGCAGAAATTCGAGAGTCTGTCTTTCACCATCTCCCGGGGTAAAGGCCACATTCAGCTCAAACCGGTCGAAATCGACCATCGGGAAAAAGGTATTCTTAATGTGACCGCCAAAATATAATCCGGCCGTGATAAGGATCAGGGCTACAGGTATGCCTATTACAGCATGCCGCCATCTGACCAGCCAGACAAGAACATGGTGGTACACATTTTCACGCATCCATACCATGAATCTATCAAGAAATCTTTTTATTCCCGTTTTCCTTCCATGCAGCCTTTTACGGCTGAGCACACGGGGATTGGAGAGGTGTGCAGGGAGGATAAGAAAGGCCTCGAACAATGAAAAAGTCAGGCTCGCAATGACCACAATGGCCATTTGCATCATGAATTCCATACGCGTTCCGGCGAGGAACAGCAGTGGTATGAATGCCACTACAGTGGTAGTTACTGAAGTTATTACTGCAGGTAAGACTTCCATGGTACCGTCAACGGCGGCGCGCATAGGTGTCTTTCCCTTTTCAAAATGCAGAAAGATATTTTCAGCAATTACAATGCCATCGTCGACCAGGATACCAATTACCAGTATCATCCCGAATAACGACATCATATTGATGGTGATCCCGTAGAGAAAAGCGAAGATGAACATGCCCAGGAAACTGAACGGGATCCCCCAGGATACCCACAGGGAAAGCCGCACATTGAGAAACATAGACAAAGCAATGATCACCAGGAGAAGCCCCAGTAAACCATTGTTAGTCAAAAGTCTCAGCCGGCTCTGCAGGATATCCAGGTATGCCCTCGACATTTCGAGTTCTACACCGGGATTCCTGGCATTAAATTCTTTAAGGTATTCCAGGGCAAAATCGGTCATCTCATCCAGATCCTCCTCCGGAAGTTTTTCAACCCGGATATAAACCGATTCCTTACCGTTGATCCAGGATTTCTGGGTTTCATCGGCAAATTTCTTTTTCACATCGGCAATATCCCGGATACGCAAAAAGCTTCCGTCGGGCTGTCCCATTAAAACAATGCTGCCGATTTTATTCGGATCCGTGCTCCGAGAACGCAGCCTGATCAGGAGTTCTTCATCATCCGATTTGATCTGGCCACCCGACACATCCTGGTTATTTAACTGGATGGCACTGATGATATTATCGAATGTCAGGTTATGGCGCAGTAGCTGGTCTTCATTGACTTCCACTGAAATCTCAGGAGTTGGATAGCCTGAAAGGTCGATCTGGCTCATCACACCCGAGTTGAAAAAATCTTCTTCGATCCGCTGTGCGTATTCTTTCAGGGTCATCAGGTCCATTTTAACCCCTTTGGCCGGTTTCAGGTCCATGAAAAGGGCAGGGGCCCGGGAACGCTGTTTGGCCACGATGGGCCGTTCGGCTGCAGAAGGAAGCGATGAAATACCGTCAACAGCATTCTTCACCTCCATAAGGATCTCATTGATGGGATATTCGCCTGTAGTTTCAATTCTGACAGATGAGCGGTTTTCAACGGAGGTGGAGTTGATCTCCTTTATGCCTATCAATCCCCGGATGGCTTCTTCGATCCTTGAAGTCACTCCTTCCTCCATCTCAACAGGTGAAGCCCCGGGATAAAAGACAGATACCGTGATGTATCTGCTTTCCGTTTCCGGGAAGAATGATTTTTTCATGGAAAGAAAACTGACCACTCCGGCCAGGACAACAAAGGCAATAATCAGGTTGGCATAAATGGGGTATTCTACGAAACGCTCTATGATCTTTCTCATAACCTGCTATTGCTGTGATTGTTTTTTCTGTCCACCCAGGCCCGCAGGATTTTCCTGGCCCTGGATCACTACCTGGGTCCCTTCCTGCACATTTATGAGTGGCTGCATCACCAGCACATCTCCTTCTTCCAGCCCGTTGAAGAGCAGTGTAGTCTCGTTTTCCTTGATGATATTGATGGTTCTTTTCTGCAGCCTGCCGTCAACAATGATAAATACTTCATTGGTATTAAAGGTGACATTCCTGGGTACTTCCATCGAGTTGTCAACCGGATGGCCGGGAAATTCGGCCCTTGGGTATTCACCGACCAGCATGGGTACCTGCTGGTGGTTTTTTACACGAACGAAAATCATCTGTGACTGTGTACTGGGATCTACAAACTGGCTCTTCCTGATAACCTCGCCTGACCAGGAGAAATCTTCCCGGTCGGACCGTATCGTAACCGGATCACCAATCTTAACCCAGTCGGCATCAAATCTTTCAAGGGGTACCTCCAGTTCCAGCAGGTCTGTTCTGATGGCATGTGCCACACGGCCACCCGTATTGGTATATGCTCCGGCCTCCATATAAACCATGTCGTAGGTACCGTCAAAGGGGGCTTTTATCGTATGCCGGCTTAACTGCAATTCATCTTTCTGGATAGTATAGTATTCGCTCAGGATGTTCCGGCTGGCGAGGAAAATGCGAAGTTTTTCATCGTTTGTCTCAGGAAACGGGGGCAATTTTCTTTCCAGGTCGATCGCGTTAAAAAAGGTGTTGAACTGGTCCCCGTGTTGCGGGAAATCAATGGCAATGTCCGGTAACAGGTTGGCCAGGCTGTTCAGGAACTGGCTCTTGCTTGCCCGGAGCGCCAGTGCGGCCTCATCCGGATAAATGGTGAACAGAATGGCCCCCTTATTAAATACTTCTCCTCTTTTAAGCGGAACTTCTCCCCCGTTGATCTTACCCGATGCTTCTGCAACAATATCAATCTCTGATATCGAGGACACCCTGCCAGGTGCTGAAACAGGGGAAATGACGGTGTGATATTTCACTGTATCTGCCTTGACATATCTCTTGGCTTCCATGGGCGGACGCATGGCTGGATCCTCCTTCTGTGCAATGAGGAACCGCATAAGCCCGTAAGCCAGTCCAATAATAAAAATCAGGGTAAAAATGATGACAATCCGGCGGTCGATTTTTTTCATGATAGATTTACCTGAATACCTGCAACATAAAGTAATTAAAGGAACAATTATCAATTGTTATCTGGAGCGCAAAGATAAAATGTATTTTTATTAGATGCAGCAAAAAGGAAAAAGTTTAACGGGCTTTTAAATATTTTGCGATCCGGGCATTATTCAAAGTTAATTTTGTTTAAAATCAAGATTCAATAACAGTTCAACAAAACAAATTCTATTTTTGTAATCGACTCTTCTCGCCACGCGTGCCCCGGGTGGCCGGGCAACATTCGGGTCGAGGGATCAATGATCCTTTGTATTTATTTTTTATTGTGTCTGCTAACCCCTCCCGGGTACTCATGGCGGGGGTGGCTCTCGCAGGATTCATAGCCTGGAATATTTATGAGATTGAGAAATCTTTTTCTATCTGTACTTTTGCTTCTTTTTTTATGTAACAATGCTGTTACCCAGGAAATTTTGTGGGGAAAAGAGGGTGTTGCAAAAGGCGGTTTCGCGCAAATCGACTGGAGCAGCAGTAGTGATTATATTGTTACCAGGTCGTTTTATTCAGAAGCGCAGCAGGTGAGTTTCTGGGATGGGACCAATGGAGAAAAAGGGATAACCCTTCCCGGAGAATATAACAGGTACTTCCTCCATCCCTCGGAGGATATGGTGCTGCTTCAACCATATACCAGCTATGATGAAGGTTTGCAATTGGTTGAGATACCCTCAGGGAAATTGATTTCCACTTTTCCTTATGCCTATACGGTTGCTTTTTCCGACGACGGAAGGAACCTGGTGTCAATAGATACATGGATGGAACAGGCCTTTTCGTGGGATGTAGGAAGCGGGGTAAAAAATGATTCCATCCCGTGGATGGCCGAAGGTTCTGTGTCTGGAATTTATCCCCTGAAGGAAAACAGATTTCTTATTCTTACAGATAATGGAGACAAAGGTACTTCTCTTTACCTGCTGGATTGGCACGCCCGCTCCTCAAGGGAGATTGCTGGTTTTAAAATGAAGGAAGCAGGGGTGTTTTTTAGTGGCGACGGTTCACAGGTAGTTGTCATGACAACCTCAGACCCGGGCAACACAGACAGGAGGGAGCAATTCCACATATTTGAAACCAGCACCTGGTCAGAAACCTTTACATGGGATCATAAAGGGAAAACAGAATATGTTGTTCAGAACAGCGACGGCTCACTCATCATTACCATCGACCGGCTGGGGTATGTACTAAAGCACAGGCGAAATGACCTTTCCAAATTCATTGAATATGAAGCAGATAAATGGTATAATGTAAATGCCATCTTACATATCCCGGGAGATAATTATTTTTTTGCAGTGGCTGATTACCGGATCTTTTTGTACCATCCCGATTACGGGAACATGGGCAATGGTATAACCCCGGCCGATTTCTTCAGGTTATATGGTGCGGGTTTGAATAATAAAAATGAGATCATTGTTGGCCTGACCCGTTCAAATGAGAAAACCGATTTCCTTTGTTTAAATGTTGATCCGGGAAGCATGATGAGTGAAGAACCTGTAATCAGGGATATTTCTGATGGTTCAGTTCTTCAGGTGGGTCATTCATCACCCATAACCGACCTGGTTTTTCATCCCATAAAAAACTGGCTCTTCAGTGGAGATAAAAGGGGCAACCTGGTAACGTGGGATCTGACAACAGGTAAAGAGCTTTACCGGACCCTCACTTCACAGTCGAACGATATTTATGGAGATGACGATATGGATGTAAATATGGATATTAATCCTGAAGACGGACTGATCGCCATAGCCAATTCCAACAGGACCGGTATCCGCATATTCGATCCGGTAAAACAGGAGATAATTTATAACATTCCCACAAAGAATATCCCGTATGAGCTGTCCTTTTCAGCCAATGGCCGTTTCCTTGTTTATAAAAACAGCAGCAACGAACTGATGATCCTCAAATGGACACCGGATGGTCCTGAAGTATATATGAACATGGAAGCCCCCAATGGCATATGGCGTATTGTGCCGATGAAAGGATCACAAATTGCACTGGGCGGCAGCTCTTCCATCTCAATAATTGATATTGAAACGGGTAATGTCTTAAACTCCTGTGATATAGAGTCTTCCGGGATGTTGTCGCTTGCAGTCCACCCGATCCTTCCCCTCATATTCTCTGTCGATATTGATTCATATGGAGTAATTTGGAACTACGAAACAGGAACGGTCCAATCCTATTATAAGGCTAAATATCCTTCAGGTTTTGGACTTAACAGGAAGGGTGATCTTGAAGCATGCCTTACCATCGATTATTCAAGGTTTACGAATAGCACAGCATCTTTTATTGCGTCAGGGAACTGGGATACCACAATAAACGGATCGCCTCGATATATCCTTACGGAATGGGACCTCGATGATCCGGAAAACATATCCTTCTACCGGAGCAGTTCACATTCTGCCATCATTACAGCTCTTGAGACCAACCAGGATAAATCGCTATCTGCCACAGGAAATGATGAAGGTTCCATTGTGGTTTGGGATAATGATTTGAGAAGAGAGGTCAGGCCCCTGCGCGGTTACGTTGAGGAGATTGAAGATTACACCCTGTCCGATGACGGTAGCCTGCTGGCTATCAGTTCGAGGTATGAGACGGATGGCTGGGGTACACAATACCCTGTAAGGATATTTGATTTACATTCCGGGAAGGTGATCAACAGGCTCAACGGGCTGGAATCAGGAAATGAAGCAATGACGTTCAGCAGTGACAAAAGGCGGATTGCATCGGGTTTTTTATACGATACCAGGGTGTATGACCTGCAGGAAGACCGCCTGGTGAGCTCTTTTGAAGATCCTGATTATTCAATGGTCAGATGGATATCCTGGAAAAACAACAGGTACTTCATGTTGAATACAATAGGTGAAAGGGATAAGGATCGCCTTTACAAAGTTGAAATTAAATCATATGATCTGTTAACCGGGAAGGAATTGTCGTTATTCAGGACTAAAATCTCTGTAGAGGTAAACTATGCTAACCTTACCCGGCGGATCATAAGCCCAAATGAGAAGTATATTGTATTCGAGACGGCAGATGACCGGTTATCGGTTTACCGGCTGTTGGACGGGAAATTAGTATCGCAGATTAATGAATCCTTTTATAGCTTCCTCGTTAGTAATGATAACATCTTCATATTCAATGAGGAAGAGGTTGTTAAAATTGATTTGACCAGCGGCCGGAAATTATATACCTGGTCATTGGATGCAAAAATACCCTACAGTATCCACCAGAGGATAGCTGCAAGCCAGGATGAAAACTTCCTGGTCTTCCCGGTTATGGCGGGAGGTTTGAGGAAAGACAACCAGGTTCTGTTTGATATTATACTGTTGAATACCTCCGGCAATGTGATGGATACACTCGCAACAGGATTAAGGATTTTACCGGAATCCATCCGGTTTATGCCAAACGGTCAGGTTGTATTTCAATATGAAAACTACCTTGAGTTTTGGGATACGGAAAAAGGATCGCTACTCGCCACTTTCCTGCCAATGAACGGAACCGGGTTGGTAATATTCACTCCTGGCGGGTATTACATGTCGCCGGATAAAACAGTTAATGGGATCGCATTCAGGGAGAAAGGGCATATCTATCCCTTCGAGACCCGTGATCTTCAGTACAACCGTCCGGATGTGGTGCTGAATGCGCTGGGCTGGCCGGATCAGGATATCATTACTGCATATGAGTCGGCCTACCGGAAAAGATTGTCAAAGCTGGGGATTGATGAGGCGGTTTTTACCGGGGAGATTTCCAGGCCGGTGGTTTCTATCCTGTCAGAAAAGGCATTGTTTACAACAGATCTGGAATTAAAACTCGACATTCTTATTACTGACACGGCTTCCGGGCTGAGAAAAATTCAGGTCGAAATCAATGGAGTCCCCTTATGGGGATCAGCAGGTTTTGACCTGGATGGCGGGAAACGATCCCTTCATCAGTCATTGAAAATCCCCCTTGCACCAGGAAGCAACAACATAAACATTACTGCATTTAATGAGCATAATATCAGCTCATTACCTGCCAGTTTTGAGATCAGCTACCTGGCTCCGGCCGATGAAAAGCCCGATCTCTACATGGGAATTATGAGTGTTTCCGATTATATTGATGATGATCATGACCTGAAATATGCCCGGAAGGATGGAGAAGATCTGCTGGAATTATTTCAATCCAACGCGAGCCGGTTTGGCGCAGTTCACACCTTTGCCTTAACCGACGAGGAGGTGACGCTCGAAAACCTCGGCCGGCTGCAGGCATTTTTCCGGTCGACAGAGGTGCATGATTATGCTGTGTTATTTATTTCGGGACATGGCCTGCTGGATCCTTCGTATGAATTCTATTATGCTTCGTACGATTGCGATTTTACAGACCCTGCCCGGCGTGGGATCTCCTATGACCTGATTGAAGGATTACTGGATTCTATCCCTGCGCGTCAGAAATTATTGCTGATGGATGCCTGCCATTCCGGAGAGGTGGATAAAGAATCATTGGTTAACATAGATCAGGATACCGGTGAACGCATTGATTCGGATTCGGCATCCCTGACGGCCGTTTCATTTAAGGGTTCCAGGGTGGTTACCAGTTCGAGTAACCTGGGACTGGCCAACTCGTTTCAACTCATGCAGGAACTTTTTACAAACCTGAGCAACGGATCGGGAACGGTGGTCATTTCTGCCGCTGCGGGAGATAGTTATGCCCTGGAAGGAGAGGCATGGCAGAATGGTGTGTTTACCTATTCAATAAAACAGGCCTTTGCTTTTGATCCGGATAATCAGATGGAAGGAGACATAAACCAGGATGGACAGCTAACCGTATCTGAATTACAGCAATTTGTAAGCAGGAAAGTCAGGCAGCTGACAAGCGGGGCTCAGCAGCCCACCAGCCGTCAGATGAATCTCGAGATGGATTTCCCGCTCTGGATTAAGGAGGCGGAATTTTAAAGTGCCGGTTTGATCTTAAACGTCCATGCATATTTGCAGGGTGGCTTATTTTGCAGATTTTCCGGGATCTGTATGAATAGCCCGTCTGAATTCACTTTCCAGTCCAGCGGCTCCTTATACCCAAGCATATATATCTTGCTTCCTTTCTTCAGAACCGTGAATGAAATCTGAATTTCTGCAGGAATTTTTTCTTCTTCTCCAACATATATCGCAAACATGGTACCGGATGAATGGTTGAAGGTGTAACAGACATCAAACTCCTTAAAAGGTTCAATGGCTCGGGTATTATAGATGGCCTCACTGTTTACCTCCATCCAGTCTCCCACCTCGGCCAGCTGTTCATATGCCAGGTCGTGCCATTGACCCTGTGGCCCGGGGGCAATGTTCAGTAAAAGGTTGCCTCCTTTGGCCACAATATCTGCCAGCATGTGAACCAGTTCACGGGATGACATATACTCCGGATTTTCCACCCACGACCAGCCTCCACCGGCAATAATGCACGATTCCCATGGATAGGGCAGCTGTTTTTCGGGGACGCGGTTCTCGGGGGTGAGATAATTCTGGTTTGGCCCTGTAACGGCACGGTCGACTACTATCAACCCGGGCTGCTTTTCACGGCATTTATCTACCAGCTCATCCATCCGGATATCCTGGTTGACATATCTTCGCAATGGATAGCGTGAATCAGATTCCTCAATGTGGCGAATGGTCGATTCAACAATTTCTTTCCTGGTTTTTTCTGAGACCCAGCCGCCATCCAGCCAGAGAATATCAACCCGGCCATAGTCCGTCATAAGTTCCAGGATCTGGTTATGGGTGAACTCAACAAAACTTTTCCATCGTTCGGGATACATTGCCGGATCATAGTTAACATTCCGGTCGAGAGGAGGAAATTCAGGCCACCAGTAAAAATCACTGTGCCAGTCGGGTTTGGAGAAATAAGCCCCGGTCCAGAATCCCTGATCCCTGAACGCCCTGAAAATCTCATTCGTAACATTTGATTTCGGATGTGTGCTGAATGGACAGCCAGGGTCTGTAATTTTATAATCTGTGTATTTTGAATCAAACATGCAAAAGCCATCGTGATGCTTTGTAGTAAATATAACATACTTCATTCCAGCGTATCTGGCAGCAGTAGCCCACCTGTCGGGATCGAAATCTATCGGGTTGAAGGTGGATTTCAGGTTTTCATATTCTCTTACATATTCGAAATAATTATCGGGATTTGATCCTTTTTCCCTCTTGCACCAGCCATAATCTTCAGGGCAGATCGACCATGATTCCACAATCCCCCACTGGCTATACGTTCCCCAATGCATCAGCAATCCAAATTTCAGATCTTGCCACTGTTCCAGCTTCTTCACCACCAGTGGATCCTCCGGCGGAAAATAGTGCGACTCGTGCTGTGCGCAGGTGACATTTATAATCAGCGTTAATCCAATAAAATAAATGAGCTTTTTCATATTATTGTTTTGAAGTCAAAATTCAGAATTCAGAATTCAGAAGTCAGAA
>CAYZEZ010000196.1:0-9592 GCA_964477295.1 uncultured Bacteroides sp. | reverse complement strand
GATCTCGATGAAATCAGGAATGAAATTGAGCTGCAGGTAAAGATCAATAAAAAAGCAGAAAAGATTATTAAGGATCTGTCAGCAAAAATTGCCAATGCAGGATCTATTAATGACCTGGCATCAGAAGTTAATCTTCCTGTACAGGATGCACAGGGAGTAAGTTTCTCATCTTTATCTATTCCCTCAGTGGGAATGGAACCGAAGGTGATAGGTGCTGTCAGCCAGTTGCCCCAGGGAGTAATATCTCAACCCATTCAGGGAAATAACGGCGTCTTTGTTGTAGTTGTTAATAATATTCAACAATCTGAGACCACCAATACTCAATTTATCAAAGACAGGTTAACAATGATGCGCCAGGCAAGGGTCAATTCTGAAGCCTTCCAGGCCATGCGCGAAGCCGCAAACATCACGGATAAAAGAGGGAAATTTTATTAGAAAAGAGAAGACAGAAGTCAGAAGGGGGAATCGGCAGACAGTAGTTACCGGGTCTTCTGACTCACTGCTCGTTACAATGTGGATTAGGCCGGGCTTAATCCACATTGTCGTGAAGATACGCATTATCATCCCTTAACTTGGCATTTTTGTCTTCGTCCTCTGACAGGGAATATTTTGAAACATTCGTCTCTTTTGAATGGGTAACATCATCCAGCCTGACCTTCTTCCTGACATAAGCTGGTTCATTTTCCAGGTCATCTATTGAAGATTTCTTTACCTCATCATCCATGCTGTCATTCTCCTTGAATTTTTCATGGGAATAACGCAGCTTACGCACCCGTTCTGCCATTTTTTTATCCTCGTCTTCTTCGTCTTGCGTTTCCTCATCCCCTTCCTGAGTTAATTGAATGGGTTTCGGTTGATGGCCCGTAAGGTCAAATTCAATGGTCCTCTGAACATTCGAAAGATCCTTCAGCACTCCATCCACTGTTCCTCCCTCCATGATACGGTCTGCCTGCTCCCCTGATTCACCATCCTGAAGCTGAACCCGGTCGGGATTCCTCTTTCGAATATACAATTCAGGTATACTGTTGGTTTGAAAGCCTGTGGCAATGATGGTTACATTGATATTATCCTCCAGGCTGCTGTCCGTACCCGTTCCCCAGATGATCAGGGCATTCTTCGATGCTGCTGCGTTCACAAAATCGGTGATCTCACCTACCTCATCCATACTTACTTCCTCAATGCCCGATGTAATGTTAAGCAGGATATTATGGGCTCCTGTTATGTCATTGTTATTCAGTAAAGGTGAAGAGAGTGCTTCCTGGATGGCCAGTGTTGCTCTTCCTTCTCCGGAAGCCATGCCCGACCCTAATATTGCCACACCGCTGTCTCTCATAACTGTCTCAACATCAGCAAAATCCACATTTATATAACCATGAACCGTTATAATCTCTGCAATCCCCTTGGCGGCCATAGTTAATACATTGTCGGCATGGGCAAAGGCCTCCGACAACTTCAGGTCACCATAAATCTCCCTGAGCTTTTCATTATTTATTACCAGTAGAGAGTCGACATACTCCTTGATCTCATTGATCCCTTCTATCGCCTGGTTAATCCGCTGCTGTCCTTCAAAACGGAAAGGGATGGTAACAATGGCCACGGCCAGTATACCCAGGTCCTGCGCTGCTTTGGCAATGACAGGTGCAGCTCCGGTGCCTGTTCCTCCTCCCATTCCTGCTGTCAGGAATACCATCTTAGTGTTTTTCGAAAGCACTTCGTTGATCTCATCAATATTTTCCAGTGCAGCCTGACGGCCGATCTGGGGCTTGTTCCCGGCACCACGCCCTTCGGTCAACGATTCTCCAAGCTGAATTTTCACCGGAACAGGACTGCTGTTCAAAGCCTGGGCATCGGTATTACAAACAACGAAGTCGACTCCTTTGATTCCCTGGTGCCACATATGATTTACCGCATTGCTTCCACCTCCGCCAATCCCAAGCACCTTTATTATGGAGGATTTGTTCACCGGAAGTTCAAAATTCATTAATTCGTCTGACATGGCTAAATCTTTTAATTTCTGTTATAATTGTCATGCTGAATTTATTTCAGCATCTCCGTATTTTTATTCAGATTCCAATTCAAGTTGCTAATGACCCTGTTCCTAAACCCTGCCTGCAGCATGAAAAGTGTTTCACTTCTGACTTCTGACTTCTGTCCTTAGTCAAAGGCTGAATCATTCTCTTCAAAAATCCCATTTAATTTCTCTTTCAGGTTTGTAAAAATGTTGACCTTGTTTTTTGATTTTTCTTCTGCTTCCACTTCAATCCCGGTTCCCGGAATTTCTTCATTAACAGTATCCTCTTTTTTCATTAACACTTCATATCCCTTTAAGATCAGGCCAACACTGGTTGAAAATTGCGGCTGATTGATTTCTTCAATGCTTTCTGAAGCAAGGTGCTCATTCGGATAGCCCACACGAACATCATAACCGGTTTTAAATTTGACAAGCTGGGGCAGATGGCGCAACAGGGCACCTCCACCGGTAAGCACCACCCCGGCACTCAGTTTATCGGCTACTCCGGAATTTTCGATCTCAAACAAAATAGCGTCAATGATCTCTTCCATACGCGATTGAATGATATAAGCCAGGCTTCTGAAGCTGATCTCTTTAGGCTCTCTTCCACTTATTCCGGGAATGGTTACAACCTTATCTTCCTGGGCCAGGTCGCCCAGGGCCGAACCAAATTGTATCTTCAGCTGTTCTGCCTGACGGTTCAGGATAGAACAGCCTTCCTTGATGTCGCGGGTGACGACGTTTCCACCAAATGGTATGACGGCCGTATGCCTGATCACATCATCATAGTATATGGCAATATCGGTTGTGCCACCACCAATATCCACAAGCGCTATCCCCGCCTCCTTTTCATCATCCGTTAAAATGGCTTCCGAAGAAGCCAGCGGCTCGAGAATCAGTTCATTTACTTTTAAACCAACCCGGTTAATACATTTTTCGATATTGTTGGCCGAGGCTATCTGGCCTATCACAATGTGGAAGTTGCCCTCCAGCCTTTTACCCGACATCCCAACCGGATTTTTAATCCCGGTCTCGCTGTCGACAATGAAGTTCTGAGGCAAGACATGTATGATCTCCTCCCCGGCTTCAATGGGAATATTATACATATCATCAACCAGCTTCTTTATGTCATCCTGGGTGATCTCGTCATCATACGACACCCTGTTGATGTATCCCCTGTTACGAATACTTTTTATGTGCTGGCCGGCAATGCCAACAAATACTTCATCCAGCGACAATCCTGTCTTCTTTTGTACCTCTTCAACAGTTGTCTGGATGGCGCTTACGGTTTCCTCAATATTTAATACTACGCCACGTTTAACTCCTTTTGAAACCGTTTTACTCATTCCGAGTATTTCGATTTTTTCGTTTTCATTTTTTTTGCCTACGATAGCAACAATCTTAGTTGTGCCTATATCGATAGCGGCGATAAATTGATCTTGTGCCATAATTTTATCTTTTAGTACAGACTACCTGGTTTTTATATTTTAGATTAATTTCTTCAAACTGGTTCCAACCTACAGTGCTGAATCCCTGGTCATACATTGTTTCGAGTTTATTCAACCGGATTTCAAAATCATTCATGTCCCCAAGCAGGATCACATGTGAGCCTACCCTGGGAATTAATTCAAATTCATTTTTGCTGTTCACATATACCTGTACAATCTGAGCCTTTAAAAAAACATCCTCACTCAGGTATCTGCTTAACCTGTAAATATCCTCCAATATATCATGGTTCTCCAGATCACTGATGTGAGAGGCTTGCCCATCTATGGTTTTGATATTTCCATTTGCGATTAATATATGTGGGACATATTGTAAGGTCATCGGTATCAGATAACCCTCGCTATCGATGCAATAAGATACACCGCTGTCATCAATGATCCTGACAAGCGGCCTTCGCTGGTATATATCGACCGATAAGCGTCCTTCCACTGTATAATACACCTCAGCGGTACGTATCGATCTGATTTTATGCAATTTATCTTCCAGCTCACGGATATTGATGGCATGTATCGGTTTACCAAGCAGGGCTGCCGGATCAGGATTTATTATTTTCATGATCTGGCCTGAGGTTACAAATCCAACCTCCACGCTGTCATGGATTTGAATACTGATACGGCGGCACAGGATATTTTCCTGTTCCTTTCCCACAAATGCAAGGATCACAAACAGGTAAGCTGCTAATCCCAACCAGGTCAATATGTATTTAATCTTCCTCATGCTTTCACCTTGTATTTATCCATAACCTTATGGGTTCCACCAGCTGATCGATATCACCTGCCCCCATGGTTAATAAGACATCCGGGTCCCTCTCTTTCAGCAAGTTCATTATCTCATCCTTCCTGCACATCACTTTTTGGTTCACTGAAACCTTCTTATAAATCAGCTCTGAGGTTATGCCTTCAGCTGGCTTTTCCCTTGCCGGATAAATATCCAGCAGGATCAATTCATCCAGGTTCGAAAGGCTCCCTGCAAATCCTTCAGCAAGATCTTTGGTCCTGGAATATAAATGCGGTTGAAAGATACCCGTGATGGAACGGCCGGGATACATTTCCCTGACCGATTGGATAAATGCTTCCAATTCTTTGGGATGATGAGCATAGTCATCGATATAAACAACACCCTTTTTTTCAATCCGGATGTCAAATCTTCTCTTCACCCCGGTAAAGGTATCGAGAGCCCTGTAGATCAATTCTTCATCAATGTCATTCAGATATCCAACGGCAGCCATCGCCACGGCATTTTCAACATTGATCTTACCGGGATATCCATTTTTTAAGTCGATGGTTAATCCTCCCGGCAGGGAAACTGAAAAATGGTAAAAACGGCCTTCGAGCCTGATGTTCCCTGCATAAAAGTCAGCCCTGCTGTCCTCCATCGAATAGGTCATGCAATGCAGATCCGTTCTTTCCGGCAATTCCAGGTCAACGCCATACCTTATCAACAGGGTACCGCCCGGTTTTATGCTGTTAATAAACCGTAAAAATGCTTTTTTAAGTTCTTCTTCGCTACCATAGGTATCCATGTGATCGGCATCGCAGGACGTGATCACGGCAACCGTTGGAGTCAGCTGCAGAAAAGACCGGTCATATTCATCGGCTTCGGTAATCATCCACTCACTGTCTTTCCGTATGATCGCATTGGTCTCATAATTCCTGGAGATGCCGCCTAATAAAGCACTGGAATCCATTTCAGCAGTGATAAAGAGATGGGCTATCATTGTAGAAACTGTCGTTTTACCATGGGTTCCTGCTACTGCAAGACATTTTTTATCCCTGGTTATCATGCCAAGGACCTCCGAACGTTTAAACAATTTAAAATTATTCTCCCTGAAATAAACCAGCTCGGCATGGTCGTCCGGGATGGCCGGGGTATAAATAACCAGCAATTGTTCACTATCCGCATATTTCTCTTTGATCCATCCGGGCGATTCTGAAAAATGGATATCTGCACCTTCCCTGGAAAGCGACTGTGTAATTTGTGTGGCTGTGCGGTCATAGCCCGCAACACGCTTCCCTCCAGATATAAAATACCTGGCCAGGGCGCTCATCCCGATCCCCCCTATCCCCAGCAAATAAACATTATGTGGCTTCAATTCATTCATGTTCGTTTCACAACCAATTACAACTAATGTCATGTCAAGCATAAACTGTCTGTTTCGTCATTCCGTCCCGCCGTGCCCCCCCGAGCACTCGGGGGGGAGTACTTGGGATCGGAATCTTATATTTTACAACGAGATGCTGAAATAAATTCAGCATGACGCTGTTATGCTTCATAGTTGACATGACACTAATTCATTAAACTCCATATTTCCTCACAAATTTTTTGTGCCGAATCAGGCACTGCAAGCTCCAGGATATTTTCCGACAGTGTTTTCATTCTCTCTTTATCGTCAATAAGTTCAAGAGATCTGGCTATCATCACTTCTTCCGCCTCATTATCCCCGATATGGATAGCAGCTGTTTTTTTTACCAGCGCCATTGCATTTTTCGTCTGATGATCTTCAGCCACATTGGGTGAAGGTACCAGGATTACAGGTTTCCCTGCAAAGCACAGCTCCGAAATGGTTATGGCACCGGCCCTGGCAATGATCACATCAGCAACTGTATAAGCCAGGTCCATTCGGGTAATGAATGGATGCAATGCTATTTTACTGTTATCAAAGCCTTCAAGCAGCTTAACCATCTCACTGTAATAATAATCACCACACTGCCAGATCAGTTGCATCTTACGTTCACGGAGCTGACCGATTCCTTTTATGACCGCTTTATTGATGGTTTTTGCACCCAGGCTGCCTCCCAGCACAAGCAGTACCGGTTCATCTCCTGAAAACCCGAAATGTTTCAGGCCTTCCTCCCTGTTCACCGATTTCAAATCCCGAATCAGATCCCTGACCGGATTTCCTGTAAATTTGATTTTCTTATCAGGGAAGTATTTATTCATGTCATCATAGGCAACACATATTTTGTTAACCCTGCCGGCCAGCAGCTTATTGGTTATTCCGGCAAATGAATTCTGTTCCTGTATGAGCGTTGGTATCTTTCTTCTGGCCGCAGACCATAAAACAGGTCCGCTGGCATATCCGCCGACGCCCACAACCACATCGGGACCAAACGATTTTATGATTTTACGCGCCATCCCAAGGCTTTTTATCAGGTTTATAAACACTCGCACATTATGAAGGGTCCGTTTCCTCTGCAGTCCTTCCACCGGGAGGCCCTTAATTTCGTATCCTGCTTCCGGAACTTTTTTCATCTCCAGTTTATCTTTTGCACCCACAAACAAAATCTCAATATCATTCTCTCTTATTTTCAGGGCATCTGCAATGGCTATAGCCGGGAAAACATGGCCTCCTGTCCCGCCTCCACTGATGATCACTTTCTTATTTTTCCTCCTGTACATCCTGTTCTTCGCTTTCATTCAATAATGACTGCTCGTTTATTCCCCTGCTGACACTCAGTATCATTCCGATAGAGATGCTTGTAAATATCATCGAAGTCCCCCCCATGCTTATCAGTGGCAGGGGTTGTCCGGTAACCGGCAACAGGTTCACCGCCACGGCCATATGCACAAAGGCCTGTATGACCAGCCCCAGCGTTAATCCCAGGGCCAGGAACGCCGGAAAAGTCCTGGAGCTCTTCCTCACTATGACCCCTGCCCGGTATAGCAGGATCAGGTAGAACAGCAATATGGGAATTCCTCCAAGCAGCAACCCGTATTCTTCAATGATCACAGCATATATAAAGTCGGAATAGGGATGCGGCAGGAAGTTTCGCTGGGTACTGTTACCGGGAAACTTGCCCAGTATCCCTCCGCCTGCAATCGCAATTTTCGCCTGTTGCACCTGGTAGTTTTCCACATCCTTATTGAAATAACTCTCAATCCTGTTTTGCCATGTACCCACCCTTCCTTCCTTTTCCGTAACAATGACAATGGTTATATATAATCCGACAGTTACCACTCCTATCAGGAATAATAATCCAAGATACTTTGAGTGTATCCTCCCGATGAACATCATCACCACGCAGGTAAGGAAAAGGATCAGTGCTGTCGACAGGTCCTCAGGAAGTATCAGCAGACAAATGATCCCTACCGGCACGATCACAGGTAAAAAAGCACGATAGAAATCTTTAATATTCTCCTGTTCCTGCGATAATACCCTGGCAACAAACATTATCAGGGCCAGTTTTGCGAAATCGGATGTCTGGAAACTCATCCCGAGAATCGGTATTTCAAGCCACCTGGATGCTTCATTGATGTTCTTTCCAAAAAACAGGGTTATGATCAATAAAGGAATGGCAGCAACCAGCATCAGTTGTGCCAGCCGTGAAAAATATTTATAAGGCACCAGGTGTGTTAAATATATAATGATGAATCCGGCCAGCAGGAACAAGCCATGACGCATGACAAAATAGGTTGAGCTGCTCCCCGGGTTCCTGAATACCAGTATGCCTGATGTGCTGTATACCGCCAGCAGGGAGTAAAGCGAGAGCAATACAACAACTGCCCAGATAATCCGGTCACCTCCAAGATATTTCCTTAACGTTACTGCCATATTTTTATTTACAGGTTTTTAGCAGCCTGCTTAAACTGCCTTCCCCGGTCCTCATAATTCTCAAACAGGTCAAAACTCGCACAGGCCGGGGATAGTAATACTGTGTCGCCCTGGCTTGCCAGGTAATAAGCTTTCTTTACCGCATCCTGCATATTATCTGCATCCACAATGGTTTCTATGGTTTTTTCAAAACTCTCATGCAACTTGCTGTTATCCTTCCCCAGACAAATCAGCGCCTTGACTTTTTCTTTTGCCAGGTCCTTCAGGTGGCTGTAATCATTCCCTTTATCCACACCGCCTGCAATCCATACCACACCGGAAGAAGTACTTTCCAGCGCATACCAGGTTGAATTAACATTGGTGGCCTTGGAATCATTTACAAACTGGACACCATGAACCTTAAGCACATTTTCGAGCCTGTGCTCCACTCCCTGGAAATCCATCAGGCTTTCCCGAATTATATCCTTTCTGATCTTGAGCACATTACCAGCTATTCCCGCAGCCATGCTGTTGTATTGATTGTGCTTCCCTTTCAGCGATAGATCCGATACGGCGATTGATATTTCACGGTCATCAAATTCTATCACCAAATTGTCCTGATCATCAATAAAGGCTGCTTCATTTTTCTTTCGGGAATGAGCAAATGGCAGTTGCCTTGCTTTCAATACTATTTTTTCCAGCTCCTTGATAGTAATCTCATCATCAGAACAGAAAATAAAATATTCATCTTCAGAAAGATTGCGCGTAATCCTGAATTTTGAGTCAACATACTCCTGCAGGTTATAATCATAACGATCAAGATGGTCGGGTGTGATATTTAACAGGATGGCTATATCGGCCTTAAACTCAAATAATCCATCCAACTGGAAACTGCTGATTTCCAAAACGTAATAGTCATGGTCCTCCTCAGCTACCTGCATCGCGAAGCTGCGCCCGATATTGCCGGCCATGCTCACATTGAGTCCGGCTTTTTTCATCATGTAATGGATCAGTGAAGCGGTGGTGGTTTTCCCGTTGCTGCCCGTTACACATATCTTTTTTGCATTGGTATACCTGGAGGCAAATTCTATTTCCGAGATCACCCTGATATTATGTTTGCGAATGGTTTGAACGATAGGCACGCGCTCGGCGATTCCGGGACTTTTTATGATCTCATCTGCTTCAAGGATAAGTTTTTCTGTGTGCTTGCTCTCCTCCCATTCGATCTCAAATTCAAAAAGCAGTTCTTTGTATTTTGACTTGATTTCGCTGTTGTCTGAAACAAATACATCATATCCCTGTTTCTTTGCCAGTATAGCTGCACCTGTTCCGCTCTCTCCTGCTCCAAGTATTACAATTCTTTTACTCATAGGTAGTTGGAATTTGTGAATTATCTGATTTTTAATGTTACTATCGTTATCACTGCCAGTAGCAGGGCCACAATCCAGAACCGGGTTACAATTTTTGATTCGGGGTATCCGATCACCTGGTAATGGTGATGGAGTGGTGCCATTTTAAAAACCCTCCTGCCCTCACCAAATTTT
>CAYZEZ010000195.1:0-9610 GCA_964477295.1 uncultured Bacteroides sp. | reverse complement strand
ATTTTCAGGAGATGACTGATTTGATAAGTAAGTATTTACAGAGTGACATAAAAAGTAAAACCGGGATACACCCAAAAATAAGTATATAAAAGATGGTAGAGAAAAACGATTGGCAACCCTCGGTCCTCATAGTCGATGATATCGCCGAGAACATACAGGTCCTTGGAAACATACTTGATGAAAAGAATATCGAGTTCAGTTATGCCTCCAACGGCAGGGAGGCACTGGAAGCCGTGTCTTACTCCAAACCTGATCTCATTTTGCTTGATGTAAATATGCCCGGGATGTCGGGATTTGAAGTTTGTAAAAAACTTATGGAGAGTGCTGAAACAAAGGAAATCCCTGTCATATTCCTGACGGCCAAAACCGATCCCGAAGATATCATAGAGGGATTTACTGCAGGCGGAGTGGATTACATAACCAAACCGTTCAACTCCAAAGAACTGATTTCGAGGGTGGAAACTCACCTCGAGCTAAGCATGTCAAAACAAATCATGGCAAGCCAGAACCATGAGTTAGACAAATTAAATACAGAACTGAAAGAAATTGTGGCCACTAAAGACAAATTCTTTTCCATCATCGCACATGATCTGAAGGAACCATTTAATACCATGATAGGATTCTCGGATTTACTTCTGAAGACGATTGACCAGAAGGACCCCGCGCAGATAAAGGAAATGGTAAGACATATTTTCAACTCATCGATGCACGGTTTCGAACTGCTCAACAACCTTCTTGAATGGTCCAGGTCACAAACCGGAAGGATTGAATTCAAACCGGATTACCTGAGGATCAAGGAAGTTATCTCAAGTGTGACCGGATTATTACAGGATACTGCAGATAAAAAGAAAATTGAATTATCCATTATCGATGAAAACGATCTTACAGTATGGGCCGACAGTAAAATGGTTGAGACGGTAGTAAGAAACCTGGTAACCAACGCATTGAAATTTACCCGGCCCGGAGGAAAGATCATTATCAGCTGCACGGATAATCAGGAGGATGCCAGGTTATCGGTGGAGGATAACGGAGTAGGCATGGGGAAGGAACAGCTGGAGAATCTTTTCAGGATAGATAAACACTTGAGCACGCCCGGAACTGAAAATGAACGTGGTACAGGCCTGGGTCTCCTGCTCTGCAGGGAATTTATAAAGAGGCATGGCGGCGAGATCCGGGTTGAAAGTGAACCGGGTAAAGGAAGCAGGTTCGGCTTTTCCCTGCCAAAGCATAAAATTCAGACAGTGGATATTCAAAAGTGAAAGAGCATGATAAAAAAAACATGTGAGGGCATAGCGCCTGCCTGCCTGCGTTGGGCAGACAAATAAATTATAATCAGTAAAACATCAGATACATGAAACCACAATCCAGAGTACTTCTTTACAGCATCGTATTAGCCGTTTTGTTTTATGTTGTTGACTCAGTCCTGGATGCTGTACTTTTTTATAAAGACCTGGATTTTTTCCAGGTATTCATTACCAATCCGCCAATTAATGAATTGTATACCCGTCTGCTTGGTGTGGCCGTTATTGTAATCCTCGGAATAATATTGCCGCGGATGTTAATTATTAATTCAGGAAATGAAAAGCCTTCTCAAAAGCAGATTCATAGGATCAGTTCTGATCCTACCCTTATGGTTAACGTTTCCAACCAGATAAAAACTCCCCTGAACGCCATTCTCGGATTTGTGGATTTACTGAGAGATCCAAATCTCAGCGACATTTCCAAAGATCTTTATATGGATCATATCGGGACAAGCGGGAAGTATCTAATGGAGCTGATTAACAACATTACAGATATTACAATGATCGAGACAGGTCAGCTATATATTAAGGAGACTGAATGCCGCCTGAACGTGATGTTGTCAGACTTATATGAGCTATACGATAATCTGATCAGGGAATATGAGGGAAAAAATATTGCTATCTTGTTAAAAACCAGTGTAAAGGATAATAATTTCATCATCACTACAGATGAAAAAAGGTTGAAACAGGTACTGGTTAACCTGCTGGATAATGCATTTAAATTTACCGATGAGGGAGTTATCGAGTTCGGGTATAACCTGACCGGTAATAATACTCTGGAATTCTATGTTAAGGATACAGGCGCAGGATTTTCAATGGAAAGGCTGGAAATGATCTTTAAGCAATTTACCAAAGTGATCGATAGCAGGATGAGGCCATTCGATCTGGCATCATTGAAGATTAATATTTCCAGGCACCTGGTAAAATTGATGGGTGGGGAGCTTCAGGTTGATTCACAACTGGGACGTGGATCGGATTTTCGATTCCGCCTGGTAACAAAAATCAATTTTATTGACAGGGATGATGCATCAGAGATGGTTGAGACAGCAGATGCAGGGCAAGATGCTGCTGAGGAGCAAAACTGGACCGGGAAACAAATCCTGATTGCAGAAGATGTGGAGTCAAACTTTATCTACCTTCAGGAAATTCTTAAACCTACGGGTGTCGAGATCTTTTGGGCGGAGAATGGCAGAGAGGCTGTCAATCTTTGCCTGAAGAATAAAAACTATGACGTCGTGTTAATGGATATATTGATGCCCGAGATGGACGGATATGAAGCGGCCAAAGCAATTTCAGAAGCTTTGCCCGACCTGCCAATTATCGCCCAGACAGCCTATAACCTGGATGAAGCTGAATATAAGGATGCAATGAACTTTTTCAGCCATTTTTTGATCAAACCCATATGGTCGCACGATTTGCTAAGTACGTTGTCCAAATACCTGGGATAGATATTTAATTTTTATCATCAATAATAAAATCATTCATATGAATTCAAAGAAATACCGGTTTTTTAAATACATCCTGCTTTTTGTAGGAATGCTGTCTTTGACTCTGTGCAAGTCAGCTAAAAATGATCAGGCAGGGAAAAGTTCAGAAATGGAAGAGGATTTTGAGAAATCTTTAGCGTATATTGAACAAATAAAAAAAGTTTTTTATCTTATCCCTTCTCCGGCTGAAATGCTCAGCGTGATGAATATCGGGGGTCTTGATTTTGACGGCAGCCTCCTTAATCCAACCAGCAATATTGACCGGTATTTTGATTCCGAATCGAGGACTTTAAACGTGGGCGTTTATATCACTGACCTGGCTTTTGCCTCTATATTTGGCCGCCATGAGGAGTCCGTTGAATACCTCGAAGCAGTTCAGTACCTGTCTAAACAGGCGCGTGTGGAAGGTGCCATCAGTGAGGAACTGATCGAAAGGGCAAAAGGGAATGTGCAGGACCTCGATACCCTGTTTTCAATATCAAATGAGGCCTTCGTAAATATGATCATGTTCTGTGAAGAATCAAACAGATCTAATACAATGATATTGATTACTGCAGGTGCATTCATCGAAAGTCTGTACCTGGCGATTAGCCTGGTAGGATCCTCAGCAGAAGCAGAATACCTGGTCCAGCACCTGGCCGATCAGAGATATTCGATCGACAACCTGCTGGCGTTTGCCAGGACCCTGTCGGATGACCCTAATGTAGCCGGGATTTTAACCGACCTGAAGCCGCTTGAAGAGATTTACAAAGGCATGGAACAGTCATCAGGGCAAACCCGGGTGAAGAAAGAGGGGACCGGGAAACTGGTGATAGGAGGAGGGAGACAGCCAACATTGTCGCAGGAGGAATTTGAGAAATTAAAGGAAGCCGTATCGGATATCCGGCGTAAAATCATTTCAGGAACAATCTAATCTATCTCAAAATGAAAAAGTTATATCTTTTATCAGCAATCTTTTTAGTATCCATTGGATTATCCTTTCCACTGATAGGACAAACATGCGAAAAGTACTATAAGAAGGGTGACTGTGGTATGGATCTTCAGAAGGACTACAAACTTTACAGCCAATCGACAAGTGCAGTCATCGGTCTTAAGGATACCATCGAATTCAATGTAGTTTTTTACGGCCAGAAAGACTATATTTTCTCTTTCTGCACAGACAAAAACCTCTATCCTGTTAATTTCAGGCTGATTGATCCGGATACAAGTGAGTTGCTGTATGATAACTCGGGAGACAGGTACCTTGAATCCCTGAGTATTGGATTTGATGTAACCAGGAGCCTGAATATCCAGGTAAATGTATTGGGAGGAATTTCGGGCAAGGGGGATCTAAAGGATTATACTGGTTGTTTAGGGATACTATTCCAATGCAAGAATTATGGAAACTGAATAGAGATGAGATCAGGGTGGCGGATATCTTTGTTCCGGATGAACTGATCGCCAAAGAGGACCAGGGATACCCGGATGCCCGGATGGTGGAAAGAAAAAATTTCGAATACCTGGTCCAGGATAATTCCTCGGTTACACAAGATGAAACAGTCTACTATACCATACAATTCATAGCGTTGAGAAATACGAAGAATGTTACTTATTTCAGTGACCTGAACCAGGTTAATAGATACAAGGGGGATGATGGATTATACCGTTTTGAAACAGGCCGGTATGAAAATAATGACAAAACAATGGACGAATTGATAAAAGTCAGGAAAATGGTTTATAAGGATGCATTTGTTGTACCCACCTCACACTTTTAATCACAATAAAAGGTAACCACAGGAATACTTCAATTCTCATAAAACAGGATGGATACGTAATCCACCACACTATTGGAAGGCATGGTCTTTCCTGAATTTCCCCGTGCCAGGATAGTTGATTTAGGATTATCAGAGACCAGTTTGGCATATTCTATCAAAGTCATTATAGGGCCATAACCACATACAGATATCCGGTTGTCTATAACCGTTCTATGGAGTTTTTCAACATCCAGGTTTTCAATCTCCTGTAAAACCAGGTCGTCTTTTTTAATACCTGTTGCAGGATCCACATAATGGGAGAAATCGGAGGAGGCAATCACCAGGATCTTTTTCTTCAGCTGCTGATTGGCCCTAAAGATCTTTTGTGCGATCTCCCTGGCTACAGGGGGATTTTGCCGCAAAATGCAAATCGGGACTATTTTAAATGGGGATTCGAGCCACTTTTGCAGGAAGGGCAATATCACTTCTGCCGAATGCTCCCGGCTCTGGGCCTTCCCTGATACAGGCAGATCCAATAACCGGATGAATTCATGGTCAACGGGCGTCGTTCCCAGCGGCGTTTCCCATTCATCGTGGTTGTCCACTTCAATGCCTGCTCCCAAACCAGTATGATTGGGATTAATGATGAAAATGGTATCGTATTGTTTACCTGATTCCTTCAGCAACGCAAAGAAATGTACCGCTTCATAACCGGAAAAAACATACCCGGCATGGGGAATGACGGCACCTATCATTTCTTTAGTCGCCAGCTCAGTCTTGATTTTATCCCTTTCCATGGCGAACAGTTTATCAAGCTGGTCCATCAATTCTGATTTTGTACCGGGGTAAAACGACCCGGCTACGACGGCTTCTCGTATGTTCATATTTCAATTGTTGTCATCCTGAACTTGTTTGTCATTCCGGATTTATTTTGGAATCTAATTATCAGCTAGTTAGAGATCCTGAAACCCTGACCTTCGTCAGGGCAGGCAAGTTCAGGATGACGTATTTTTATAGAACTAAATTCTCTATCAACGCCCCGCACCCCTTACACTTTCCGGCCCGGGTAATGCCTTCCACTGAAGTCTGGTACCCCATCCTGCGGATAAGCACCTTTCTGCATTCCGGACAATGGGTCTGCTGTCCTTCTGAGCCGTCAACATTTCCCAGGTAGACATAATGTAACTTCTCCTTAGCGATCTTAAAAAACCTTTCAAGCGTTGATACCGGAGTACTTGGGATGGTCATTTTATGGTGCGGGAAATACCTTGACAAATGCAGAACCGTATTTTCTCCCAATACATCATGTATCCAATCAACCATTTCGCGGAAAACATCAGGATCATCATTTAAAGTTGGAATCACAAGATTTGTTATCTCCAGGTGTTTGTGGTATTCCCTGATAATTTTCAATGTATTCAATACCGGTTCGAGAGACGATTTGGTTTGTTTTTTATAAAATTCATCGTCGAAAGCTTTCAGATCGATATTGAATGCATCCATGTACCTGAGCAATTGTTTCAATGGTTCAGGATTGATGAAACCATTCGAGACCATGACAGTTTTAAGGTCCCTCTCTTTTGCCTTCCTGGCAATCTCAAACATGTATTCAAAGTGAATAATAGGCTCATTATAAGTAAATGATATTCCAATATTATCAGGCTGGTCGTAAGCCATATCAATTACTTCCTCCACTGAATAATGCCGGAACCAGTTGTATGAATCGACATCTGTCTGTGAGAGGTCACAATTCTGACAGAATGAACAACTAAGGTTACAACCTATTCCCCCGACCGAAAGGATAAGGTTGCCCGGGTAGAAATGATAGAGAGGTTTTTTTTCAATCGGATCGTAATGGATAGCCGCAATCTGTTCAAATGTTTCATTCATCAGGGTGCCATTCACATTCCGCCTGACTCCGCAAATACCTAGATTCCCGTCATTGAGGATGCATTCATGCGGACACAGCTGGCACTGGACCTTTTTCTTATCAAGTTTTCTATAGAAAAGGGCAGGCTTCATAGAAATAAAGATACAAATAAAAGTCTATGAGTCTGAGGGTAGGGGTATGCTTAAAAGAAATACCTGAACCCGATCGCTGCGTTAAAATCAAATTCTGTTGCAGGAGTGAGGTTCATTATGGGGACAAGTTCTAAAAACAGGTCGAAGGGACCACTTGAGAAATGGTAATCAAGTCCAACCGGTACCCGCACCCCTATTGAAAGATCCGGATCAGCAAATAAGATCCTGGCACCCAGCCCGATATACACCGGTAATTCCCCCTTGCTTACATTGATCAGGTCGAACTTGTGCATGACGAAATCACCATGAAGGTGCAGGTAACTATCGATCGACCAGGCTACTCCAAAATCAGCAGCAGTGGTCCTGCTCGTCCAGAGTTTGGCACTGATGCCGGTGGGTTCACCCACCATCACGCCAATTCCGAAACCACTGTCCTGGGCATAGATCCCTAAGGCAAACAATGAAACAACCAGGGTAAACAGGAGCTTTTTCATCACAGTAGACTTTGATTAGTTTAATAATGTTCAAATTAAATAAATTTCATTGAATACCGGTCAATAAGTTCAATGATTTTTTTCCGGGTAACCTCCGGATCCAGGTTAATATCACCAGAATGATCCTCTATGGAGAAGCAATGGCTGAGGGGCTGGCTATCCAGTGCTTTCTTTTCCAGCCGAACCTGGCCGCAGATGGCAATTACTTTCTTATTCCGGGATAAAGCCTGCCGGCAAACCCCATCAATAACCTTTCCCTTGAAGGTCTGTTCATCCATCCTTCCTTCGCCTGTAATGATCAGGTCTGCTATTTCAACCTGCTCTGCAAAATGGGTCTGGTCCATGACCATCTGAATCCCATTCACCAGCTTCGCATTGAGAAAAATCATGGCCCCGGCTCCCATGCCCCCGGCTGCCCCGGCACCCGGGAATTTGCTTATATCGCGGTTAAACTTTGATTCAACCGTGCGGGTAAAATTTCGTAATCCATTATCCAGTTCTATTACCTGTTCAGGATTAGCTCCTTTCTGCGGAGCATAAACACAGGCTGCACCATTTTCACCATATAACGGGTTATCCACATCACAGGCAACAGTCACCTCAATTTTTTCCTTGAAAAAGAGCAGGCCGGAATCATCGATTTCGGATATGTGTACAAGGTTTTTACCAACCGGTTCCAGGTGCGATCCATTTTTATCCAGGAAACTGTATCCCAGGGCAGAAGCCATCCCTGTCCCGGCATCATTTGTGGCGCTTCCGCCGATCCCGAGCAGGATCTTCCGCGCTCCCCTGTGGATGGCATCCCTGATCATTTCTCCGGTACCCAGGGATGTAGTTACGGTGCAATCCCTCTCTTCCCCGGTCAGGAGCCTCAACCCGGATGCGGCCGACATTTCGATAAAGGCCGTCGTCCCGTCCCCTGAGATCCCATATTCTGCATTGATTGAACGTAACAGCGGATCATGGACAATGGCATCGACCATCCGGCCATTCATATGCCTGGTAAGGATCCGGGCTGTGCCGTCACCCCCATCCGCCAGGGGAAACGGGATGATTTCAACTGAAGCATCAACCCGTTTTATACCTTCTGCAATAGCATCACAAACCTCTTCTGCTGTCAAACAACCTTTAAACTTGTCGGGAGCCACAAGTATCCTCACTTCGTAATTCTTAATTCGTTATTCGATATTCTGAGTTCATCTCTTAAAACCAATATCCAATATTGAAATATGTCATTATTTCCCGGTTTATACTGGAACCCATTATTGTAAATTCAACCGGACCAACAGGGCTTTTATTTCCTAAAGTTATCCCGAATCCATAAAAGCCATGTTCTTTATCAAACAATTTGTTGATATTCCAGGAAGTGACGCCTGCGTTTGATTTTAGTATGATGTAATTGTTTTTCCAGACATTGTATTGCAAATCGATTGAAACAATGGCTGCATTTCTGTCTGTTTTCTGCATAAATTCCAGTCCGACAAAGGGTAACAGGCCATTACGGGACTTTTGGCTCAGTCCCCCCAGGTGCATAAGGTAGGTATTAAGTGTGGAATCGGCCGTGGAGAAGCCACCCAGCAGGGAAGGGATCAGGGTTATCTTTTCGGATAGGGGTATGGCATTGTTGAAACGGAATGTAAAGTAATGAACAGGTGAAATTTCAGGGTTGTTTATGAATTTGTACATTGATAAAAAACGGAGCCCGCTGGAAGGAAAAAACAGGTCATCGTAAGTGTCGATTTGAATGAATCCAAAAGCATTGTAAAGATCGGTTCTTTGCCTCTCCCTGATAATCTCCCCAATCCCAGGCTGCAAAAGGGTGGATTCATATTCCAGTCCACCGCCGAGTGAATATGAATTGGAAATGATGGATTGAGTGAATAGCCGGATATTTAAATCAGAAAAACGGACAGTTGAGATTTTTTTATTGTCGTTGTAAACGAATACATTATAGTTTTCTCCGGAAAAATCCAATCCAAATCCGGGTTTCCATCCATTATTCTTAAAGAAAGAAGCTTGAAAAAAGGGATTTTCACCGAGACCGATAGTGGTGGAGAGCCTCGAACCATTGAGCAATATATTTCTGACAGTACCATTAAATACAAGAGAAGCCTTAAAATCCGTGTTATAATTAAGGCCCAGCCGCAAATCAATTCCCTTTTTCTCTTTTACTTTAATGTTCAGCCGTGCTCCTTTCCCTGACTGGGCATCCTGCAATGCTTCCAATTCCCAGGTAACTTTTTCGAAATACAGGCTCGAATATGCCCTTTCTATAGCAAGGTATATGTCGTCGGGAGAATATTTTTCCAGCACTTTAAGCCGCAATTTCCCCGAAAGCAATTTCCCGGATACATTTTCTATTCCTTTAACCCGGATCTCTTTAATAAGGATTGAATCAACCGGATCAATTGTTGAAGGAATAAATGGCACATATTCCAGCTGGTTCAGCGAATCGACCAGTTTTACAATTTCCGGCATGATTTTTCGGGCAGCTTCCTCTCCTCTGGCAATCATTGAATCTGCTGAGTTAAAACTGGATGATCCATATTCCGTAAGGTTGGGTTTAATGTACA
>CAYZEZ010000194.1:0-9625 GCA_964477295.1 uncultured Bacteroides sp. | reverse complement strand
AGAATATTTCCTTCATGTATCCGGTGTACTTGGATTAGTAGCCCTGGGATTAATCGTCGGCGGTGTTGGAAGGACAAGAATCAGTCCCGAGGTGGAACACTTCCTTCATGAATTCTGGGAACTGGCAGCCTTCATCGCAAACACCCTGATCTTCATCATTGTGGGGGTTGTGATTGCCAATGCAACGCATTTCAACGGTGCTGATGTGATCCGGCTATTGATTCTTTATGCAGGATTACACATTATCAGGGCCATCGTCATTGCTGTTCTGTATCCATTCATGCGTAAAGCCGGCTATGGATTACCGGTAAAAAACGCTTATATATTGTGGTACGGTGCGCTGCGGGGAGCCGTTGGCCTGGCACTGGCACTTATAGTAGCCGGTGAAACCTCCATTCCTGAAAATATCCGGAATGATTTTCTTTTCTATACTGCGGGAATTGTTACCCTGACCTTGCTGGTTAATGCCACAACAATTAAATACCTGGTGAATGCACTTGGGCTGACAAAGGTTGCACCTGCAAAAGCGCTGATGATGCTTCACGCAAAGAATTATTTGCGGCAGAGTACCGAAAATTCAATCAGCAAATTCAAAAAAGACCGTTACCTGAGCAGGGCTAACTGGGATGCTGTATCGGAATTTCTTCCTGAAAAAGTTGAAATATCAAATGAAACGGAGTTAGAACTGGGATCAACCATTGCTGAAACACGCAGACGGATCCTCGAACGCGAAAAAAGCTCCTACTGGAACCAGTTCAGTGAAGGCATGCTTGGTCCCACCGCGGTAAGGCGATTGTCGGATGCCATAAGTGAGATCATGGATGAAGGAGGGCTGGTATCTCTTTCCAAGCGAAAAGACCTTGAACAGGAATGGAAAACACCAAAAATACTTAGTAAACTTCAATCCATACCAATCCTGAACAGGTTATCAAAGCGGATCTTTTTTGATCGGCTGGCGGTTAGTTACGACTCAGCCAGGGGTTTTGTCCAGGCCCAGGATGAAAGCCTGAAACTGGTTGAAAACATGCTGATTGCACAGGACGACGAAGGAAGCAAAGGAGATGAGGAAAACCTCCACATCATCGAAGCAGAAATCAATGAAAACAAGATACATGGCCTCACCTTCCTCAGAAACCTGAGAAATTCCTATCCCGAAATATATAATGCCATCGCCACGCGGCAGGCAATCCGTTCCATCCTCAATTACGAAAAGAGGATGGTCGAAAGGTTGCAGAGCAAGGGTCGGATTGATTCTGGCGAAGCACACAAAATTGTATCCGGAATTGAAAAGCGGATGAAGATGCTACTGGATTCGCCCCCAAGGCTCGATCTGCCGAAGCCGGTTGAATTGCTTCGTGAGATATCCTGGCTGATTGGTCTCGACGAGAAAATATTTAACCGTGTGGTGGATAATTTCCAGAACAGGATCTATGCTGTAGATGCCACTCTGGTAAAAGAAAACGGACCGGCCGATGGATTGTTTGTCGTAGTACGCGGACAGGTCAAGGTCTCATTACATAAAAAGGTGGTCGATATTCTTGGCCCGGGAAGTGTGATTGGGGAAATGGCCGTGTTAACCAGCCTGCCAAGAACAGCCACTGTATCCGCTGAGTCTCCCGTTACAGTCCTTTGGATGAGTACAAGCAAAATGAAAAGTATCATGAAAGAGTCAAAAACCTTAGAGGACCGGCTCTGGAAATTTGCATGTACCCGATTTGCCATGAACCTGCTGTCCGCCAAACAACCATATAATGACTGGCAGCAAAAAGAATTCAGGCAGTGGCTGGCAGCCGGGGAGATTATGTATCCGGATGACCATGGAAGGATTGATCTTGCAGGGAAAGTTGGGATTCTGGTAACCGGCAAAGCTACTCCTGAAGATGGTTCCAATGTGCTTACCGCTCCAGCCATCCTGGAACATTCAAATTACGCATTCAGCTCCAACTCAAGGGTATTTATCCGCGAACAAAAATAAGCCAACCTATATTCTATATGATATGTAGGGATCCCGGGCTCCTGTTCCCTGCATTTTTTATTTCCATAATAATGTATTTAATTTGCTGATCTTTTAAAAAGAATGACAAACGAGGTCCATCAAAAAAGTAATGGTGACCGTACGGCAGAGATATCTACCGGATTAACCGCCATATTGATATCTTTCCTTGTGGTGGCAGCTATCATTACCAACCAGGAAATCATTCCTGATTACAGTAACATTTACGAAGATATTTCCTTCCTGAGTGAAAACCTGGGAAGGTTCACCATCAATACCTACATCTGGCTGATTAATGCTGTACTGATAGTGTTGCTGGGACCTGCTATATTAATCACTTTCCACTTTCACAATAAAACTTCAGCATACCTGGCTTCATTTCTTGTCAGCAGTACAGGTATTGTTTTTATTTTTTTCGCAAACAAAGGTTTTGATATTATTTTCCTGTTAAAGGAGTACCTGAAATCACCTGATATGGAATCTGAATCTCTTATGACCATCATCATGAGCTTCCTGATATCGAAGATGCATCTCCAGCTGACGGCTTATACACTGGCCGGTTTAAGCGCAGTCATTCTGGGATTACTCGTGGTAAAAACCGGATTATTGCCGCGTTTTATCGGATGGTTGTCAATAACCGGAGGATTGATCTATGCCACGTACGGATGGGTGAGCATGAACAGTATTATTTTTTCAGCAGGCAGGTTGCTCTTCGTTATTTCCCTGTTGATATTTGGAAGTGTATTGTTATTACGCGGAACACGGAATAACCTTGAATCGTGAGTCGAGTGTGGGCGTGAGGGCGGATTTGCAGACTGACGACTTGCAGACTATTTATTCAAGTGCATCGAGAATAGCATCGGTTATCTCCAGGTTGTGAAAAACCTTCTGCACATCCTCATCTTCCTCGAAATCCTCAATCAGGTTTAAAACCCTGATGGCATCTTCTATATCCAGTTCTTTGGTCTCCTGGGGTATTCTTTGTAATTCAGCTGTCTCCGGTGTCAGGTCCATCTCCTCAAGCTTCTTCTGAACATTTCCGAAATCCTCAAGTGGGGTGGTAATAATAAACATGCCGTCTTCCAATTCAATGTCCTCAACACCCGCATCTATTATTTCCAGTTCAAACTCATCCCGTTTAATATCTCCCTTCGGAACAGTAAAAACTCCCTTCGTGTTAAACATAAATCCAACGGAACCAGATGTCCCAAGGCTTCCTCCCCGTTTATTAAAAATCGCCCGGATATTGCTGACAGTTCGATTTTTATTATCGGTCATACATTCAACAAAAACGGCAATCCCGCAGGGTGCATATCCCTCAAAAGATACTTCCGCGAGGGCAGATGAATCTTTATCTGCACTGCTGATAGCCCTTTCAATATTATCCTTTGGCATATTCACACCCTTGGCATTGGCGATGGCAAGCCGCAACCTTGAATTACTTTCCGGATCAGGTCCGCCTTCCTTTGTTGCCACCTGGATCTCCTTTGCCATCCTGGAAAAAATTTTGCTCCTTTTGGCATCGGCAGCACCCTTTTTCCTCTTAATTGTTGACCATTTACTATGACCTGACATAATTGTATCTTTTCAAACGATGCGGCAAAAGTACAAAAAATGGTAAAAAATCATACCCTTCAATATACAGGGGTAGGTTTTAACATACAATTAGATTAACTTGAACATCAAAAATAACCGGGCAGAAATAATTAAATTCATGCAAGAGCAGATAGGGTTTTTAGTTGTTGCATTATCACATATAATACAGGCATTTTTCTGTCCGGCACAACAGGTTTAATCATTAAAATAAAATGTATGAGTGATCCTATCCGGGAATTCAGGGAATACAGGGAAAAAATGAACAAAAAAATCCTGGAGCATGACAATAAAGTTATGAAACGGATTTATAACCTCGACACCAATACCTACATGGATGGGGCTTTGCCTTCTAAAGTTAAAGAGATGCTGGGACTGGTCAGTTCGATGGTTTTACGCTGTGATGATTGCATAAAATACCACCTTGAGAAATGCCATGAAAAGGGCGTAACCAGTGATGAGCTGTTTGAAATATTCGCCGTGGCGAATCTTGTAGGCGGGACTATTGTAATTCCTCACACCAGAAGGGCCATGGATTACTGGGAACAACTTGTTGATCAGTGATCAGCGGTCAGAGGGGGGTGTGTAAAGTATGAAATGATAAAATATATAAAACATGAATAATTCAACTATACGATTCCTGAGAATCCTGTTCATATTTATTATCGGGTTCCTGTTTGTTTGTTGGAGCAGGGTGTATATTCATCCTGTTGATCCGGTTTCTGAAATATCGGAAAAACTAGATGCCTGGTATGAGAAATATCCCCAGCAAAAGGTTTACATGCACCTTGATAAACCTGCCTATATTGTTGGTGATCATATCTGGTTCAAGATCTATTTTCTTGATTCGAGAACCCATTTGCCAAGTACATACAGTAATACATTGATTGTGGAATTGATCAATTCTTTCGGGAGAACATCACAGCAGCGACTTATTAAACTGAAAGATGGATTTGCTCACGGCGACTTTCAATTATATGACACCATGCCGCCGGGTCAATATGAGATCAGGGCGTATACCAGCTGGATGCGGAATTTCGGTGACGAATCATTTTTCAGGGAACACATCAATATCTGGAATCCTGATCTGGCCGGTGAATTATTCAGAGACGATAAACTGGCTAATAAAAAACTGAAGAAAAAAAGCCAGCGCAAGTCTCAGAGGATGGATCTCCAGTTTTTCCCTGAAGGAGGTGATCTCATCATAGGGTTGGAGAATAACATCGCATTCAAGGCCATCAATGACCTTGGACTTGGTATTGACGTTGAAGGAGAAATAGTTAATAATACGGGACTGCAGGTATCTACTTTTAAAAGTGCTCATCTTGGTATGGGATCATTCAAATTCACTCCTGAACCGGATAATAAATATTTTGCCCTTGTAAAGAATGCATCAGGTAAACAAGAAAAGTTTCCCCTGCCTGATCTCCGGGGGTCCGGATACAATTTATTGGTCGATCCTGCAGGAATCAATGTTGAGGTTACCATACAGAGCACTTTTTCTGAGCCGGAAGTGACCCTGCTTGCTCAAACGCGTGGTAAAGTCTATTATCAGGAAACATTCAGGCTTCAGTCGGGAACCAGGAAAATAAGTATTCCAACCCAATCATTTCCGACAGGGATTGCACAAATAACCCTTTTTAATGAAAGAATAGAACCACAATGTGAAAGACTGATTTTTATTAAAAATGATGATAAACTGAATGTTGCGATCTCTACAGATGACAACAATTACGGGACCCGGGAAAAAATTGCCGTTGGAGTCAGGATATCAGATCTGAACGGGAATCCTGTCCAGGGTGAATTTTCATTGGCTGTTTCGAACCGGCAGCTTAAGGATTATTCAGGGGAATTTCATTCAGGTATCAGTTCCTATCTGTTGTTAACATCTGACCTGAAAGGAAGAATCGAAAATCCTGATTATTATTTTGAGAATAACTCCCCGGAAATAAGAAAAGACCTTGATTACCTTATGATGACACATGGTTGGAGACGATTTCTCTGGGAAAACGTGACCAAAAACATACCTCTCAAAATTAATTACCCGGTGGAACGCAATCTGATAGTACAAGGCAGGATCACTCGTGAAATATTTGATATACCCCTCAAAAATATACCGGTAAATCTAACTGTTCAAAGTGGTTTTAATGATGTTTACTATAGTCGCACCAATAAAGCCGGCGAGTTTGAATTCTCCCTGCCTGATTATGAAGATACCTTAAATATTGAAATTACCGCAAAAAGACACACCGGCAGGAAAAACCTCGTGATCTACGTGGATGAATCAGAACTTCCGGAAACCAAACTTAACTATTCCAGTTACACACAAACAATGGAAATAACCGGAACCAACGAATTCCGGCCAATGGAAACTCCCGAGAGGGATACTAACCAGGTGATGATTGCAGGGATCTATCATGAGCCCGATTTTGTGATATATGTTGATGAACAAATGGCTACATACAACAGTGTTTTTGATATAATTAAAGGAAGGGTCCCGGGGGTAATGGTTACGGGGGATCAGGTCATAATCAGAGGTGTAGGATCAATTTATGGAGGTGTCGAACCACTCTACCTTATCGACAATGTTCCGGTAGATGTGGGTGCAGTTTCGACGCTTAATCCAAACGATGTGGAAAGAATTGAATTTTTGAAAGGTCCTACAGCTGCCATATATGGCTCCCGTGGAGCCAATGGTGTTATTTCGATATATACCAGAAGAGGTTTTTTCATTAAGAAAGGTGTATTGAATTTTCAAATGCTAGGGTACTACAAGCCCAGGGAATTTTATAGTCCAAAATACGGAACTGCCTTCGACCACTTATATCCTGATAACCGAACTACTCTTTATTGGGCGCCTGTTATCCATACCGATTCTCTCGGTAATGCAGCAGCTGAGTTTTACAGCTCAGATACCAGGGGTAATTTTGAAGTGGTGCTTGAGGGAATATCCGAGAAAGGAATCCCGGCAGAAGGTAAAGCAAGTTTCGAGGTGATTGATTAAACCATAGAAAATGCATGATTGTGGTGCTCCGGAAAAATTTCAAACACCACATTCAGTTTCATCAGTTTAATCAACTCATATACTTCCTCGGAGACATCACAGATCTTAAAAATACTTCCTGAATCCTGTGAACGTTTTACGATGGTCAGGATAGCCTCAAATCCATTGCTGTCGATAAACTTAATACCCTGCATGCTGAAAATGACAGTACGGCCAGGCACCGATACAATTCCAGTCAACTCCTCCCGGATAGTATCGGCAATCAACGTATTTATCCTGCTGGTTTTTCTCAATGATACCTGAAATGTCTTTTTTTTCTGCTTAATCTGTAACATTATGAATGGTTGTGGTTTATAACAACACTGTGAAAATAATATGTTACATGCAGCTAAAGCTATATAAAAAGGTTAATTATTAACATCATCGGTCTATTTATAAACACTTCCGTTATAAATAGCAGTTTAGCTAACCGGATATTAATCATTGGTTAACAGCAATTTAACTACAAAAGGATAATTCATTAACTCAAATTGCCAGGTGCCAGATACAGGATGCAGGTTACTAAGCGTCTGAATTACAGCCACATATATTTGAGTTAATGGATCTCATTAAATTCAGGCATTAAGTCTAGGTTATTGATCATTAATATTTTAACTGTAACTTGTACCTGGTACCTGGCAACTTGAATTAATCAGAAGGCCAGGCCAAGGGTTATACCTGCCCAGATGTCCCACTCTGTTTCTTTGGCAAGATAATTAAAGCCCGGTCCAATAAAGACGTCTGCAGATAAACGGGAAGCAAACAGGGTCTGGTAACCCACCAATCCACCAAAACCATAGCCAAGACCCCCGCCAATATTACTGCAAAGAATACGACCAAATGGACTGACAAACAAACCCTCAGGGGCGTAATCCCTTAACAGATAATATCTTAGTTCGGGAGAAATCGTATAACCATCACTGATAACCTGGAAATCCAGCTGGGCGCTGATTTTATTATTGATAACCCTCTCATAGGCCAACCCAAACCTTTTAAAGGCAATGGCTCCAAGCATGTCGACCTTTGCGACATTGGATCTTTGTCCCCTGTGTATTTGAGCCAGGTTATCGCTGAAAAGAAAGCTAAGTATTAATATGAAAAGAACAGGGACTAACCTTTTTAACATATATACTTATTTTTTGCTGGATTACTTCTTTTTTGCCAAGCCCAGTTCATCCCACTGTTCCTGGTCAATAGAAGAAGGTGAATCTATCATAACGTCCCTGCCGGAGTTGTTTTTCGGAAACGCGATCACATCCCGTATCGAATCGAGCCCCGCAAACATGGCTACCCACCGGTCAAACCCGAAGGCAATTCCACCATGAGGAGGAGCTCCATAGGTAAAGGCATTCATAAGGAATCCAAATTTTTCCTGGGCATCTTCCTCCGTAAAGCCAAGGTTCTTAAACATCAGCTTTTGTAAATCTTTATTGTGGATCCTTACTGAGCCACCGCCGATCTCAACGCCATTGATTACAAGATCATAGGCATTGGCTCTAACTTTTCCCGGGTCTTTGTCAAATAACTCGAGGTCCTCCAGCTTGGGAGAGGTAAAAGGATGATGCATGGCATGGAACCTGCCCGACTCTTCATCCCATTCAAGCAATGGAAAATCGACCACCCATAATGGTTTATAGCTGTTTTCATCACGCAGGCCCAATCTCGTACCCATCTCCAGCCTTAGCTCACTGAGCGCATTCCTGGTCGATGCAGTTTCTCCGGCCATAATAAGAAGCAGGTCTCCCGGCTTTGCTCCAATGGTGTCTGACCACTTTTTCAAATCCTCTTCAGAGTAAAACTTATCAACGGATGATCTAAATGTATCATCCTGATTCACTTTTACATAGATCAATCCCCCGGCACCGATCTGGGGTTTAGTCACAAAATCGGTCAGGATATCCAGCTCTTTCCTTGAATACTCTGATGCACCTTCAGCACAGATTGCACCCACATACTCTGCCTGGTTGAACACCCTGAAATCTTTACCCTTTACAAGCTCAGTGATCTCATGGATGGTCATTTCAAATCGCAGGTCGGGTTTATCGGTCCCGTATTTTTCCAGGGCTTCCTGGTATGCCATTTTCGGGAAGTCATAGTCGATCTCCACATCCAGTATTTTTTTAAAGAGGTGTTTGGCCAGTCCTTCAAATGCGGCCAATATATCATCACGTTCCACAAACGACATTTCACAATCAATCTGTGTGAATTCCAGTTGCCGGTCGGCCCTGAGATCTTCATCCCTGAAACACTTGACGATTTGAAAATAGCGGTCATAACCAGCCACCATGAGTAACTGTTTAAATGTCTGTGGCGACTGGGGCAATGCATAAAACTGTCCCTGGTTCATCCTCGATGGCACTACAAAATCCCTCGCCCCTTCCGGTGTGGTTTTCATCAGCACCGGAGTTTCAATCTCAATAAATTTTTGGGAATCCATATAGATCCTCACCTCCTGTGCCATCCGGTGCCGCAATTCAATATTCCGTTTAATGCAGGGACGCCTGTGATCAAGGTACCTGAATTTCATCCTGAGCTCATCGCCACCATCGGTATCATCCTCAATGGTAAATGGGGGAAGCATGGCCTTATTCAGGATCTCGATCGACGACACTGTAACTTCAATTTCACCGGTAGGCATTTTTTTGTTCGGATTGCTGCGAATAGTTACTTTGCCTGAAACTTTAATAACATATTCCCTACCAAGTTTCCTGGCTATCTCACACAGGTCCTTATTTGTTTCCATATTAAACACCAGCTGCGTGATCCCATACCTGTCGCGCAGATCAACAAATGTCATTCCTCCAAGATCACGGGAGCGCTGCACCCAGCCGGACAGGGATACGGATTGTCCGTCATGATCAGCCCTAAGCTCACCGCAAGTGTGTGTACGATACATATTTACAGATTTAAAGAATTAACTTAATAAAAACAGACTACGAAAATAGCAAAGAAAATGGAAAAAACAGGTACTGGTGGCGAGGTACTGGTTGAGAGAT
>CAYZEZ010000193.1:0-9674 GCA_964477295.1 uncultured Bacteroides sp. | reverse complement strand
TTTTCCAGTACCATTTTCTCCAAGGATCAATACATTGGCATCGGTAGGACCCACCTTGCGAACAGCTTCGAAAATCTGGTCCATACTACTGGAAGAACCTATGATATCTGTAAATTGCTGGTCGATCTCGTCCCGTAAAATTCCCTGTTTTTCCTGCAACCGGGTAATCTGTTTTTTTGATTGGCTCAGGCGGAATGCACTCTGAACCGTGGCCAGCAGTTTCCTGTTCTCCCATGGTTTTACAATAAAATCGATAGCACCCACTTTCATTGCCTCAACTGCCAGATCGATGTCTCCATATGCTGTTATCATGATCACCAGGATATTGGGATACAGTGAAATGGTTTTTTCCAGGAGTTCGAGGCCCTCTTTCCCACTGGTTGCCCCGGGAGAGAAATTCATGTCGAGCAATACTATGTCAATTTCATTTGCTTCCAGATGCTTTAAAATTTTACCGGGATCAGGCTCCGTAATGATCCTGGCAAAGTATTTTTTCAGCACTACCTTGGTGGTTAGCAGAATGTCCCGATCATCATCAATGACTAATATATTTCCCTGGTTCAATGCCATGGCCCGATATGCAATTTGATCAAAAAATACGAAAAATGTTGCACAATGAAACATAAAATGTATCATTTTGAAACAAATTGTGTCGGATTTCGTGTTGCTAGCATAATCTATTATGCTGAATATGATATTATTATAATGTGTGGTACAAATCTTGAGTTTACCTCTTCCCACACCCACACTCCACTTAAACCCTTAACCCCTCAAATCCTTAAATCCTTCTTAAAATGATAACAACAAAAGAACTAACCAAGGTCTTCAGGACAGATGAGGTGGAAACCACTGCATTGAATAAAGTAAACCTGGATGTGCAAAACGGCGAATTCGTTGCGATAATGGGACCATCCGGCTGTGGAAAATCCACTTTGCTGAATATTGTTGGTTTGCTGGATAATCCTACGGATGGTGAATTATTTTTTGACGGAACCGAAGTGTCAAAATTTAAAGAACGACAGCGGACCAATCTTAGAAAGGGAAATATTGGATTTGTCTTTCAGAGTTTCAACCTGATTGATGAACTAACCGTCTATGAGAATGTGGAACTACCTCTGTTATATATGAATGTTTCCAGTGCGGAAAGGAAAAAGAAGGTAGGAGATGTGCTCGACCGGATGAAAATATCCCACCGCAAAAAGCATTTCCCACAGCAGCTTTCAGGTGGACAACAGCAAAGGGTAGCCATATCCCGTGCGGTTGTTACCAATCCTAAGCTGATCCTGGCCGACGAGCCTACCGGTAACCTTGACAGTGCCAACGGGGAGGAAGTCATGAACCTGCTGACTGAGCTGAATAAAGAGGGAACAACCATTGTGATGGTGACCCACTCACCTTCCGACGCCGAAAAGGCACATCGTATCGTGCAGTTATTCGACGGACACATTGTGACTGAAAATATTAAGAAGATCTTGTAGCAGATCACTTGGCCCCTTGGATCCTTGAATCCTTGAATCCTTGAATCCTTGAATCCTTCTTAGTCATGTTTCGAAATTACCTCAAAACAGCCATCCGTAATCTGGTCCATAATCCCGTATATGCCCTGATCAACGTGTTCGGCCTTTCGATTGGGATCACCTGCAGCCTGCTGATCATGATCTTTATTAAGCATGAGGTAAGCTATGATAAGTTTCACTATAAAAAGGATGATCTGTACCGGTTAGTATTCGAGTTTTCAGATCAGGATTCAAGAACAATATCTCCTCAAATGACCGCTCCGGTTAGTCCGGATATGGTCAGGGAATTTCCGGAAGTGATCCGTTCAACCCGCACAAGTACTTACAGGGATGGGTTTTTTAGTGTGGAGGATCGTAATTACAAAGCTTCAGGTGTTTTGTATGCTGATTCATCTTTCTTCGAGATGTTCTCATTCAGGCTTATCCAGGGCGATCCGCTGACGGTGCTGACGGTACCCTATTCCATTGTGATCAATAATGAGACGGCCGGTGAAATATTCGGGGATGAGGATCCGGTCGGAAAAACAATCCGCTGGAACAACAAGGATGACCTCACCATCACAGGGATTGTGGAAACCCCGCCGGCTAACTCGCATTTGCAATTCTCCTCTCTTATATCATTCAGTAGTTTATACCAGGACCCCAGGTTGTATATGAACTGGAACGGGGGTATGCAATATTATCATTATGTAGAACTTACACCTGGATACCCCAGGGCAGATCTGGAGGCAAAATTGCCGGATTTCATGTACGAGAAGATTAATTACCTCTATGAGCAATCTGGCATGTCCATCCAGGCTCAGTTGCAGCCCATTACGGATATTCATCTGAAATCTGGTTATGCTGGAGAGATCGGACCTGTTGGGACCATGTCAAATATCTATATTTTTTCAGCTATTGCACTATTTATCCTGTTCATCGCATGCATAAATTTTATGAACCTGACCATAGCCAAATCAACCCGGCGTGCCAGGGAAGTGGGTCTCCGAAAAGTACTCGGAGCAGGTAAGAATAAAATCGTTAATCAGTTCCTTGGAGAAGCAATTATCATGAGCCTGATCGGACTAATCATTTCCTTGATCCTAATTGAGATTTTATTACCGGTATTTAGCTGGATGGTGAGCAGGGATCTGACGTTTTACCAGCTACAGAACATTGACCTGATCGTTGGTGTCATCTTTTTTGTTGTACTTGTTGGTATTATTGCAGGTAGTTATCCATCCTTCTATATTTCCTCCTTCAAGCCAGCTACAGTTTTGAAAGGTATTCATTCGCGAAGAGGCGGCTCAGGGTTCCGAAATATTCTGGTCCTGATACAGTTTGCGATATCAATCACCCTGATCATTTCTACTATGGTCATCTACTCACAACTGGGATATATCCGGTCAATGGATGTAGGCTATCAGAAGGAGAATATCCTGATGCTGAATTTCTCGAGTGATGATTTTAAGGCAAAGTATAAACTGCTGAAGGAAGGATTAAAAAGCATTCCGGGAATTATAGGTTCTTCGGCTACCTCGGAAGTACCCGGCAGTGGCTTCACCAGCAACGGTTATATTCCGGAAGGATTCGACCAGCCTTTTATGTTTAATGCAGTGGATGTGGATTACGATTATATAAAAACCATGGGATTACAAATCCTGAGTGGAAGGGCATTCTCACCGGAATTTACTACCGATAAAGAATCTTACATGATCAATGAGGCACTTCAGCATAAACTGAACTGGGATGATCCGGTGGGCAAAATAATTAATCGAAATGGCCCTCACAAGGTAATTGGTGTTGTTAAAGATTTTCATTTTGCCTCCCTGCACCAGGAGATCGGGCCCCTGATTTTTCATATGAAACCGTATATGGGGTATGAACATTTGCTGATCAGGTACAGGACTGAGAATGTTTCTGCATTGTTGCAGGATGTTGAAGCTGTATGGCAACGCATTGATTCAAGTGAACCATTTGAATATCAGTTCCTTGACGAAGTATTTGATAATATGTACAGGGGAGAAAAGCGCATGAGTACCATGCTGTTATATATTGCATTGCTGGCCATCATTATTGCCTGCATGGGTCTGTTCGGGCTGGCCCTTTATAATACCGAACAACGGACCAAGGAGATCGGCGTAAGAAAAGTTTACGGATCAACCGTTTCACGGATCGTTATTCTTTTAACGGGTAAGTTCACCATCTGGGTCCTCATTGCTAATGCACTTGCATGGCCGGTGGCATATATCCTCATGAAGAAATACATGCAGATGTATGCCTATAAAATAGATTTCCCCATCTGGATATTCTTTCTTACTGCATTGATTGCCTACCTTATTGCACTCTTTACAATCAGCTTCCAGAGCATCAAGGCCGGAAACGCAAATCCGGCAGAATCCCTCCGATACGAATGAGTAGTGAGCGGTGAGTAATGGGGTGGTGACTGACCTGGTACTGCCGACTGCCGGCTGCAAAAAGGCGATTGTCGGCTGAAAACTCCAAACTGCCTGCGCCGGACTTTGATCATTGTTCAAGAAATTATTTTAATTTTAACAACTACGTCAAGAACTAATTATGAAACAATGAAACCTAGTTTATCTCGTCGCCAGTTTTTTCGCAGATCTACGGCAGCTACGGCCGCCGTTGGTTTAGGAGGATTCCTGACAGCAAAAGAACTGGAAGCTATTCCCAATAATGTAAAAACCTGTTCCGAGCCATCTGCATTAAGGATCACTGATATGCGGACGGTAACTGTGCACAACCGTCATATCATCAGGATCGATACCAACCAGGGGATTTCTGGTTATGGTGAGGTCCGGGACGGAGCCAGCAAAACCTATGCATTGATACTGAAAAGTCGCATTATGGGCATGAATCCATGCAATGTGGATAAAATTTTCCGCGAGATCAAGCAATTTGGTCATCATGCACGGCAGGCAGGGGGCGTATGTGCGGTGGAGATGGCATGCTGGGACCTGGCCGGAAAAGCATGGGGAGTGCCGTGCTGGCAAATGCTGGGGGGCAAGTTCAGGGATAAAATCCGGGTTTACTCAGATACTCCATTTTCGAAAGAACCAGGAGAACAGGGAAGGCGTTTAACAGAGCGTATTGAAAGGGGATTTACCTACCTGAAAATGGATCTTCCCATCAGTTTGCTGGAAGGGATTGAAGGAACGGTTTCCTGGCCCAAAGGGGAAATTGATCCTTTTGAGCAATGGTCCAAAGGTGTGTCCGGTTATCTTGAGCATCCTTTTACCGGGATACGGGTAACAGAAAAAGGTCTGGATATTTTCGAGGAATATGTAAAGGGTGTGCGCGATATTGTTGGCTGGGAGATCCCGCTGGCAACAGATCATTACGGACATTTTGGAATTGAGGATGGAATAAAGCTTGCACAGAGACTGGATAAATATAACCTGGCCTGGCTGGAAGACATGGTCCCCTGGTTCTATACCGATCAATGTGTAAGGCTTAAAAATTCCTGTACCACTCCGATCCTGACTGGGGAGGATATCTACCTGAAGGAGGAATTTATTAAACTATTTGAGGCACAAGCTATTTCTATTTGTCACCCCGATCTGGCCACCTCGGGTGGGCTGCTTGAAACAAAAAAAATTGGCGATCTGGCGATGGAGCACGGGATCTCGATGGCCATGCATATGGCCGGTAACCCGGTGACTCTTTTCGCAAATATCCATTGTGCTGCGGCCACTGAAAACTTCCTGGTCCTTGAACATCACAACGTAGATGACGATTGGTACGATACTCTGGTGGACGGCGTTCCAAAACCGATTGTTCAATCCGACGGTTATATCCCGGTACCCGGCAAGCCCGGTTTAGGCATAGAACTCAATGAGGAGGCTGTAAAGGCAAATATTTCTTCCGGTGGTTATTTTGATCCCACTCCCGAATGGGACGACGAACGTTCCCACGACCGCCTCTGGAGTTTCCTTTAACCTGCAAATCTCTGGCTAAATAATACCCGCTTCATGCGCAAAAAAACGTTGATATATCCGCTCCTCAGGCGCGGGTGGAAGTATCTATTTCACCCATTTGTATTTTACATCAAAACTGCCAAAATCTTCATCTTCCGTTGTTTCGCTAAATTCAAGTACATCGCTGGTTAATGTAATAATGTTTTGCACCGCCTCATCTGTAGTACCTTTGTCAATAGTAATTTTGGTCCCATCAGGATTCAATTCCCAGGTACCGCTATCAGTCATATCCATAACTGTCATTGTAAAAGTTCCATCGGTAGAAAAATTCATTGTGGAACCTGTCATCAATGCTGCCATCAGATTAACAAACATCTGAACATCCGTATCTGTTGATGTAGTTGAGAGTTTATTATATTTCCAGATATGGGCTGTCATAAGAGACGATTTATCGGGAGTAGTGTCATCTTTTTCACAACCGGTCAATGCCAAAACAGCTAAAACCATTATGCTTAGAACAAAATTGCGAAGTGGATTTTTCATAGTTATTGGTTTCTATTCGATTATAAAAATAAAAATGTCTTTATGTATATATAGTAAGGAATAATGTATCCTGTTGTATTAGTTACAGATTACAACTTTATTCGACGAATACATATAACTTACGATTATTAATGACTACAGTAACAGTGCGGATGAATGAAAAAAAGTTCTGATCCTTGAGCAACACAATGAGGATGATGCATGGTACGATACACACGCGGACAGAGTCCCTGAATCCATAGTTCAATCCAACATCAATTAACCTTCAACTTTAAGTTTTCTTAGCATATAAAAGGTAATATTCAGACTGGCCAGTCGTTATTTTTAAAACCATTTTTTAAAAATATGTCTGATAAAACCACCTCTTTCTGGCAATCCACAACAGTTAAAATGATCATTACCGGGATTTTGATCCTGGTCATGCTGATCCCGGCAGCCCTCATAAAAGGTCTCATCCATGAACGTGAATCGAGAAGGGAGGAAGCCCGGCTTGAAATTGGGACGAAATGGGGCGGGATGCAGACTGTCAGCGGACCTGTTCTGGCTGTTCCCTACCGGGAGCTAGTAAAAACAAAAGAAGAGGTTTATGAGGTGAGAAAATACTATTATTTCCTGCCCGACAGGCTGGAAATCAGTGGAGAGATCATTCCCGGGATAAGATACAGGGGGATATTTAAAACGGCTGTCTATCAATCACAGCTTGAATTATCAGGTTCATTCAGCAGGCCCGATTGGCAGGACCTTGATATTGCGGAAAACGATCTGTTTCCGGAGGATGCCTTTGTATTTGTAGGTATACCCGATATGAGGGGCATCCAGAACCAGGTGGAGATAAGTTGGAATGATTCGTTAAAGCCGGTTGATCCGGGTACCCGCACGAAAGAGGTGGTTCAATCCGGTTTCAGTGCTGATGTGGAACTGGGCGAGGAGCAAGGATATACCTTTTCGTTTAAACTGGACCTGAACGGAAGTGAATCACTGAATTTTACTCCCCTGGGGAAAAATACCGCTGTGAACCTTACATCGGATTGGAATAATCCCAGTTTCGATGGTGCCTTTCTGCCTGACCGGCGTGATATAGGAGAGGATGGATTTACCGCCGGATGGGAGATCCTTCATCTGAACAGGAGCTTCCCACAGGCATGGATCGGTTCGGAATACAATATCGATGATGCCGCATTTGGTGTGAGCCTCCTGATGCCGGTCGACCAGTACCAGAAGAGCATGAGATCGGCCAAATATGCCATTATGTTCATTGCCCTTACATTCATGGTATTTTTCTTTTCGGAGGTCCTGAACAAGTACAGGATTCACCCTATACAATATTTACTGGTCGGTATCGCCCTGAGCATCTTTTATGTATTGCTGCTTTCGCTCTCAGAGCATATTGGATTTAGTTTAGCATACCTGGTAGCCAGCGTATCCATTATAGCAATGATAACTGCCTACACATGGTCAATTTTTAAAAATCGTCGGCATACCCTCATCATGGCCTCTTCTTTGGTGGTGTTGTACATATTCCTGTTCACACTTCTTCAACTTCAGGATTTTTCCCTGTTAATGGGTAGCGTTGGATTGTTTGTTGTGCTGGCGATTGTAATGTACCTTTCAAGAAATATCGATTGGTATGAACCGGTATCAGGAAGGTAAATGCTGGATGACAGATAGGTGAACATCAATTAGTTTTTAAACAGCCTCTGTTTACTGTTCTCAGTTAACCGATCATTCTTTCCTAACAGGAAAAACGGAACCGGAACCAGCAGGATCCCGGATACAATCACCAATCCTGTTCCCACCCCAAACTTTTCGGAAAACAGTCCCAGCAGAAAGGCCAACACTGCCGAAAATAATGTTTGACCCTGCGATTCTACCGAGAGTGCTGTTGCAAGAATATCCTCGTTAAGGTTTTCTCCGATATAACTTACCCCGACAGGCTTTCTAATGTTCTCCAGGAGGTATATAAGAATGAATGCAATAATCGAAACCAGGATAAATTCGAAATGATAAAGAAGTCCTGAAACAGCCCCAATCAAAATCCCTGCAATAAGTGTAAGATTAAGCGGTGTGCCCAGATAACGGAACCGGTCGGCAAATTTCCCGGCATTCCTGGATGCCGCCGAGGTTGAAAGATAGATGAAAAAGTATATTACCCCAACGAAAACTGCGGAGCGTTGCTCCTCCCCGTAGCTGGAAAGAAATGGCAGTGCCACAACCAGGGACACAATGATGGGTTGCAGGTAATCTTTTACTGCCCGGTAGTATCCGCTGAATGAAGATGCATTAAGGATCGCTTTAAAGATTTCCGGCCGGCGGAAAGAGAGTGCAAATTCCTTCCAGACCTTTTTAAATCTGTCTCCAATCCCTGATAAGCTTAGCTTTTGATTTTTACCGTCAAGGTATCCCGGGTAAGAGAGGATGAGGAAAAATCCGAGAATAGAAGGAATACCGGAGAATAAAAATATCAGCTCGTAAGTGCCTGATATAAAGATGAGTGAAGCAGCAATTAAAGAGGATACTGCAGATCCCAGCTGCGACCATGACCGGGTATGCCCATAGTAATGGACCTTCTGGTCGCCCCATCCCTTATGCTTCAGGTAATCAAAAATCATTGCTTTATGGGTGCCGGTGCGGAATGCATCAGCCAGTGCAAAGAAAAGCGTAGCTGTGACCAGGACGAAGTATGTTTTCGCCTGCCAGTATACAAGGAAGGAAGTGATGTACAGACCAAATGAGGTCATCATGGTCTTTTTCCGGCCCAGTGCATCTGCCCCGAATCCTGCAGGTATTTCGAAAATATTACGGGTAATCTCCCTGATAGTATAAATGGTCCCGATCTCAAGGAAACCAAATCCCTTATCAAGCAGGTACAAAATAAAGAAAGGCTCAAAGAACCGTTGATTCTTCAGGAATCCGTACAGGCAAAACTTATAGTATTGGATATCTTTCTCAAAGGTCATGGGAACAGGTTATACGCAAGGGCAATTTTTCATGAGGTTTGGTGGCTTGAAAAAATCTTAATCCGTCGGCTGAAGAGGTTGTGTAAAAATAGCAATATTTTCAGGAAATGGTCATCCTGAATTTATTTCAGGATCTCATTATCAATTAGTTGCAGATTCTGATCCCGAGTACTCCCCCCCGAGTGCTTGGGGGGCCCGGCGGGACAGAATGACTACTAACTTAGTTTTTACACAGCCTCTGAAGCCGACGGCAATGGATAACATGATCACTTCCCGGTAAATCCTTTTAGCAACCCCCGGACATCCTCGACAGATTCTACATAATAATCGGCTTTAGTGGTTTTGGTCCCGACTTTTATTGTAACAGCCTCCTCGGGAAGGGCTCCAAAGGTGTATTCATCGGTCCAGTCATCTCCAATGGCAAAAATAAAATCGTAAGTATTATCACCCATTTTTTGCAGCGCCCCCCGTCCCTTGTTAATACCCGAATTCTTTATTTCAATTACCATGTCACCATCCATGATCTCGAGGTTAAAATTACCCACCAGCGCTTTAAGTTCATCCTTTAGTTCCCAGCTCCTGATCTCACCCAGGTCCGGATCAGCATTCCTGTAATGCCATACAAGAGAATAATTTTTGCGCTCAACAAAGGAACGTGGGGTGCGGTCGACATAAAATTCAAGGATGGATTCAATGATCTCCATCCAGTTCTTATCGATCTGTTCCATCATCGACCATTT
>CAYZEZ010000192.1:5455-9797 GCA_964477295.1 uncultured Bacteroides sp. | reverse complement strand
GATGAACGCCGAACGCTGAACTTTTAAAAACAGGTACCTATGAAAAATACAACCGTATTATTAATCCTTGCACTGGCTGTGGCCTGCAATCCTCAGCAACCAAAGAAGGAAATAAGGGCTAAACCAAAGGTCAGAACCGTCGTGGTGACAGAGCAGGAAATCACTTTCCCGATCCATGCATCCGGAAAACTGTCATCCAAATCGGAGACCAAACTCAGTTTCAAAACAGGAGGTATTATAAAAAATATCTATGTGGATGAGGGACAACAGGTTCCCGAAGGAGAGCCGCTGGCTGCACTCGACCTGTCGGAGGTTAAATCAATGGCCAGGCAGGCCGGGCTTGGGCTTCAGAAAGCACAGCGTGATTATAACCGGGCAAAGAACCTTTATGCCGACAGCATCGTCACACTGGAGCAATTCCAGAATGCACGCACGGCGCTGGAAGTGGCGCGAAGCAATAACAGGATCGCAAAATTCAACCTGGACCATTCTCAGATCAATGCTCCGTCGCAGGGGAAAATATTAAAACGCATCGCCGAAGAAAATGAGGTGATCGCCCCCGGCCACCCGGTATTCCTGTTTGCTTCAACCGAAAATGCATGGGTCGTCAGGGTAAACCTCACCGACAAAGACATTGTCCGCGTCAGTTTGCTCGATTCAGCCCTGGTGCGGTTCGATGGTTATCCCGGTAAAACATTTACAGGACAGGTTTCTGAGATCGGGAATTCGGCAGATCCGTATACCGGGACCTACGAGGTGGAATTGCTGATGACCCGTCAGCCCGACAAGCTGGTTTCGGGATTCATTGCAAAAGTGGATATCTATCCTTCTGTAACTGAAAAAAGGGTAGTCATTCCGCTGGAAGCGCTGATCAACGGGAACGGACGGAAAGGAACAATATACCTGGTCGATAATAATGTGGCATTAAAAAGGGAAGTAACCATACTTTCTGTCCGCGACGACGGAATAGTATTGTCAGGTGGCCTGGATCCGGGAGACGAAATCGTCACCGAAGGCGGCGAATACCTCCGCGACAATACCGAAGTACAAGTGCTGGTTGAATGAGCGTGTGTAACCACACCCACACACACCTCAACCCACCTCCCACTCACACTCCCTACTTCATAAATCATAAATCGTTAATCATTATTCATAAATCAAAGTGAATTTACCAAAGATCTCTATCGATAACTACCAGTTTACAATCGTAGTATTTGTCCTTCTGCTACTTGTGGGAATCACGTCCTTCTTAACGATGCCCCGTTCCGAAGATCCCCCGATGCAAATTCCGGGGGCCAGCATCATAATCATCTATCCGGGCGCCAACCCGGCAGACCTGGAAGAGCTGATTGCCACACCCATCGAAGAGTCGCTCAATGAACTCGACGATATCAAGCGGATGGAAACCGGTATCCGTGACGGGATCGTAGCTGTCAGCATCGAATTTACCTTCGATACGGATCCCGATAAAAAGTTCGATGAGGTGGTCCAGCAGGTAAACACCATTCGTAACGACCTGCCCGATGACCTATACGACCTGGAGATCCTGGAGTGGTCGAGCACAGATGTAGTGATGATGCAACTGGCCCTGGTCTCAGAAACCGCAGAATATTCTTCCCTTGAAGAAGATGCCGATCAGCTGAAAAAGGAAATTGAAAAGGTGGGAGGTGTCAAACAGGTCGAGATACTGGCCCTTCCCGGGCAGGAAGTCCGGGTGTCGCTCGACATGGAAAAAATGGCCGGGATGAACATTCCCCTCGAAAGGGTCAGCCAGGCCATCCTGAGTAATAATGCAAATATTCCGGGGGGTTCTATTGCGGCGGGTTCGAGAAATTTTAACATTAAGACAAGCGGGACCTATAATAACCCGGACGAGATCAGGAATACGGTAGTGAGTTCGTACAACGGCCGGCTCATATACCTGAAAAACATTGCCACCGTTGAATTCGACTATGAAGACAATTTTTACCTGGCACGGTATAACGGGGAACGATGCATTTTCCTTACTGTAAAACAAAAAGCCGGCTACAATATTTTCACGATCACCGATGGCATTCACCGGGTGCTGGAAGATTCCAAACCCACACTGCACGCCTCGACAGAACTCATCTCTGTTTTCGACCAGTCGGAAAGCGTTGACGATCGTATCAACGGGTTCATGAGCAACCTGTTGCAGGGAATTATACTTGTAGGGCTCATCATTTTTCTATCACTGGGGTTCCGGGCCTCCCTCATTGTGATCATAGCCATACCCTTCTCTATACTGATAGGATTGGGATTTGTTGATTTGTCGGGATTTGGCCTGGAGCAGATCTCCATAGCCGGACTGGTTATTTCCCTTGGTTTGCTGGTAGACAATTCGATAGTTATCGTGGAGAACATCGAACGGTTCATCGGGCTGGGAGAAACCAGGAGGGACGCGGCAGTGAAGGGTGGGGCGCAGCTTGGCTGGCCGGTCATAACGGCCACGGCGACCACCATGCTTGCTTTCATCCCCATCATCACTATGCCCGACAAGGCCGGGCGGTTTATCCAGAGCCTCCCGGTAACCGTATTGTTCACCATGTTTGCTTCGCTGATCCTGGCACTGACCCTCACGCCTTACCTGGCCAGTGTTTTTCTTAAGGCAGGTGATGCGGTGCGAAAAAGGAAGTACCAGTTCAACCTGAAATCTTCAATGAAAAAGTTCATCGAAGGCCCCTACAGGAAAACACTCGATTTCTCGCTCAGGCGAAAGGGGCTGGTCATCTTCCTGGCAGTCCTGGCTTTTCTCGGATCTGGGGTGCTGTTTAAATATGTTGGCGTCAGCTTCTTCCCGAAAGCAGAAAAACCGCAGTTTATGATCCGCATCGATGCACCCGAAAGTGCCAGCCTTGATAAAGCCGATGAGATAGCCACCTATGTGGAGAGCGTATTGGATACGCTTCCCGGGATAAGGCATTATGTGACCAATGTGGGCCACGGGAACCCAAGGATTTACTATAATATCTTCCCGAAAAGAAACGAAAAAAGTTTTGCAGAGATTTTTGTGGAACTGAAAGAATATGACGTGCAACAGTTTGATTCTTTGATTGTTAACCTACGGGAGCTATTCTCAGGCTATCCCGGTGCAAAGATCAATATCAAGGAATTTGAACAGGGAGCACCGATTGAGGCACCGCTGACAATAAAAATTATGGGGGACAACCTTGATGTATTAAAGAAAATCAGTGACGACCTGGAGCAGTTTGTCATGCAGACACCGGGCGTCGTGAACATTAACAACCAGTTGAGCAGGACAAACACCGATCTCTATTTCAATATCAATAAAGACAAGGCCAGCATGCTCGGGGTACCTGTGTATGAGATCGACCGGACGATCAGGACCTGCATTACCGGCGCAATAATCTCGAAGTACAGGGATCCGGAGGGAAAGGAATATGGTATTGTACTACGGATGCCTTTTGACAAACAGGTGAGGATTGAAGACTTTGATAAAATTTACGTGACTTCACTTACAGGGCGGGCTATCCCGCTGAACCAGCTGGCGAGCCTGGAGTTTAAAAAGGCGCCCGGGCTGATCACCCATTTCGACATGGACCGGAACGGTACGATCACCGGTGATATTGCAAAAGGATATAACCTCGATGACATCGTTGCGCAGCTGACGGCCCTTTTCGGGGACTATCCCTGGCCGGAGGATTACACCTATAAATTTACGGGCGAGCTGGAGAGCCGTGAGGAAAGTTTCGGGGGGATCATACGGGCCAGCCTGATTGCGCTGATCGCGATATTTGCCGTGCTGGTGCTTCAGTTCCGCTCGTTCACCCAGCCGTTGATTATCTTTTCGGCCATACCGCTTGCCGTCATCGGGTCGGTTCTGGCGCTCTATTTTACCGGCAATTCCTTCTCCTTTACTGCAGGGATCGGTTTCATCAGTCTGATCGGTGTGGTGGTAAATAACTCGATCATCCTGGTGGATTATACCAACAAGCTGATCGCAGAGGGGAAAAGCAAAATCGAGGCCTTGAAGGAGGCCGGGGAGACACGTTTCACGCCTATCCTGCTCACCACCTTTACCACGATTGGTGGCCTGCTGCCGTTAACCCTGAGGGGCGGAACCCTCTGGGCGCCGATGGGCTGGACGATTATCGGGGGATTGCTGGTATCGACGATCCTGACACTGCTGGTGGTGCCGGTACTGTACAAGCTTTATACCAGGTAACAGTCCCGGAATAAACCTCACCGGAATATTTCGCAGACCTTGATAACAGGCTATTCAGTGCTTCGGGCCTCACTTTTAAGCCCGCAGCCTTCTATTTAATGCGATTCAGCCCTTTTATCCTCACTTTTAAGCCCGCAG
>CAYZEZ010000192.1:0-5355 GCA_964477295.1 uncultured Bacteroides sp. | reverse complement strand
GCAGCCTTCTATTTAATGCGATTCAGCCCTTTTATCCTCACTTTTAAGCCCGCAGACTTATGTTTAATTTGTTATTTTAAGTCTTTAGCCTTATATTTGTATATTAATTTTAAGGATATAGCCTTATGAACGAAAGAAAACTCATAATAGACCAGCTTGACAGGAAGATAATCAGGTTCAGGGAGCTTGAAGACCTGGTAATTCCTTCAAAGGGATGGATATACTCGATCAGGAAAGCACTTAACATGTCTCTGAGGCAGCTTGGGAATAAGCTTTCTATTACACCGCAAAGTGTAAAAGAGATTGAAGAAAGGGAAGAAAGCGGAACTGTCTCACTGAAGGTTTTATACCAGGTAAGTAGGGCATTGGATATGAAATTTGTATATGGATTTATTCCCGGATCCCTTTCGTTAAAAAAGATGATCGAGACCAGGGCATATGAAATAGCAAAGGAAATAGTCGGGCGAAGTTCGGTAAGCATGAACCTTGAAGATCAGAAATTGTCCGATGAAAGAATAGACAAAGAGCTTCAGGAGAAAGCCGGGGAAATAATAAATAAAATGCCAAGGTACCTGTGGGATTAGAGCTAAGCTATACATACGGTCAAACGCCCATCTCTGAAGAGGAGAAAGAAGGATTAATAATCAGGACCATTTCTACCAGGGGCGAACTGGATGAGTTCGAACAGCAGAATATTGAAAATGCAATGGAATGGACCCTGTCACAACATTTTAGCCCGGACAGGATCCTGTCCATGGGTTTTATATTGGAGGTTCATAAGCAAATGTTCGACAGAACATGGGTTTGGGCCGGTACTATAAGAAAGTCGAATAAAAATATCGGCGTTGATAAACTGCAAATCAATCCGGGACTCCAAATGCTGATTGATGACTGCAAATTTTGGATTGAGAATGAAAAATTCTCAAAGGATGAAATTGCTGTCAGGTACAAACACGGGCTTGTAAAAATTCACCCGTTCCCCAATGGAAATGGAAGGCACTCAAGGTTATGTGCCGATATTCTTGTATCTCATGCATTCAGGAAAGATGTATTTACCTGGGGCGGGTCAAACCTGGCAGAGCCTGGCGGTATGCGAAAGAAATATCTTGAAGCAATTCATGCCGCTGACAATGGCGATCTTGAACCACTGGTCAAATTTGCCAGGTCATAATAAATCTGACGGGTGGGTTTCGCCATGTACCGGCTTGCATCCATTTACATTGCTGAATTCACTGTATTGTAGCGTTTCGCCATGTACCGGCTTGCATCCATTTACATTGCTGAATTCACTGTATTGTAGCGTTTCGCCACAAACTCCCAGTTGACCACGTTCCACCAGTTTTTGATGTATTCCGGCCGGCGGTTCTGGTATTTGAGGTAATAGGCGTGTTCCCAGACATCGAGGGTCAGCAGCGGCATACCCTTAATCCCGGCCACATCCATCAGCGGGTTCACCTGGTTGGAGGTCTGGGAAACGACCAGTTTGCCGTCCTGGAAGACCAGCCAGGCCCAGCCTGAGCCGAACTGGGTGGCAGCTGCCTTTGAAAATTTTTCCTTGAAGGTATCGAATGAGCCGAACGACTTCCCGATGGCTTTCAACAGGTCGCCTGTAGGTTCGCCGCCGCCACCGGGCGACATCACCTTCCAGAACAGGCGGTGGTTATAAAATCCTCCGCCGTTATTCAGGACACCGGCAGGGTATTCGGAAACGTTCCTGAAGATATCCTTTGCGGAAAGGCCGGCCGGAATGCCGGCTTCTTTTACAGCCGCATTGAATTTTTTTGTATATCCTGCGAAGTGTTTGCTGTAATGCAGCTCCATGGTTTGGGCGTCGATATAAGGTTCGAGTGCATCGTAAGCATAATCGAGTTTAGGGAATTTGAACCTGTCTTCATCCTTTGAAAGGATCCTGGAGCCGAAAGCTTTTACAGGTGCACTGCCAGCGGCCATTCCGCCAATTCCGAGTAGTGTGGATTTTTTAAGAAACTCTCTTTTATTCATTATTTAAAGGTCGTTGATTTTCAATTCAACATCAAAAGTAACTAAAATTATGCACTAATGTAAACCCAGTATAACCTGCTTAACATATATTTAACCAAGCCCCTCACTCCGACTCACGGCTTCCTAAGATATATAATTCATCAGCATCAAGAACTATTTGTTTATCAGGTTTGATCATGGCTACATAAAGTCTTCATCAATATCAATATCAATATCTCTCATTAATTTTGCATAATGGGATTCAGAAATATACTCCTGATCATATTCATTATGAACCTGACAAAACTGATGAAAGTAACAGTAGAGTACGGTAAATTTTTGGCTTTATCTGTTTTGAGGATTTTAAAAGTATATTTTCCGGAGGTAGTTACATACGATTGGATTCCGGTGGTCAAAATTAGACTGGTGCGAGCATGGGCATTAGAAAATCAGCAAACCCTATGTAGTCTATATTCTAATACCCAGAACTGTTACATCATCAACCTGGTATAATTCACCTTTCCACTTATCAAATACCCGGGTCAGTATATCTTCCTGCTCCCTAGCATTTTTTTTATGGATTTTTAATAATAGTTCGCGGAATGCATTATGGTTGAATTTTTTTCCCCCTCCACCGCCAAACTGATCAACAAATCCGTCCGTTGCAAGGTATATCATATCGCCGGACTCAAGTAATAATTCTCGCAGTGTAAAATCTTCCATTATAGGATAGTGAGAAATTGGCATTCTGTCTCCTTCTATCCTTATCAGTTTATGATTTCTCAGCAGGTAAAGACTGCTATTTGCACCGGAAACCTGCAATTTCTTATTTCTCCGATCAAATAACATAACACTCCCATCCATACCATCCTGTACTTCATCGACTATTCCCTTCTGTCCAAGTGATTCAATAAACCGCTAAATATCTTTGTCTGGTACCTACTTTCACTGGATGACCATCATTTTTCCTATGGTCTCTAAGAAATGAATACAGAAGCTCTTCAAATGATTCTTTCACCGGTTTACCTACAATCTTATTGGAAAGAATTTCTTTGATTTCCTGAGAAGTTGTTATGGAACCATTTCTCTCATTGTTATCGGCCAATTCGGCAACTTCAGTCTTTAATTCACGCAGCCAGGCATTTTTGGCAGCACAGTTGTCTCTGTACCTCCGCGGATTATATTCCTGTTTGGAGCTGTCCCAATATTTTTGAGCAATTCTTTTTTTAGTATAAACCTGAATTCTTCTTCCTTGTGAAGATAGTTTTAAGAATATCTGTAATGGGTGGCTTAGCAATTCGTCGAGAGATTCAGTATCTTCAACCCTCTTTAATTCTTCAATATGTTTTTCACTTATTGCACCTTTGAGGTAATAATTGACTGAAGCCATAGTAAATTTGATTAAATTTATTCAAATGTACAAATTTATTGGATACAAATTCGGATACAGTTGTGAGGTTATTGATCCTTTGTGATTCTTTGTTATTATATGATTATAGCCTGATATATAATCTTTTACACAAAATATCACAAAATAAATAAAACCAGGAAAAACAAAGGTTTGAGTTCGTACAGGGCCACAATCATAACCTCCCTCGCGAATTCGAACCATTTCACGATTTATGGTATTTAAGTTGCAGATTTAATTGTAATATCCCATCTTTGTACTTTAAATTATCATGTAATTTTAATATGCTACTTTAAATTATCATGTATATTAGAAAACAAAATTTTAATTCCCTTGATATTGAAAGTGCCTTTCTCTGGGGCCCGAGGCAAACAGGAAAAAGTACATTACTCAAACAATTATTTCCGGAATCAACTTATTTTGATCTTCTCCTGAACAATGAATATGATCGTTTTCTGCGTAATCCTTCATTGTTGAGAGAAATACTTACAACAAACAGCCTCAAAACTCCGGTTATTATAGATGAAATTCAGCGAATACCTGCCTTACTTAATGAGATCCACTGGCTGATCGTCAATAAAAACATACAATTCATTCTAAGTGGTTCCGGTCCGGGGAACATTCTGCGTTCCGGGGGAAATCTCCTGGGGGGAAGAGCGTTAGGGTATGAATTGTATCCACTTATTTCAGCCGAAATTCCAGATTTTGATCTTTTAAAGGCAATGAATAATGGATTGATCCCGCGACATTATTTATCTGCAAAACCTGATAAACTATTATCAGCATATATTGGCAATTACCTTCGCGATGAAATAATGGCAGAAGCCAGGCTGAGAAATATCAGGTCGTTTTCAAGGTTTCTTGAAATGGCAGCCTTTTCGAACGGGGAGTTAGTGAATTATACAAATATAGCACGCGATTGTGGGGTGAGTTCTCCGACAGTAAGGGAATATTTTCAGATTCTGCAGGACACCAGGACTGGTCGTTTTTTACAGTCATATCAGAAGAAACCTAAGCGCAGGGTGATTATGTCACCCAAATTTTATTATTTCGATATTGGGCTGGCTAACTATTTATTAAAAAGAGGCAGCATCGAACAGGGCAGTGAGGCATTCGGAAAAGTTTTCGAACACCTTATTTATCAGGAGCTTTATGCACACAGTCACTATTCCGGCATTAACTATCCTATCCGTTTTTGGCGTACAGCCTCTCAGATGGAAGTTGATTTCGTACTGGGAGATCATGAAGTGGCTGTTGAAGTCAAATCTGCCAATATGGTCAATCCACACCATTTAAAAGGACTGAAACATTTTTCAGAGGAATATCCCGTTAATAAAATGATCATTGTCAGCATGGATCCTTATCCAAGGAAAATAGGTAATATTATGGCCCTTCCCTGGAAACAATTTTTATTACAACTCTGGGAAAGCGAAATCATCCCTGGATAATCCTCCCCCATACCCACACCCACACATCCCGTCACTCTTCACTCTTCACTCATCACTCTTCATATATGTTAGATTATTTCAGATTATCAGAAAAATCTAAGTTACTTTCTATTAAGTTTTTAACAAAAATTAAGTTAAAAAATTCATAATTTCAACAATCTAAATGCAACTAAAATATTACATAAGTAGTCATTGAAATAACCATAAGAATGCTTGATGAAAAGCAAATAATTGATGGCTGTTGCCGCAAAGATAAAAAAGCACAAAAAGCCCTTTTCGACAGGTTCGCTAAGGTGTTGCTTGGTATCTGCATGCGGTACGCAGGAAGGCGGGATGAAGCGGAAGACATCCTGCAGGATGGATTTGTGAAGATCTATGGAAATATCCGGGATTATGCCGGAACAGGTTCTTTTATAAACTGGATGAAGAAGATAATGATCAATACGGCAATCACGCATTATCACCGTAACCTGAAGCATCATTATCAGCAGGACATTGAGGACATCCGGGAAACAGACA
>CAYZEZ010000191.1:0-9852 GCA_964477295.1 uncultured Bacteroides sp. | reverse complement strand
TAATATAGGATCCAACAGCCCATCCCGTATCTGAATTAATAAAATAGATATCAGACAGTTCCACATTATTCTCTGAATACTGGTGCGACCAGTCAAGCCCGTTGGACGTATGAAGTATCAAACCATTATTTCCGGCTATCCAACCAGTTAGTGAATCGGTAAAGAATACGCTGTGCAGCCTTGTATCAGGCCCTATATCCAACGGCAGGGATTTCCATTCTGTATCATCCGGTTCCCGGTATAGTGCCAAACTGTATTCTCCAACAGCAAATCCCCAGCCATTATCGGTTACAGCTACACTCAAAATACATATAGTTGCAGGATACGACTGATTTTCCCACAGGTTATCATAACTTACCCTTTTTATCGGTTTACCAAGATCAGGTGAAATTTCATTATCATACAGGTTCCATTCAGAATTATACACGTTTGTGCCTGCGGAGATATTCCAGTCCTTCTCTCCACGGGCAGTAATGATTTTCCTCACGAGCCTGTGTTGATGGGTGGCAGCAGGTTCTCCTGCCACATCCCAACCAATTCCCGGGTTATCATTGGCAAGTCCTATCTGATCGAGTATCCTCCATTTGCTGTTGCCGCTATAGAGTTTAACCAGGGCCAGGGCATCATTACCGTCAAAGTTTGTTACCTCAGACCAGACAGTATCTACCACTAAAGCAGAATCGATCTTTGAATAATCAAATTCGTCATGTACAATCAGATAGATGTCATTTGCTTCCAGGGAACCATCCATTGGTAATGGCCCATACCAGTCACTGCCATCAACAGTGTACAATAATCCGCAAGCACTCAAATCAACAGTATCATCTGTTGGGTTTGTAATTTCAATGGCATTGTTATTGCCTTCGCCATCCAGGTATTCTGAGAAATACAGTCCATCCATCTTCTCCGGATCCATGTCATTAAACCAGATATCAACATAATTGGTATCAGGTTCAAGGACGATCCAGCGTTTCCATTCATCGTCTATATCTTCCCATATATCCATATTATCATCGTGATGGATCCTGATCCTGTATCGAAAACTATACCCATTATACAAGCTGTCAATATTGACTGAGTAAATGCCGTTTGAATCGGGATCCGACATAAAGACTCTATCTGCAGGATTTTCTGCCCAATTATTGAATGTTCCGGGAATATCAACCGTATCAGTTGCAGGATTAAAAAGTCCAAGTTCCTCCTGGTAATTCATATTTACATTGACAGCGACGCTGGTCAAAAGAGGTTCCAGATTTTCAAACCAATTATATAATTCATTGACTCCCTGTTGAATAATATACTTTCTTTCAGGCCAGAGGCCATAGGATTCCGAATTATCCCATCTGCCATTTCTTCTGTAGAGGTATTGTATTTCCTGTCCGACAATCATGTCCGGGATGGTGACTGAATAGATACTGTCACCATCGGGATCAGTCATTTTAATGCCTTCCTGCATCCCCATTCCAGGAATATCCACCACCACATCAACAAAATCAAAAAACGGATCAAACCCGCCCAGGAAGATATAATGTGACATATCCACATTAAAAGTGATATCTGCACTATCAAGGTGCAGGGGAATATAAAAATCCCCACAATCCTCCGGACCAAAATCATAAGCTACCTGCCCCCAGCTGCCACTATTAAACAGTAAGTTAATCCCCCTGATAACATCATCGCCGTTGCCATAAAATTCAGAAGGTGTGAAGGTGATTGAATAGGTGCCGTCACCATTTGGATACAGCACCGGATATGTCCCGTCATTACCGGTCTCATAAAAAAATACAGTAGCTGCCCCCCCGTTTATCATTAATGCAGTAGAATGCATTACAATCGAATCATAACCCAAAAGGCTATCTGCAGGATCAGGATAACATGCCAGCCTGGGATCAAACGTAAGAGTGAATTCATCAAATCCGGAAGCAGTATCAGGCGAAATCGTAATGGCATCTGGCATCTGTGCAAAACTGAGATTTAACCGGATCAGAAATAATAATAAAATAATTATCCTGTAAAGGCGGGACCATGTATGGTAATTCATGTAATTAGCAGATTTTCGTGGCAAAAATTATTCCTAATAAATCTAACAATATTTTTTTATCGGCACAAGGTTATTTCAGATCAGTTTGGTAACTCTCCACTTTATAAATATTTTTATATCCTATGAACCAGCGCTATTTCATTAAATTATCATTCAACGGCACCCGTTATCATGGATGGCAGATCCAGCCCAATGCCCTAACCGTTCAGCAGGTGATGAATGAGGACCTTACCCTTTTACTCGGTGAAGAAATTAATGTATCGGGATGTGGCCGCACCGACTCCGGAGTGCATGCCAGGGAGTTTTATGCCCATTTTGATTCGAAGGCTAATGACCTGGATGACCCGGTATTCGCTTTTAAGCTGAATAGCAAGCTTCCGAAAGATATTGCCATTGATTCAATCAGGAAAGTCCACCCTGAGGCCCATGCCCGTTTCAGTGCCTCATCCAGGACATACAAATATTACATCAGCAGACAAAAGGATCCCTTCAATGATGCTTTCAACCACTATATCTATGGTGAGCTTGACCTGGAAAACATGCAAAAAGCGGCAATTTTGCTCCTTGATATGGAAGATTTCACCAGTTTCAGTAAGGTGGATACAGATGTAAAGACCAATAATTGTAATGTTGCAGAAGCTTCATGGGAGTCGTTTCCAGGTAAAACGGTATTTACCATAACCGCCGACCGGTTTTTGAGAAATATGGTCCGTGCAATTGTAGGAACACTGCTTGAAATTGGCTTTGGGAAAATGACGATTAACGAATTCAAATCAATTGTGGAAAAGAAGGACCGGTCATCAGCAGGTACTTCTGCTCCTGCAAAAGGATTGTTTCTAATACGTGTAAAATATCCTGAAGAGATATTTATTCAGTCCTGACAAAATCTATTGCTATCTCAACCAGTTCACTGATCACCGATCACTTGTCCATATCTCCCATGATTTTTCTGCCTGGAGTTTCAGCATTTCATAGCCGTTTACAATCTGCGCTCCCTTTTGTTGACCTAATTTAAGGAATTTTGTTTTAGCGGGATTATAGACCAGGTCATACAACAAATGGTTCTCAGTCAGCAAATCATAGGGAATATCAGGAAAGGTATTCACATCAGGATAAGTCCCCAATGGCGTTGTATTAATAATAATCAGGTACTTCCTGGCCAACGGCAGGCAAAGATCCTTATAACCGATCGTATTTCCGGAATCCTGCCTGGAAACAATCTTATATTCGATACCCAGGTCTTTCAGCACAAATTGTATCGCCTTTGAAGCACCACCAGAACCAAGTATTAGTGCATGTTTATGTCCAGGAAGGAGATGCGGATACAGCGACTTACTAAAACCATAAGCATCGGTATTAAAACCTGCCAGATGCATTTTACCACTCCTGTGCGTGATTTTTATGGTGTTCACAGCGCCGATTTGCCGGGCTATATCATCAGCTTCATCCAGAAAAGGAATAACTTGTTCTTTATATGGGATGGTAACGTTTAGCCCGATCAGGTCAGCATGATTTAATACCTCAGGCAACTTCTCAATAGTTTCTATTGGAAAAGTCTGGTATCTGTATCCACTGATTTGTTCATCCCTGAACTTATCGGAAAAATACTTTTCAGAGAAGGAATGTGTTAGCGGATAACCTATTAATCCAAGTTGCTTCATGCTTTTTTCTCCCTGGATAACAGTTCAAACAAAAGAATTATTCCAATACCGGCCAATGCAAGTAATAGTGCAAACAGGAGTTGAGGATCATGCAGGGTCAGGTTGTGATACCTGCCGGGAAAAACATTTTGTTCGACCAGAGGTTTCAGTTCTCCATGCGAGTTGGTGTAGGTTTCTATCGTCACCTTCCATGGCCATATCTTATTCAGGGAACCTATCATAAAACCAGCCAGCAAGGCAATGGTCAGATTGTGAAATCGCTTCAGGAGCCATGATAAAAGGTTTGCAAAACTAATTATGCCAACCAAAGCACCAACTATTAAGACAGCCAGAATTTCGAGTTTGCCCTCATTCACTGCATTCAGGATGAACTGGTATTTACCAAGCAATAACAATATGAAAGAACCGGAAATCCCGGGCAGGATCATGGCACAGATGGCCAATGCTCCGGATAGAAAAATAAACCAGTAAGCTTCCGTCGTTTCTGCAGGACTGATACTCGTGATCAGGAAAGCAACCATTGCCCCAACCAGCATGCTGATTCCTGTCTGAAGGTTAAATCGGCCAATTTTCCTTGCCACAAAAACAGCAGATGCCAGTACCAGGCCGAAAAAGAACGACCATATCAGAACCGGGTGATTAATAAGTATATATTCCAGCACTTTAGCCAGGGAGAGAACACTTACCAGAATACCTGCGACAAGAAAAAACAGGAAGGATCCGTTAATGTCCTGCCAGAATGATTTGAGTCCTTCCTTAAATAAGGTCCTTGCTGCGGCTATATTAATTGATTTGATGGAGGTAACCAGTTCCTCGTAAATTCCCGTTATAAATGCTATTGTTCCTCCTGAAACTCCCGGCACAACATCGGCTGCCCCCATGCCCACTCCTTTTAATGCAATTACCAGGTATTCTTTGATGCTGTGCTTCATAGTTTCTTATCCTGCATGTGTTCTGGCAAGTTATCAAAGAAAGTATCACCCCTGAGACCCAGTCTGAGGGTTTCCAATGGTATCACTTCATGTGGCGCTATATTCCCAAGGTTTACATTCGGTCCCAACAATTTAATAAACCATGCCTGCTGATTTTTATCAGGAGCTTCCCACAACACATCCTCAGGATTAACGTGACCAACTATATCATCCACCAGTTCGGTGTTGGCTGATCCATCCTTATTATATATTCCAATGGTTCCGCTTTCCCGTGCTTCTGCAATCACCTTCCATGAACCTGCCTGTAATTCAGACTTCATCATGTCAACCCACTTATCGGCAGGAATAACAACATTTGCAACCTTTGAGCCTACTTCAGATAACACAGTTACCTGCTGAGAAAGCAGGCTGATAAATTTCAGTTTTTCATCGTGGGGCAGTGCCATTGATCCATCCGATACCTCCGCCATTTCTACCTTGTATTTATCAAGCATTTTCCGGTAATCATCGAACATGTCCCGGATAATAAAGGCCTCGAACATCGTGCCGCCAAAATAGGTTTTTAGGTCGGCCTCCTTATAGATGTTTATCTTCTGTGGGAGATCCGGTGTTATTATACCGGTTCCAAAACCAATTTTTAAAAGGTCGGTGTATTCTGAGCTTGACGAGGCAAAATTCTCTGCCTCCCTGACACTCAGGCCTTTATCCATCATCATGGTTAGTCCAAAATCTCTGGGTTTCGCGGGCCTGTCAGGTAAATAGGGTAAATTATAAGTACGCATCAGGGTAAGGTTTTATATTTGTTTATCAGGCGATTGATCGCAGGATCATCCTTTAATTCAGGACAATACCTGAATGCAACCGTATGTTCATCGAAAGAAATCTTCAGTCCGTTTTCAAAAAACTTGAGAGACAGGCCTGAACGATTATTCAGGCAGTAGAAAGCTGCCAGGTGGTAATTCACTTCTGCAATGTCGAAATTATAATCGCAGGCATCTTTCAGTATCCTTAAGGCATTTGTTATGCCATTATGGTGATATTCAATATCTGCAAGGTTCAGCCAGGCCTCATAATCATATGGATCCTGTTCAATGGCTTTCCTGTATGCAATCATTGCTTTTTTATAATGTCCCAGGCTGGCCTGTAAATTTCCAAGGGTATACCAGTAATCGGAATTCTCTTCATCGAGCTCAATAGCCTTTTCAATGTACGTAATTGCCTGCAGGTGTTCCGACTGGTACTGGCTGCAAACAGCCATCCCAAACCAGGCATCGCTGAACTCAGGATCAAGTTTGACAGCTTTAGCGTACCAATCCAGGGCGAGATCGTATTTTTTTATTTTCTCGAGGCATTCTCCCATATGACACATTGCCACTACATTCTCGGGTTCCAGCGTCAGGAATTCCTCATAAACAACGAGTGCATCTTCGAATTTTGTTATATGGGTAAGAGCAATGGCCTTATTTAAATAGGCAGACGTGAACCTGTCGTTTATGGCGATGGTATAATCGTAAGCTTCAATGGCCTTTTCATAATCCTCTATCTTATAATAAACGAAACCAAGGTTATGCCAGACACTATCCGCAAAAGGCTCGCGGTCGAGATACTGCTTATAATAGTCGATCGCTTTATTATAATCATGTATCCTTTCATAGCAATGTGCCAGTTCATATATGATGTTCATTCTTTCCGAAGAATCATCGAGTGCTTTTAACAGGTATTTTATGGCTGTCTTATAATGATGAATATATTCAAACGATAAAGCAATATCAAATAATACCTCATCCCTGTCATCAAAGGTGAATTTCAGCGCTTCATCAAACGATTTTTCAGCTTCCGATATCTTCCCTATCTGGTTGTATACCATTCCCTTAAGAAGGTGAAGTTCATTGTTTGCCGATTCGAGTTTGTCGACTTTTATCAAAGTCGAAAGGGCTTTTGAAGGCTCACCTTTTTCAGCAAAGATCTGGGCCTGTTTAATGACCAGGGAAGTGGCAGAAGGATGCAGGCGAATAGCCATATTCACCGCATCGATTGCTTCTTCAAAATTGTTTCCATCAAGATAATGATCAATGATGCGTTCGAACTGATACACATCAAAATAGGTGGAAGATTTACTCTTTAGTACCCGCTCAAACTGCTTCAATACCTTATTGAATTCTGCGTCTTCCCTCAAACTTTCGTACTCATCACTCATTACCGTCCTGCTTAAGTAAGTTGCAAAAGTATAAAAAAAAGTGAGTTGTGAGTAGCGGGTATGTGTTGTGGGGTTTGTATAGTGTTTATGTTTATTCCAGGGTATCCGGTTCTTCTACTGAAAATAATTCCTGATCCTGGTTAAATCTCTCTATCAACGCATCCCTCAACTCACCCAGCTCCCTTACCAGTAAAGGGTTTTCATCCAGATGTTCAGTAATACCTGCCAGATGAAAATCCATGGCAACTACTGTTTCTTCACCCTGCCTGATCAACCTGTTATTAACACCGGTTTGTTCAAGGATCATACAAATGCTGTACAGGTTAAAATAGGCATCATTAAAAATCAGCAATTCCTTCCCTGTTTCCGGACCGAACTTGCTCACCAATATTTTCCAGAGTGAATGATCCGGATCATATGCGGCGATATTCCATGCGTAATCAGCCATGGTAGCATATTTTATTTTGGCAAGTTCAGATGATGCAGGATAGTTAATAAACAGGTTCCGCTGCCCCATCTTTAAATGAAAATCATCCGGAAAATTAACATCATAGGGCTCGAACAGGTTGCACATAATGACTTTCCCGGGATAATATTCCGTATAGCCACCCCATTTCCCGGTCCTGGTTCTGGCATTCATTGAATTATCCAATAAAACAGGATTACGTCCGATATATTCTCTGAAACGGTTAATATCAGTTTCATCGAGAGACAGTGAAGTAGCGCATCCTCCCGACCAGAAAATGGATGTTTCATATGGGATCATATGTATCAGGTCTGAAAAATAGAACTCTGCCCTGCCCCTGCTCATATCTATGCTCTCATTATTATACCAGGGTGGGATAAACTCTATTTCAATCTTATCATTAAATCTGTTCCTGTATTGGTACATCTGGTTAATAAGATAAGCATGGGCAGTCTGGAGGTTCAAATAAGCTTCCCTGTCTTTGCGGTGATACAAAACAAAACTTTGATCATTGTTATCAATAAATGGCAAAATTTCCTGAGTTCCGACCAGTACAGAGCTAATGCCTGCCTGTATACCATTCCTGAACAGGTTAAATAACTGATTCATGCTTTCCGGATTCGAGTGGTACCATACATTCCTAAGGTTTTCGTCTATTGAGTCCAGGGGAACACTTCCCGATAAATGAATGTATGGATTAATTATCTGCCCGAATTCAAAATTACCTGCAGATCTGGAATACCGGCCAATTGCTGAAAGACCTTTATTATAGACAGGCTGGGGCTGAAACCAGTTCTCAGCCGTACTGTCGGTAACATGATCGAGGTATGCATAATTTAGTTTATAGAATGAAAGCTCCTCAATAGAGCGAATATAATTTTCAATTTGGGCCATGTTATCCCATCCCGGCAAAAGGTACGACCTCTTAAGATAATCGGGATAATCAATTACAACCGCCTGATTGTAGACGAACGAGCTGTCGTCGAGCAATTGCGAAGCAGTAATTGCGGCATAGTAATCTCCTATGGCCTCAGTTCCAACCAGATATACCAGGTTCCTGTTTATGGAGTCGGGAATGATGCAATATCCCTGTGGATGGATTGAAATTTCTTTTACAGGAACTTTGTATCTGTGACTATTGTACAGGTTGTTTGGTCCCAGCGAAAATATCAGTCTCCCTGAAACAATATCCTTTGCAGAGATATTCGTAACGACATTGGTAATAATCTCACAACTATCACCCAGTGAATTACAGAATACCTTATCCAGCTTTGCTTTTAAGATGTCTGCGCCGGATTTTAATTGTCGCGTTGGATTTTGAGGTATCAGTATGAGGGGAGGAAGGATGGTGTCATACTGGATATTAAAATATAACAGCGGCCTGAGGGGCACAACTTTCTGTGGAGTAGGTGTCATCAGGTCAATTCTCGAATACATTGTATCAAATAGAGGTGCCACTTTCTCCAGGGGGGTAAAATTCCACCTTGAATACCTGAAGTTGACCAGGTCGATCCACATAGTACCCGTTCCTTTCAGACCAAAATAGATCTTTACGAACCTGGCATCGTCGGGAATATCTCCTTCTGAATAAGGGAAGTGGTAAGTACGACCATAAACCTCAGCCCATCCGAATTGATCTATCGACCAATAGTTTGCAAAGTTGAATCCTTTTACAGAGTTGTCAATAAGGGTACCCGTGAGGGGATTTATATTTTTACCTTCGACAGGCAGTTTGTTTTTATCATAATAAAGCAATCTCACATCAATTGCATCGAAAATCTTTGCACCCCTGCGTGCCTGGTTCGACTGGATGTTCGCAAGCTTAACGTGATATTTGAGTTCATAATTACCGGGGATAACCCGGATAAAATCACTTATTATAGCATCTCCCTCGCTTTCAGTCTCGTCTGAAACATTCCTGTCTATTTTAACTGAATAGTGTCCATGGAAAACCTCATCAGGCTTGATAACGGAATCAGAAAATGCATCTATCCACATCACATGATCGCCTAACTTTTTCCAGCCCTTGATTTGAAAACTGGTATTAGCACTGTCGATGTTATAAATTCTGCCTACTTCAAAGGAAGGATTATAAACCAGGTTGATCTTTTCATACTGTGCTGATCTTACACGGTATGGGATAGAACGTGTATCGTTTCCTGACCAATCGGCAAAGGAAGGGACCGATTTATCCTCCATAAAGCATCTTGTCATTGCTAAGGCAATGATAATGAGTGGGATATACAATAATATTTTCCTTGAAAAGGTTTCCATACAGTGTGAATCCTTTACTGTAAATTTAATCTATTTAACCTCAATACAAAACGATTTTCCAGAATGTATTATTAAGATTTTATTAAAATAACCGAATATAATGCCTAACGGGAAGGAAATATTTTTTTGTATGCCAGCATTGTTGTTTTTATTAAAACTGGAATCCAAATCTTAATTCCAGCCTGTTGTATTTTTTCAGGAGTTTGGTTGTATCACCGGTCCATTCCCATGTCTGGATCGAATGAATTCCCTGGTACCTGTAGAGCAAAGTTATAACCAGT
>CAYZEZ010000190.1:0-9893 GCA_964477295.1 uncultured Bacteroides sp. | reverse complement strand
CCCGCATAACAGGACCAATAACATCATTGAAAATGCTTGGAGGAAGTTTAGGCATGTTATTCAAATTTATATTGTTCCAAAATAAAACGCCTGGTCAATCCTTTTGGTATGCTCATCGGACTAAAGCTTGTGTTTTATGGATGATCCCATCATCCGCAGGTTAAAGGAGGTTGTGCAAAAACTAAGCTATTAGTCTTTCTGAACTTGTTTCAGAATCTGTAACTAACTGGCAATGAGATCCTGAAATAAATTCAGGATGACTGATCTCTGAAAATATTGCAGTTTTTACACAGCCTCTAAAACCAACGGCAACAGATATATTTTCTCTTCACTCTTCACTGAACATCCGGTGGCATTTTATCAAGCAGGTAGTTGGTCATCAGGGTATACAGGTGTAAAGTGGTACCCTCTCCCTCATATATCCCGTGCGACCTGTTTGGATAGGCCATCATGGTAAATTGCCTGTTGTAACGGATAAACTCATTCACCAGTTTTTCCATTCCCTGGTAATGGACATTGTCATCGCCCGTCCCATGGATAATCAGGAGGTTGCCTTTCAGGTTTTTTGCGTTGGTGATGGGTGAACCTTTTTTAAATCCCTCCGGATTAAGGTCGGGTGTCTGCATATACCTTTCCTGGTAAATGGCATCGTACAACAACTGGTTGGGAACCGATGCCACAGATATCCCGGTATTATAAATATCGGGATATTGCAACAGGGCATTCAAGGTCATCGATCCGCCACCGCTCCATCCCCAGATAGCAAACCGGTCCTTATCAATAAAATCCCATTCTCCGATCTTCCGGGCTGCTGCGGCCTGGTCGGCTGCGGCCAGTACACCGATCTGCTTATAAATGCATTTTCTCCATTCCCTGCCCCGCGCAACATTTGTTCCCCGGTTGTCGACACTGATGATGACATATCCTTTCTGGGCCAGCATCTGGTACCAGAGATATCCCCTGCTGCCTCCAAACCGGTTCTGAACAGTTGATCCGGCTGGCTCACCGTATACATAAAAAAGGACAGGGTACTTATTGGAAGCATCAAAGTTATAAGGTTTCATGATCCAGCCGTCTAACACTACACCCTCTTCAATTTCCAGCTTGAAAAATTCTACAGGACCGGTTTTCAGGGCACTTAATTCCTTTTTCAGGCTTTCGTTATCGGCCATTGTACGTACCACCTTGTGATCAGGCAGGCTGACCAGTTCGATGACCGGTGGCGTTGTTACATTCGAAAAAGTATGTACTGCATATTTTGCTCCCGGACCAATATTGTAGGAATGATGGCCTGCCATTGCAGGGGAAAGTTTTTCAAGCTTCCCGCCGCTTAATTTCGTCCTGTACAGGTACCTTTCAGTAGCATTATCCGGCGAGGCAATAAAATACACATAACCACCTTTCTCATCTATCAGCTGAATGGATATTACATCGTAATCCCCTTCTGTGACCGGTTTAACCTCCATTCCATTGCGCGACACAAGGTAGATATGGTTCCATCCCGACCGTTCGCTGGTCCAGGTAAAATATTTCCCTCCATCGAGCCAGAGAAAATCATCCACCACATCGACCCAGGCATCGTCCTTTTCCATAAATACCTCTTTTACCTCACCCGTTTTTATATCCCCAAGCATTACCTGGTTCTGGTTTTGCAGCCTGTTCATATACTGGAAAACGATCTCATCCGGACTGGCAGCCCATTCCATTCTTGGAATATAGTTGTTCCGGTGATCTTCCTTGGTCTTCATCCACACTGTTTCACCCCCGGATGCAGGGATGACTCCCACCCTGCAGGTCGATAATTTCTGGCCCACCTTTGGATAAGGCACTGTGATGATATAAGGATACAGTGAATCGGTGTTGTTGATCATATAGAACTCACGGATCACCGATGCATCCATCTGCCAGTAGGCAATGTGCTTGCTGTCGGGACTCCAGCGGAACCCGTCCCGATCAGAAAATTCTTCCTCATATACCCAGTCGAAAGTACCGTTAATCAATGTTTCGGATCCATTGTCAGTCAGCTGTGTAACCTTACCCGTAGCAACATCTTCCACATAAATATTATTGTAGTAGACATAACCAACCTTTTTACCGTCGGGGGAATACTTGGCAAACTTCAGGCTGGATGGATCGGCAAATGTCCCCAGTTGCTTCAGTTTTCTCTCTTCCCGGTCGAAGATCCAGTAATCCCCTTTATCGTTTCGGCGCCAAACCCTTGATGTATTTGTAAATAACAGGATGTCTGATCCATCAGGTGACCAGCTATACCTGGATACGCGCAATGGCTTTTCAGCACCTTCCGGGATGAATTCACCCGCGGCAACAAGCACTTCCTTCCTGTTTGATTTGATATCATATTTTACCAGTTCACGGCCGGAATAATCTTCAGTAAATTCAAGTGCTGTGTACCCGGTGCCATCGTCGAGCCACTGCATTGGCCCTGTACGGTCGCCCATGAATTCACGCGAATTGAAGATACGGTCGATGGTTAATAAACCAGGGTCTGCTTCCTGGGCAAACAGGGAAAAGCTGGTAGCAACCAGCACAAAAATTGCTATTGAAATACGCAGTAAAGGTTTCATTTTATGATTTGTTTAGTGGTTTGAAGCTCCTCGTGCCCAAGTATTCGGGAAAGAATCTTCGACTCTTCAGGTTAATAATTATTCCAGAACTCACGTAAAGATAGAGAAAAAAAAACCGCAAAGTTTCCCATGCAGTATTATAAATCAGTGCAGTCATCGAAAGACCTACGATTGCGCGGCACACAATATTAACAATGTGCCCGGAATAAATGAAGTCAATATTCTCTATTGAATGGTATTCCGTTTCGTTTTATTTAAAATTCGAATAGATCGAATCGACTTCAATGCCAATTTTAAAATTGAACTAACAATTACCGGTCCGGAATTTTCAAAATATTCTATTCCCAATTAAAGTATTATTTTTAAGGTTGATTTTTACGCAACCCTAAACCGATGATTAAATCTTTCCTGCGGAGCTTTTTTGACAGCGACCTGAAAATATCCATCCTGTTGTTTGTTATCGCTATGATTGCCTACTGGGAAATTTCCCTGTTGCAGTTCAGTGTGAATTACGATATGCTGGATGTCGTACTCCCCTGGCGCTTCCATGTTGGAGAATGCCTCAGGAACAATATCTTTCCGTTCTGGAATCCCTACCAGAGCACCGGCTATCCGATCCATGCCGACCTGCAGTGCCCGACTTTTTACCCCGAAACAATTATTGTCGGTTCTCTTTTCGGTTATACGAATATCACCCTGCACATCCTTTTTATTGTTTATATCTTTCTTGCGGGACTAGGGATGTACAGGCTGCTAAAGCATTTCGGTGCCATTAATTTCGCTGCATTCATAACAGGGGCTGCCTTTATGCTATCCGGCGTTTTTGTTTCTCACGCCCAGCATTTCTTTGCGATCATAGGTTTTACATGGATCCCATGGGTACTGTTATACTATCTCAGGATGTCGGAGGATCCCTGGCAGTTCAGGCATATCCTACCGCTGAGCGTTTTCAGCTTCCTGATGATCAGCGGGGGATACCAGGCGCTTTCCATCATTATGGCGTACCTGCTGGCAACCCTTTTTATCTTTTTTGTCGTCAGGTACCTCCTCCGGAAAAACCGAAAGGAATTGGTCAGGCTGATCTATTCCAATCTCACCTGGCTGGGAATATTGCTGCTGTTTTCTACTGTCATCCTTGTATCTACATGGAATGTGTATGATTTCATTGAAAGGCTTTCAGGACTCACCCCCGAACAGGCTCTCAGCAACCCGTTCACACCCAGAGCCCTGGTTTCAATGGTTGCACCGTTCGGGGCGGTAAGGGATCAGGAATTCCTCCAGACCGACCTGAGTATGGCCAATATGTATGTCGGTGTGATCATCCCCATATTCTTTATAACCGGACTGTTCAGGAAACGTCCGGGTGTAACCTATGTGCTGCTTATCTTCGGCTCCCTCGCTATGCTTGCTGCATTTGGAGATTTCCTGCCTGTTCGCAGGTTTCTTTTCTATTATTTCCCAATGATGAACCTGTTTCGTCTACCGGCTTATTTCAGGTTTTTCATGGTAGTCCCCATTTTCATTTTCGCCGGCATGGCCCTTTCTGATCTGCTCAAAGATCCCGAAAAGACCCGAAAACTGTTTGTCCTGTCATTTTTTATCGTGGGAATGGGTGTGCTGGCAGTTTTCAGCTGGAGTGCAGCCCAGATCAGTGACAACCAGTTTGTTTTGATGGATTCCACTCTGTCCCTGGTTGAAAAGCTTCAGCAGGCACCGATCTATGAGATTATACTGTTTAACTGCCTGTTTGTCCTCATCCTGCTCATTGTATTTTTCCTGCTCTATTATTATAAAGCGATGAATATCAGGATATTATTCAGCACTTTTATCATCCTGGAAATGATTATTGCCATACAGATGAACATTACGTATACCGGATGCTCCAGCGACTGGCACCCGCTAAAGATCAGGTCCCAGCTCAAGATGTACCCGAAGGGATTTCCGGTACCACTTCCCGATAAAATAGGCCAAAATACTGATAAGGCATACACCTTCCAGCCACTGTGGCGGAACGTAAATATTTATAACAAATCCGTTTCGTTCGATTGCTTCACATCCTTCAAGTTTAAAGGGTACAAATTCCTGGAAGATTCGGTTCCGGCATTGAAGGACGCCATCCTGCAAAATCATTTGCTCTATTTATCGGACAGGTTATATCCGGAATCGCAGCTGGATGGCGGACCGGGAACTCCCATTTCGCCTCAGTCCCTGTACCTTCCGGATGATGTTTTTGCATCGCTCGACCGGTCGGTAATCCGATCCGATTCGGCTGATCGGGTCAGCGTTACCGGTTTCACCCCAACCCGGATCACTGCCAGTGTGATGACGCATCATCCGCAAATTTTTACCCTCCTTCAGAGCAATTACAAAGGATGGCAGGTACTGGTCGATGGAGAACGGAGACCACATTTTACTTCCAATACATTGTACATTTCATTCCTGCTGGAAGAGGGTGTGCACCAGGTTGAATTCCATTACAGGAACAATGCAGTGATAGCTGCCTTTGTGGTTTCTTATTTCACTCTCCTGTTTGTACTATATCTCATTGCATGGCTATGGATAAAGACCAGGTATAATGGCAGGCGATTACCTCTTTACATCATCGGTTCTTCAGTAATACTGGTCATTATTGTTTTCAAGCTGATTAGCATTAACAGGGAGCGGAGACCGGAGAGGTCCTATCAAAAAATGATCGCAAAGGCAATGGAGTGGGAAAGGAACCAGCCCGGACAGACCAGTTTTGTTTTCGCTGTAGATAATCCGCCAGCATTCAATCAGGCACTAATTGAATCAGGTGCGGACTTTACATATGATCTGTTCAGGCATGCCACTCCGAAGAACATGACTGCCATGTGGGATTCGATGGGATCACGGCAAGGGCAATATCTTTTTTACTCGGGCATAAATACCTATAAGCGACATGAAATATGGCCATTGTTCATGGAGAAATACCCCGGAACCGTGACACATTCCTCTAAACCGGCAACAGATTTATTTATTCTCAGTAAACAGGAGTTGCAGGATTCAGTCTGGTTTTACGAGGAGGGGATTGATTTTGAAACCCCCGATACTAACTGGTTCGGGTATGACAGGAACCTGGATTCGACTTTTGCTTTTTCCGGGGTAGTCAGCAATAAACTTGATTCAGCTGAACATTACAGTCACACCCTCATTTTAAAAGCATCAGATATCCCTCTCTTCAACCCTGTGTTCCACCTGTCTGCCGCTGTATATCCGGAAGCAGATTGCGAAGCATACCTGGTTCTGGAGGTGCTCAGGAAGGAAGAGACAATTGGTTATTATACACAGGAAATCCATGAGGCAGTTGCACAGAAGAATAAATGGAGCAAGGTCTTTTATTCTTCAGGGACTAATCTCAGGCTGCACCCGGATGATGAGATCAGGGCATACATCTGGAATGACAGTAAAGCCAATTTGTGGGTAGATGATATTTCTGTCAGGATAGGTGAAAGCATATACTAGCATGAGTTGTGAGTGGATTAATATAAAAAGAAACAAGTCGGAAGTCAGTAATCAGCAAGTCTGCAATTTAAAGAATGAAGAAAGATTAATTTCCGGATAATGATTAAAGCTATTCTACTGGATCTGGACGAGACACTTCTGCATGAAAGAAAATCGGCTGAGGCTGTTGTACTTGAAACGGTGCAGCCAATTTGCCGGGAGCATGATATAGACCCGGAAGAAATGATGCGAACTGTTTTTGAAATGGCAAGGCCCCGCTGGCACCAGATGCCTACGTGGGAATATTGCAACCAGGTGGCTATCAGTTCGTGGGAAGGGCTTTGGGGAGAATTTACCGGGCAACATCCCAAACTCGTTCAATTGAGGGATATCATTCATGAATACCGCGTTAAAACATGGTATGATTCCATGAAAGCTTTTAACCTCGATCTGGCTGATACAGCAGAGGAAATGGCAACAACATACCCCATGGCAAGAAGAAAGAGGCATATCCATTTCCCGGAAACACAGGAGGTCATGGATAAATTGTATGGCAAATACCCACTGGCCCTGTTAACCAACGGAACTCCATCGGTGCAGTGGATTAAGATAAGGGGTAGCGGCCTTGAGAAATACTTTGAGCATATCATCATTTCGGGTGATTTAAATACAAGAAAACCCGATCCTGTTATTTTTCACGCAATACTCGAAAGGATGGATATTTCTGCTGATGAGACAATAATGATCGGTGACAACCTGAAATCAGATATTGAGGGGGCAGCCCGTGTTGGGATTAAATCGGTATGGGTAAACCGGAGGAGTGATGATCCGGGGGAGGGCTTATTGCCAGATTTTATCATCAAGGACCTCAGGGAGCTTTTTGAAATCCTTAACTAAACCCGGGAATGGCTATTAAAAACCAGCCCTGGTTAATCATGAGCCCAACCAATGCGCTTGCGGGCGGGAATCAATCGGTCAATTGTCTTATCTCCCCGGTTGTCAGAGCAATCTCAGGATCAAACGAATCCCCTTCCATGTAATCTAGTACGCTGTATTTAAGCTGCCTGGCAACAGGCCTCGAATCCAGGTCGGTGGACAGATCAATGCTGCAGACCATCAGTTTTCCGGCACCCACTCTTGCTTCAAACATCAGCGCCAAACGCCTGTTTTCGAACCAGGTATCGATGGGCTGAATCAATGTTTTCAGATCAGCAGGAAAACGATCCATAATCATTGCCTGCGAATGGGTAACCGGGTCCCACCACTGCCAGTTACTGTGGTATTCCGTTGGAAAATGTTTAAATACAGGATGTTCAGGATCACATAAAATCCCAAGTGTATGCGGCGCCTGTCCGCTTGTCCATGCAGTGTTCCAGAAGATACTTGAAAAACCGATGGCCACATCACCGCCGGATTCATCATTGATCTTTCCGTTAAGCATCAAAAGTACCTTTCCGCCAGCTGCCAGATTATTGAGTACCGACTCATCCAGTGCATCTGTAATAAGGATATCATTTCCGGCTTCGGGCAATTGAGCGGGGTATACCCAGAAATCCCAGCTGTTTGATATGTTCGTTTTTTCGAGTTGAATTACGAGCGTTAATTTTTGCTCCTTATCAATTTCATTCAGTTGCCATTCAATGGCGCCGATCGTTGTGCAATTTCCTATCGGGATAGTCTCCGGTTCAAATGAGCCATATTTCATCACGGCTCCATGCTGGTTCTGTATCTCCCAGATTATCTTTTGACCTGTTAAGCCTGCAGGGCCGTAGTGGGCCATTTCAACCCCGGCACTGAAGTCCTCATTGTTCATATAAATCCTCTTGTCCATCCTTGCAAGCGGCACAGATTCACTGCAAAATTTTGAAAATATTTCAGGCGTGACATATTCTTTTGAATCAAAGAAAGGATCCAGGATACCAACAAGCGCTGTCCCCTGTCCCGGGAAATCGTGCAACTGCAGCAGTTGAAATCCTGCAAATCCAGGTGTTCTTAATGCGGCTTCGATTTCCTGTTTATAGCACAGAGTCTGTAATTTCCCGGAAGCCATAAAGAAATCAGGTGCCTGGTGCCCCATGTTGTTAGCCTCGAGTGTTTCCTTAAAAATTTCAAAATTTGTCGGTTTGAGCACACCGGTGTATTTTGTCATTTCATCAAAATCTGGATAAACACACCACTGGCCGATCTCGTGGCTAACAACGGGTACATCAAAGGAGGCTATCTTATCGGAGAAGTCAAACCGGGTTTGAGGAGGCTCTGCATTAATGATACTGTTCAGCCCTTCACCCCAGTGCTGAATGCGTGGACCGGGAAGGTTGTGGTACTGGTTTTCTTTTATGACGGGCCATCCGGCGCCACCGGTATATACTCTTCTTGTATCCTTTGATTTCCAGTAAGCAACCAATTTATTCAGGTATTCCTTCTGGTTGCGCCCACCTGGCTCGTTTCCGTATGCCATCATGCATAATGAAGGATGGTTTCCATATTCCTTCATTATCCGGTCGCCCTCGATATAAATAAATGTATCAACAGGAAGTCCGTCTCCTAATGATGAATTGGGCCTGTTGGCCCATGATCCGCATTCGACCTGCAGGTATATCCCCACCTGGTCTGCAGCTGTGAAGGCCGCTTCAGGGGGACACCACGAATGAAACCGCATGTGGTTTAATCCATATTTCTTGCATTGTTTAAAAACGTGTAGCCATGAAGTGACATCCATCGGGGGGTGCCCGGTCAGCGGGAAAATGCAGCATTCCACTGTGCCCCTGAGGAATATCGGGTGACCGTTGATCTCAAACCGGGTGCCATTTGCTTTGAATTCGCGCATACCGAAAGAAGCCAACCTGTGGTCCAGCAATCCGCCTGACTGATCCTCAAGCATCACATCCATGTCATAAAGGACAGGATTGAATTCACTCCACAATTGGGCATTCTCACCCATGTCCAGTACAAACTCCTGGAACCATTGGTCCTTATCCGATTTAACCTCCCGGGTAAGCAACGGGGTTGTGTGTAACACGGATGAATTCAGGGATTTGGCGTGGACCAATATTTTCCCTTTAAAAGACAGGCCGGAGTGATTAGAATAACGTATGATAATCCTGGCCTGGTTGTTCTTTACATCCGGGAAGATCTGAAGGTCATCAATATAGATATTGGATTTTGCCTGCAGTTGTATTTTCCCGACGACTCCATTCCAGTTCGACTGGGTATGGTCGCTAACACTATGTGAATTGATCCCAACAGGTATGATCATCCTGTTATCAACTCTGAGTGTTACGGAATGCTCGCCGGGGCACAGCAGATCGGTCAGGTCATAAGTATTTGCCACAGACAGACTATTTTCCCTTCCTGCCAGCTGGTCATCGACGAAAACTGTGGTTTCCCAGTGGCATCTTTCAAGATCGAGCAAAATTCTTTTTCCCTCCCAGGTCGTTGGGATACGCATGTTTTTCCTGTACCATGCGACTCCCTTATAATGTTTTACCGGTTTTAGCCAGAAAGGGATCTTAAAATTTCCCGGTTGCCGGTACGGAGCATATTTATCCTCCTTGAACCAGGAACTATCCACAATGCTGCCGGTCCAGTCCGTTTCCAGATCGACTTCCAGGCCTTTGCCATTTTCTGCCATCGATCCGGGTAGTTGAACTATTTCGGTAAATTCCCTGTTTTGCCAGGCTTCTTCAAGGCCAATATCTGATGGATCCATGGCAAACTGCCATTCCCCGGAAAGGTCAATCAGATCTTGCCCGGACTCACTGTTACAATGTATTAACAATGAAAAAGAAAAAATTACCAGTATTGAAAAAAATAAATTTTTCATGCGTTTAATATTTGTGTATTAAA
>CAYZEZ010000189.1:0-9912 GCA_964477295.1 uncultured Bacteroides sp. | reverse complement strand
CTCGGGATCGTGATCTGGTAGATTCTGAAACAAGTTCAGCATGACACATTAACCAATAATCACCTAATCCATGAAAAACGCAATCCTTCTTTCCGCCGTTGTTCTTTTCATCATGTTTTCGTGCACTAAACAGAAAACATTCATGCAACCCCAAAAGTTACAAACCGAATACCAGTCGAGCCCCATAGGTCTGGATGTTCCCTTTCCCCGGTTATCCTGGTATGTGAACGATACTTCTCGCGGAGCAAAACAAACGGCGTACCATATCATTGTATCTGCCAGCCTGAAGAAGCTGAAGAAAAATATCGGTGATATATGGGACAGCAAACAAGTTGAATCAGGACAATCGGTGCACGTGAAATATGCCGGACCTGGGCTTGATTCCAGAAAAATATATTTCTGGAAAGTAAAAACCTGGGACCAGGATAGTGTTGAATCCTCATGGAGTGAACCGGCTACGTGGGAAATGGGATTGTTAAACAGAGAAGACTGGCAGGCAAGGTGGATTGGACTGGATGTGGAACCGGACCGGTCTGAGTTAGAGAAATATGGGAACTGGATATGGCATCCTGAGGAAAAAGGACTTAATATTCCCATATATGTTCGCAAAACCATCACCCTTCCTGAAGGGAAAACGGTTCGAAAGGCCATGCTGAGTGTTACGGCCGATAACGAGTTTGAAGCATGGGTAAACAATAATAAAAAGGGCAAAGGAGATGACTGGCAAAGGTTTTACAACAGGGATATAACGAATGATCTCACGGAGGGAGAGAATATACTGGCATTTTCGGCCATAACCACCCAACCCGAATATTGCGGATTGATATTTTACCTTGACCTTGTATATGCAGACGGAACAAACGAATATATCTCTTCGGATGAGAGTTGTTTAACCAGCTTGAAAAAAATACCGGGATGGACAAAATCAGTATTTAATGATGAATCATGGATAAGTGCAGAGATAATAGCGCCTTACGGTGAAGGCTACTGGGGTCGTATTGATGCTCCCGGACCGGTTCCACGGTCTACACTCATAAGAAAAGAATTTACAGCATCAAAATCGGTCAAAAAAGCAAGAGCCTATGTTACTGGATTGGGGAATTATGAATTGTACGTTAATGGGAATAAAATCGGGAAGGACTTGCTGACTCCCGGCTGGACCGATTATCGAGACCGTGTCCAATACCAGGTGTATGACATAACTGATAAAATTCAACCGGGAGAAAATGCTGCCGGGATGTTTCTGGGAAATATGTGGTGGTCCTCAGGACTGGGTTGGATGGGAGGTGTAAAATACAGCAGGGGACCTGAGAGGGGACTTTGCCAGATTGAAATTGAGTATAAAGACGGCTCCACTGAAATAATTGCTTCGGATGAGACATGGAAAGGCCATAAATCACCGATCACCGATAATTCAATTTACCAGGGAGAAAAATTTGATGCCAGGCTTGAGATACCGGGCTGGTCAGAAATCGGATTAAACCAGGATGAATGGGAGCCGGTTAACCAATTCACGGAAGAAGACACCCTTATACTGTCTGCCCAGGCAGGACCACCTATCAGGATTGCACAGGAAATTGAACCTGTCAGTGTTACGGAGGTGGAACCGGGTAAATTCGTATTCGATATGGGGACCAACCTGGTTGGTTTTGCCAGGCTAAAGGTCCAGGGCGAAGCAGGTACAGAGGTAACATTGCGCTTTGCAGAATTACTCCATGAGGATGGGACCGTTGCCCAGGAAAACCTGAGAAGCGCCAAAGCCACGGATAAATACATTTTGAAAGGTGGAGAGATGGAGACCTGGCATCCCAGGTTCACCTATCACGGGTTCAGGTATGTGCAGGTGGAAGGATTCCCGGGAACGCCGGGTAAAGAAAACCTGACCGGACTCCAGTTCTATTCAAGTGCCCCGGTTACCGGAAAGTTTAAGTGCTCAAATGAGATCATAAACAAGGTATGGAAGAACATTGTGAATGGCCAGAAAGGAAACATGCAATCGGTACCGACCGATTGCCCGCAACGTGATGAGCGTCTGGGCTGGACAGGGGATGCCCAGATGTTTTCGCCCACGGCCTGTTATAATATGAGCATGGCCAGGTTCTTTACCAAATGGATGATCGATATCACTGACAGTCAGGATGATACAGAAGGATGGGTGCCGGATGTGAATCCTGGTATCGTGGTGGATGGCCCCGGCAAACCTGCCTGGGGCGATGCCATTACGGTTATTCCCTGGATGGTATATAAATTCTATGGTGACGAAGGGATACTGGAAAAAAATTATGAAGGAATGAAAGCATGGGTTGAGTTTATGCGCCTCAATGCCAGAGAAAACCTTTATATATTCGACAGAAATGGCTGGCATGGTTATGGTGACTGGATATCGGTTGTACCCTCTCCGGGTGCCCCTATATCGGCTGAATACTATTTCTACAGTACCAAACTGCTGTCAAAAGCAGCAAAAATCCTGGGAAAGGAGGAGGATGCAAAGGAATATAAAGAACTGGCCGGGAAGATTGCTGAAGCTATTAATAAGAAGTTCTTTGATCCGAAAACCAATAATTACCTGGAAGGGACCCAGACAGCCAATCTGCTACCGCTGGCATTTGGGATTGTCCCCGATGAACTCAAACAGGAAGTTGCCAATAACATTGCAGCAAATGTGATCGCGAAGGAGAAGCATCCTTCCACAGGTTTCCTCGGTACAGGATATCTCCTGCCCATGCTAAGCGATTATGGTTACCATGAGCTGGCATATGAGGTGGCTTCACAGACTACCTATCCATCATGGGGTTATATGGCTGAAAACGGTGCCACATCTATGTGGGAGTTATGGAACAGTGATAAGGAACGACCGGATCAGATGAATTCAAGAAATCATTTTGCCCTGGGATCCTGTGGGGAATGGTACTATGCATACCTCGCGGGAATAAAACCCGATCCTGAGGAACCGGGATTCAAGCATTCCATCATTTCACCCAAACCAGCCGGGGACCTGACCTATGCATTGGGAGAGATTGAAACAGGATATGGATTGCTTAAATGCCACTGGCAGAAGACAGATGATGGTTTGCGCATGATCGTCATCATTCCTCCCAATACAAGCGCTACTGTAAAAATTCCAGTGGCTGGGTACAACAATCCTTCCATCCTGGAAGGAGGAAATACTATATTCAGCGCAGGGGGCGCTGCTACTCCACTACAGGAAGGACTTGAATTTATTGAAGCCGGAGTTATTGAGGTGGCATTTAAGGCGGCTGCAGGATCCTACGTTTTTACATTGTATGATAACCCAATGTAATTATCTGATAGTGATCTTCTTCGTATAAGAAAGATCACTATCTCTTATTTCTAGAAAATATAGTCCGGAAGAGAGATCTGAAACATCGACCCTTACACGGACACGCCGGCCGTCTGGTGATATGCTTTTGATCATCCTTCCTGAAACATCATAGATATTGACGGCAGAAAGGGTTCCTGTGGATGGATAATCAATATAAATCAGTCCGTCTGCAGGATTCGGGTAAACAGAAAAATCAATCTCAGGAACCTGCTTTGTATCTGTACCCATTGCCGGGTCATATCCATTCACAAATGTTTTTCCTGTATTGTCAGGATCGAGCCAGTGCTTCAGCTGATAATTCTGGTTACTGTAATTGGCATATGAATCCGAAAATTTTGCATAAAATGCATCTGCAGAAGTACAATTCTGACCTTCGGCTGTTCCTCCGGTAAGATCTCCAACAATTCTCTTGTCCTGATTGTATAATGGAGATCCCGATGATCCGCCCTGGGTGATCCCTTTGGTCCAGTTATCGATGTACCAGTGGGTATCATCATCAAAATCAAACCTGTATATAAAATTTCCTGTTTCAGGAATATCATCGAAAGTAGATATCTTTTTTACATCTCCCGCAGGGTGATGAATAGTAATACAACTCGCGGGAGGATCGGGTCTTGCATCCCAGCCGGAATAAAAAACATTGTAATCATCAGGAGGCGGACTGCTCAGCTCAACCAGGCAAAAATCGAGCCTGTTATAAGTGCCCAGTATGCTCGAACCGGAAACTGTCTGGTCTTTACTCCCATCCTGGTTAGGGTAACACTGCGGGCTTTCATAATTGAAATAGTACAGTGCTGATGAAGCTTCAAAGGATGTGGGCAGGCAATGATTTGCAGTAAGGAAGTAAGGTTTGCCATCATTTTTAAGATTGTTAATTAATGCCCCGGAACATAAAAAATATCCACCGGCACTCTGGAACAAAATCATGGCAACCGATCTGATCTCATCCCTCCATTCATCTCCATCCGCACATAAAACGTTTCTGTTGCAGGGTTCCGAATCACCAAATCCTGTTATGCCAAACAGCGCATCACCCTTGTAAAAATGGCCAATATTGCCTATTTGCAGCAGGGCATTACCGGTTAATCCGGCAGGTTCAAAATATTCCACCACCAGCTCCTCTCCTGCCAGCGGTTGCACATTCAGCTTACCGAATTTCTTGTTATTCCCTGAAGTGTAGGCGCCCAGGACCTGTGATTTATCCGGAGAATAAATAAACACCCTTGCACCCTCAGGCAATTCAAACTGGTCGAAGAAAATATTTAGTCCAATGGCACCGGGAGATTTTACTTTCAGTCTCCAGATCCGGCTGCCATCCTCAAGACTGCTCCAGAGTCCTGAATTATAGGGATTAAGACTAACCTCAAATCCTTTTGCAATGCGGTAATTACAGTCTGTTGCTTCCGTCTCAATATCCTCCATCAACAACTGTTCATGATCTGTTTCAGGTAAAATGAACACGGGGATCTCATCGGCTGATTTCAGGGATATACTAAAACCGGGTGGTGTACCACCACTGCTGATCTGTGCAATTCCCGGCATGCTGATCAGCATTGCCAGGCAAATCAATACAATATTTCTCATAACTTAACAGGATTAATCTACCAGGGTATCACTTTTCTTCCCTTGACAAATTTTCCATTTGGGATTTCGTCTGTGGTAGCCAGCCAGACTGCTGTATCTGCACCTTCATTAACCGTTCCGGGGGCACTCTCCCCGCCCATGCCGGTTTTCACCCAACCAGGACACACTGAGTTCACTTTGACATTTGAGCCAGCCAGTTCAGCGGAAAGTATACCTGATAAAGCATTAAGAGCTGTTTTGGATAACCGGTAAGCTGGACTGTCACTGCCCATGGAGGATAGCTGACCCATAGAGCTGGAAAGATTGATAATCCTTCCATCGCCACTCTTTTTAAGCATATGTGAAAATGCCTGGCATACTCTAAGTGGACCATACAGATTGATATCAAGGGTCTTCCTGATTATCTCAAGGTCCATATCCAGAATATTTTTATCATCCTCAAGCAGGATACCGGCATTATTGATCAGAATATCAAGTTTACCGCAATCCTCTTCCAGGTATTTAATCAGATCCCTGATGCTGGTCTCATCGGTAACATCAAGTTGATGATACCAAATGTTTTTCCATTGATTCCTGAGTTCGTCTACAAGGGGTCTGCCCTCATGCATATTCCTCGCAGTTAAGATGGTAATTATACCCTGGGCGGCAAGCTGTTTGGAGATTTCCAGACCGATTCCACGGCCTCCACCGGTAACAAGTGCAATTTTAGTCATAGGTTTACTGGGTTTTCAGAATCTTAATCACAGATATCTCTTTTCCGACACGAATATAAGAATAATAAATTCCATTATTCAGTTTTTTACCATTTCCATTGTTGCCGTCCCACGCTACTGAATGCGTTCCAACTGTCTGATATTCATCAACAAGGGTTAATACTCCCTGCCCAAGGATATTCATGATTTTAATTTCAACATCACCCTGTTGAGCAAGCTTATATTCTATGGTTGTAATATCTGAAAAAGGATTTGGATAGGCCCTTAAACCGGTTACCCACTGTAAACCATTATTGTTATCATAAATACTGACCGGAGCAGAGTAAACCACCTGCAACCTGGGCCGGAAAGGCTCATGATCCAGTTCCCTGGAATCAAACCGTTTTACATCTTGCTTGTCCTCCTCGCTGCCGATCAGGATCCATCCAAAATTTTCATCCGGTTGGTTGAGCCATTTCTGCACACTACCAACCAGGCCACTCGTGGAGCTCCATGTGTAATCCCCAAAACTTTTCACTTCTGTTGTCGCTAGTGTATCAGAGAAAAAATCTCCACCAGGATGTGACCATTGCCCAGTATTAAAAAAAGTATAAATCCAGGTGGCATCGCCATCGGTTGCCGGAGTTCCCTTTCCCTCCTGGGCGGGAGCATCGGATGTACCCTCTCCCCAGTCCCGCATGAGTTCATGTATCCGTATGAATGAAGAACTTGATCCGGTCCTTGATAAATGCAGGGTCAACCGGACCGATTCAATGATTGAACCTTCCGGAATATTCCCGGATATGTCAAAAGCTATTAAAGCCCTTCGCAACTTTTCCTTATTGGTTTTACCAACAAAAATAAAATTTCCGGCTCCGTTGGAGGAATCCCCTGTTGCGTATTCATATAAGGTATTGTCTTTCATAGCCGGCAAGACAATAGTGTCCTGCGCACAAAGGGTGCCCAGCCCGGGAACACAGGTAAAAAGGGCAAGAGAAAGTAGTAAAGCATATATTTTTTTCATTCTGTTGACTTTTTGATAATCTGACACTTAGTAACAAAATATGACATAAATTTATGAAAATAATTACATATATAACAACCTGTATTTAATTTAACACAAATTTATACTATCGGTTCATAAAATATGCCACAAAATCGTTCCCGGACAAAGTTAAGGATCAGAAAATCTTTAGGGTGGCTGGTAAATTGCAGGTTAACAAATCCTTGGGAGTTGCTCGCCGGTAAGCATATCGATGATGCGTGAACTGCCAATGGTGGTGGTCATTCTGACGATTCCGGGATGATCACCGGAAACCCGCCCGATAATGGCTGCATTTTTCCCAACGGGATTTGTTCGCATGGCACTTAATACCGCTTCAGATTCTGATTCAGGAATAATGACAAGCAATTTGCCTTCGTTGGCAATATACAGGGGATCGAGCCCGAGAATTTCACAGGCACCGTGAACTTCCTGAGTGACAGGTATATTGTCTTCTTCCAGGATAATACCGGTATTCGATGAAGATGCAATCTCATTTAAGGTTGTGGCCACTCCGCCCCTTGTGGGATCGCGCAATACATGAATCTGGCCTGAAGCATTCAGTATCTCTTCTACCAGGATATTTAATGGAGCTGTATCACTGACAATCCGGGTTTCAAACTCAAGGCCCGACCGGGCCGACATTACAGCAATTCCGTGATCACCAATTGTGCCGCTGACTATAACCACATCTTCAGGTTTACAATTCACCGGGGAAATATTAACCCCATCCAGGACGGAACCAATACCGGTGGTATTAATGAAAATCTTATCCCCTTTCCCTTTATCTACTACTTTGGTATCTCCGGTTATGATCTTAACTCCGGCATTATCCGAAGCTTCTTTCATCGATACTGCAATCTTCCAGAGGTCATCCATTGGAAGCCCTTCTTCCAGGATAAGCCCAACCGAAAGGTAGAGTGGTTTCGCCCCGCAACAGGCTAAATCATTTACAGTTCCGTTAATGGCCAGTTCGCCGATGTTACCTCCAGGGAAGAAAATTGGATCGATGACGAAAGAATCGGTGGTAAAAGCCAGTTTTCCGGGAGGAACATCAAAGACTGCTCCATCGTGCAGGTCATTCAACTGTGTTGAACCAAAAAGCGGAACGAACATCTTGTCGATCAACTGGTGTGACAATACCCCTCCGCTCCCGTGTGCCATCGTGATGAAGGGATAATCGCTTATTGGGATGGGACAGCTTAACTCGATCATCGTTCCTCGTTCTTCGTTTTCTGGTCTTCGTTCTTCGACTCAATACTCAATACTAGCGGTTCAGCTTATTTTTGTTTTTCCAAAACGGAAATATGCTGAACAGGCACCTTCCGCAGATACCATTGGTGCTCCCAGCGGATGCTCCGGTTTGCATTCTTTTCCGAATGCAGGACAATCGGAAGGCTTTTTAAGTCCCTGTAATACTTCACCCGCGATACAAAGGGGTGATTCCTGCACTGTGATATCTCCTGTATTAAAAACCTTTTCAGCATCGAATCCGGCGTAACCGGAGGCCAGGGCATATCCGCTCTTAGGGATATTACCAATGCCGCGCCACTTCCGGTCGGTTACTTCAAACACTTCCTCCAGCAGTTCTTTTGCTCTGGCGTTACCTTCCCGGGTGACAGCCCTGCCATATGCATTGTGAACTTCTGTAATTCCCTTTTCCAGCATCTCAACAGCCATGTAGATTCCCTGCAGGATATCCACCGGTTCGAATCCGGTAACGACAATGGGGATGCCATATTCTTCTGCGATTGGAATATACTCATTGTACCCCATGACTGTACAGACATGACCTGCAGCAAGAAATCCCTGTATCAGGTTCTTATCAGAGGAAAGAATGGCTTTCATTGCGGGAGGCACCAGCACGTGGGATGAAAGGATAAAATAGTTGGTCAATCCCCTTCGTTTAGCCTCTTTAACAGACAGCGCATTGCCAGGAGCAGTCGTTTCAAATCCAATGGCAAAAAAGACCACATTCTTTTCCGGATTATCTTCAGCAATCTTTACTGCATCCAGGGGAGAATATACCATCCTCACATCGCCTCCTGCTGCCTTCACGCTCAACAGGTCTTTATCCGAACCCGGTACCCGCATCATGTCGCCAAATGAAGCCATGATCACATCATCCCTTGAAGCCAGGGCAATGGCTTTATCAATGATCTCAAGGGGTGTAACACAAACCGGGCAACCCGGTCCGTGTACAAGCCTGATCAGGTCAGGCAGGTACTCTTCAAGACTATACCTCATGATGGAATGTGTCTGTCCTCCACAGATCTCCATGATGGTCCAATCATGGGTAGTCACTTTCCTGATCTGGTCAGAAAGCTTCTGCACGATCTCCTTGTCCCTGTATTCATCAAGATATTTCAACTGTTGGTTTGTTGTTTTCCCGGTTTGTCGGTTTCTTCGTTCCATGCTCCGCCGGCTCCCTTAATCCCTTGACCCCTTGGACCCTTGGCTCCTTGACCCCTCAAATCTTTAAATCCTTCTTCTTTACCAGTGCTCAGGATTCTCTGCATCTATCTCCCCTAGTTCCCGGAGCAGTTTCAAGGTCTCCATTGCATCTTCCTCATCAATTATATTAAGGGCCATACCCACATGAGACAAAATATAATCACCCACCTTAACTTCAGGCAGCCATTGAACACTCACCTCTTTCATAATCCCTGAAAAATCAACCCTGGCCATCCTGAGCTCAGGATTGCTCTCATCGATATACACAACCTTCCCGGGCACGGCTAAGCACATAATAACAGCTTTTAAGAATGTTTCTAAATAATTGGCAAAGTAAAGAAAAAAAAACCAGAAAGGCTATGAGATAAAAAGTGTGATCCATAGGAAAAACCGGCTGCCTGATTTTGTTAACCTTTTTAAATTATCAGGAGAATTTTAACTATTTTTAATGATTATGCTAAAATACCAGGACTATTAATCGTTGGATCAATGAAAATACTATTTATCGGAGGAACAGGTAATATCTCCACTGCATGTTCGAAACTTGCTCTTAATAAAGGTCATGAAGTCTTTTTACTGAACAGGGGCAACCGCGAAAGGCCCGAACTCAAGAACGCCAGGATCATCCGGGGTGACATCCATAATGCCGGCCAGGTTAAAGCAGCAATTAAGGATCATGAATTTGATGTTGTTGTCAACTTTATTGCTTACAAACCGGAAGAAATCAGACGTGACATTGAGCTTTTTTCGGGCAAGACAGGACAATATATTTTTATCAGTTCGGCCTCAGCCTACCA
>CAYZEZ010000188.1:0-10007 GCA_964477295.1 uncultured Bacteroides sp. | reverse complement strand
CATATAATGTTGTACTGCCGTCAGGAACGACAATAGTACCAACGGTTGACGCTACACCAACGGATACAGGTGCCACTGTAGAGGTCAATAACGCCGCAACTCTTCCGGGAACTTCTACTGTAGCAGTGACAGCAGAAGATGGTGTTGCTTCCAATTTATACTCAATTAATTTTACCATTGATGTTTCCGTCGAACCTGTACCCGGTAAGGCTGATGTTCAAGTTTACCCGACAGTATCTGGTGGAATCTTTATGGTAAGAACCAGTGGAGGCTTGAGTACAATTTTAGTTTATAATATGGCTGGAATCATGCTTTCAAAAACCAGGACATTCGATTCTGAATCCCGGGTTTACACTCCAGGGCCCGGCATGTATATACTCAGGGTTGAAAACAACGAAACGGTTGAAACCTTCAGGATCATTCAGGTGGAATAAAGTCCTGTAACCCGGAATTGAGGTAAAATGATAAGATTATTAACCGGGGCCATCTCAATTCAGCCTTGAGACAGCCTCAGTTTATACTGTAATGATCGTGGAGTGGATCAGGCCAAATCCCGACCCGGCGTATTTTTTTATTGTATTAATGAAAAAAAATCAGGGAAGTAACGAATGCTTAAAATTTTCAGGATTTTACCTGTATTGCTTGTAGTGAGTTTATGTGTGTATGGCCAATACAGCTACATTGATCATTGGGTACTGGTCGTAAATTCAGATGATGAATTTCAATATTGGAGCAGCAACAGGGGGACCGCCGGCGATGACTGGAGAACAATCGATTTTGATGATCAGTTGTGGGACACCGGGGAAGGGGGAATCGGGTATGGCGATGAAGATGATTCTACTGTCATTGACCCCTGCAGCTCGGTTTTCATTCGCAAATCTTTCACAGCAGTGGATACTGCAGCCTGGGTCAAAACCTGGCTGTATATTGATTACGACGATGCTTTTGTGGCTTATCTTAACGGCTCTGAAATTGCCCGTTCCGCAGGGCTTTCCGATCCGTTCCCTGGTCCCTTGCAGCTCTCAGCCACTCAGCATGAAGCAGGAGAGAAGGAAGGGTTCCTTATTGCTTCCAGCCTGTTGGAGCAAAACCTGGTTAGTGGAAAGAATATACTTTGCATCCAGGTGCACAATGTCACAACCACTTCATCCGACCTCTCTTCATCGGTATGGTTAATAGCAGGGATCTCCACTCCCGGAAGCGACTATCGCCATACACCGGAATGGTTTACTGAACCGGTTGATTTTACATCATCGAACCTGCCCCTGGTAATCATCAATACCGAAAACAATGCACCCATTGTTGATGAGCCAAAGATCGGGGCCTATATGGGCATAATCTTTAACGGCGATGGACAGAAAAATCACATCAGCAATACGCATAATCATTACAGCGGTCATGTCGGGATCGAAATAAGGGGACATTCCACCAGTGGCTTTCCTAAAAAGCCTTACAACTTTGAAACCAGGGATAGTCTTGGTGAAAACCTGAATGTTTCGTTGTTCGGATGGCCGGAAGAAAATGACTGGGTCCTGAGGGCATCTTATATTGACCATACCTTTATCCGGAACGGGCTGGCCAATCATATGTCGCGGCAGAATGGATATTGGGCCAGTCATACCCGGTTGGTTGAAGTAGTGCTGAACGGCGAATACCAGGGTATATATATCCTGATGGAAAAAATTAAACGGGACAAAGGAAGGCTGGATATTGCCGATCTGTACCCCGACGAGATAACCGAACCCGATATTACAGGAGGGTATATCTGGGAGATCACCGGCTTTGAAACCAACTTCGGAGACAGGAGAAATCTGAAATATCCAAAATTTGAGGAGGCAGCACCTGAACAGATTGCTTATATAACAAAGTACGATAATGAATTCAGGAACGCCATGAAATCTGAAAATTTTGCTGACAGCACAACAGGATACCATGCCTATATTAATGTGGAATCGTTCATTAATGAAATCATTGTCCAGGAGGCCATGCGCAACAGCGATGCATACGGATGGAGCGGTTATTTTCACAAGGATAAAATGGGTAAAATAAATGCCGGACCGGTCTGGGATTTCGATCAGTCTGCGGGAAACTCTTCGTATCCCGACGATGGTGTGGTTGAGGGTTGGATGTTTTCTCATCCGAATACCTCCAACGAACCTTTCTTCTGGAAAAAATTGTTTACCGATCCTGCGTTCAGTTATGCTGTCCGGCACAGGTGGGAATACCTGCGCCAGGGACCATATAAAACAGAGAACCTGATTGCCTATATTGATTCTGTAGCATCATTGCTGTCAGAACCCCAGAAACGGGAGTTCAGTAAATGGGACGTCTTAGGTAAATTTATCTGGAGGGAAACCTCCGGTTACCAGGACAGGGACTCATACTACAGGGAAGTAGGTAATCTGAAAATATTTTTGACCCGGAGGATGGAATGGATGGATAATGAACTGGCGCAATATGAAAATCCATTCCCTGAAATCCCTGAAACTCCTGAAACTCCTGAAAACACTTCCGTCGCGTCAAAACATCCCGTTCTCAACATTTCGGTTTATCCGAATCCCGTCAGCGACAGGCTAACCGTCAGGATTTCCCAACCCGGAAACAGCACATTTTCAATATCGTTATACAACAATGTAGGTGTACTGGTACAGAAACACAACAATATCAATGCCGGTGCTGCCATTCACGGGTACACTTTTCTGCTGGATAATCGTTTGGAACCCGGCATCTATTTCTATCGTATTGAAAGCGCATCCGGTCAATATTACTATGGCCGCTTCATCAAAGTGGAGTAAAAGGGTAGCGCTGCGTTTAACCGCTGCCGTGATGCAGTGGTTCCCATTCGTCAGATTATAACTACAAAATAATTATCAACAATGAAAAATTATCAAATAACCGGATCCGGAGTGCTTTTCTTCATGATCCTGACCTCTTTAATCGCGTGTCACCGCGATTATGTAACCATTCATTTTGACAGCAACCTGGAAGTCTCAGGGAAGAAATTTGCACTGGCGGATATTTCACCCGGATTGCCATCAGACTGGGATGGATATGAGTTTGTTGTACTGGAGTTCATGATCACAACTCCGCAGCGGTTTCATGTGGGTTTTACCACAGAGACAGGATACAATGAGCTACGGGTAATGAGTTACACTCCGAACGGCTGGAACAGGCTTGCCATCCCCCTGCGGTTTTACAGGGAACTGCCCGCTGCCCGGAGTGACCTGGCGGCGACCTATAATCAACCAAGGTATACGGGATGGATCAACCTGACCGGGAAAAGGAGCCCTCTCAAAGGGGTGGATTCAATCGGGATACGGATGCTTGCTCCCATCGGGGACCAGGTCATGAAGCTGCGTTCAGTAACCCTGGCAAAAGAAGATCCGGGAGACCAGTACCTGGGTGATACCCCGGTTGTTGATGAATTCGGACAATACAACCTGGGAGACTGGGAAGGCAAGATATATTCCCTTGAGCAACTTATGGATGAATGGGATGCCGAAGACCATCAACCGGTGAGCACGGAGGAATATAATTACTCGAAATTCGGGGGATACCTGAAAGCGAGGATTGATGAGGGCACCGGTTTCTTCAGAACGGAGAAGGTTGACGGCCGCTGGTGGTTTGTCGATCCTGAAGGTTACCTGTTTCTCTCTGTGGGAGTGAATTGTGTGGGCCCGGGAGGCGGGGGACGTGCATACAGAATAGACCAGCGGAGAAACCTGTACAAGGAGCTCCCCCCGGAAAGGCAGGATTTTAATCCCGGCAGGCCCAATACGGCCTCGTTCGGAACATGGAACCTGTACCGCCGGTATGGTGAGGATTTCAGGGAAAAGTCAATCGACAACATATTCAACCGGATGGATAGGTGGGGAATCAATACCATCGCCAACTGGTCGAGGCCGCAAGTGTATAACAGGAAAAGGAAGGCGTTTACAATGCAATTACAGGGGCTTGGTATTGAAGGCGGACTGATGGGGCTGGCTGATGTATACGCCCCGGGATTTGAAGAAAGGATAGATAACGCAGTCAGTTCATCTGTGGAACCATACAATGAGAATCCCTGGCTTCTGGGCTATTTCACTTATAATGAACCATCATGGCTGGGTCAGGAACAACGGCTCTGTGATATGATACTTGCCGGAAATAATGACCGGCCAATAAAAAAGGAGCTGTTGGGCCAGCTCGCCGGCGGAGATACCCCGGAAAAACGAAAACAGTTCATTCACAATACGTTCCGGATTTTCATAAAAACGGTCGGTGATGCCCTGAAGCGTCACAGTAACCATCTTAACCTGGGCATACGATTCGGCCATGTCCCGGAAAATGAAATACTGGACCTGTGCAAAGATGTGTTTGATGTTTTCAGTTTTAATTGCTATGATCTGTATCCCCCCACGGATATGATGGACAGGTGCATGGAAGTAACGGGCAGGCCCATGATGATCGGGGAGTATCACTTTGGTACGGTAGACAGGGGAATGGCGCAGTCATTGTGGCAGGTAAACTCCCAGCAGGAGAGGGGGATAGGTTACAGGTATTATACGGAAAAAGCTTATTCGCATCCCGGACTTATCGGCACTGCATATTTCCAGTGGTGCGACCAGGATCTTACGGGGCGTGGCAATGATGGGGAAAATTACAATTGCGGACTCGTGGATGTAACCGACAGGCCATACCCGTACCAGGTTGAGGCCATGTCACAAACTGCAAAGAGATTGTTTGAAGTTCATTCAGGTACCATTGCACCTTTTGACCAGGCTCCGTTAAGAGCACGCGGACACGGGGCAATTCCTGATTTGTGGGACAAATAAGCGGGCTGAAGATTTTAATCCGGAATTACAGGTTACCGTAGTTTCATGTTTCTGTCTTTTTTGCTAATCTTGAAATCCAAACTCCTTATGCTATGAAAACAATATTTCTGAAAAAACTGTTTGCCGGCTTTATATTATTTTCTGCCCTTCTTATCCTGGTGAGTACGCTCCCGAAATGCACTCAAACCAAATTGCCGGGCTGGTTGACCGTTACAGAGGATTCGCTGACGATACCGACATACCTGGTTGATCCGCCCAATCCCATGCCGCGCTTTTATGAAGGAAGGGTACACCAGGGGGTGCAGCGGCGGATGTATCCCTATCCCATGAATGATAACATGACACAGGTTAAAGAAGACAGGAAGTATCATATTATATACATTGAGAATGAATTCATTAAAATAGGGATTATGCCCGGGATGGGCGGAAGGATATATGAAGCCTACGATAAATCAAACGGTTATAAATTTTTTTATCGCAACGATGTAATTAAGCCCTCATTAATCGGGATGGTCGGATTCTGGATCTCGGGAGGAAATGCCTGGGGATTCCCGCATCATCACGGCCCTAATACTGTCGCACCCATGGATTATACCATTGAAAATAATCCCGATGGGAGCGCTACTGTCTGGATGGCATATACTGAAAATCTCCACCGTATGCGCATATACTACGGATATACAGTATACCCGAATTCATCCATTGTTGAGTTGACAGCCCGTCCATATAATCCGACACCCTACGTCAATTCATTTCTTTTCTGGGCAAATCCATCCGTACATGCGGATACCAATTACCAGGTCATCTTTCCACCCTCCGTAGAATACGCCACCCAGCATCATAAAAGGGAGATGATCACCTGGCCGATTGGTGATAGATTTTATAATAGCTTCGATTACAAAGGATTAGATATAAGCATGTGGAAAAACACCGGGGTTCCGTCCTCATTTTTTTCATGGGATCCGCAGGAAGATTTTTTCGGAGGCTATGACCATGGCAAAGAAGCGGGGACAGCATGGATCGGGAACCATCATATATGCACGGGAATGAAATACTGGGCTGACGGGAACAACGCACGTGGCAGGCGGATCAATGACGGGCTAACGGATTCCAGTGGCCGCTATATTGAGTTGATGGCGGGGGCATATACTGACAACCAGCCCGACTACAGCTGGCTCCAGCCTTATGAAAGCAAGGATTTTACCATGACCTGGTTTCCGATCAGGGAGCTTGGGGGACTGGTCCAGGCAAACAGGAATGCAGCATTGAACCTGGTCGTCGAAAATGGTGAAGTCTCTGTCAGGCTGAATGCCACCAGCCCGTTAAAAAATGCCAGGGCAGTACTGACCTGTGAGGGCAGGGAAGTTTTTAATGAATCCATTGATATCGGTCCGGCCTCACCTTATTCCAGGGACATTGCGATCGATGGTCCGGTGAATGAAGAAGAATTGAAATTCTCCTTATACAGTTCATCGGATGAAACTATACTGGAGTATCAACCTCAACCCCCCCCGGGCAAGCCTATGCCGGAGCCTTTAAAATCCCCGGCCAACCCGGACAACGTAAAAACAGTTGAAGAATTGTACCTCAACGGCCTGCGCCTGGATCAATTTTACAATGCCTCCATCTCCTCCTATCCATATTATTTTGAAGCATTAAAACGTGATCCTGGTGACTACAGGGTGAATACGCAGCTTGGTATTCTCTACTCTAAGAGAAAAATGTTCGAACAGGCAGAGGAGCATTTACAAACTGCGGTTGACAGGATCACGATGCGCTATACAAGGCCAAAAGACAGCGAAGCGCTGTATTACCTTGGCGTCGTTCAAAGAAGGCTCCATAAGAATACGGAAGCCTATGATAATTTTTATGATGCCACCTGGAATACAGGCTGGCATACGCCCGCCTATCATCAGCTGGCAGAACTGGATTGTGAAAACGGGGATTATGAAACAGCGCTTGAACACATTGACCGTGCCTTGATCACCGATGCCAATAACCTGAAGGCGCTGAACCTCAAGGTAGTGATCATGAGAAAACTCGGCATGCTCGAGGAAGCACAGGACCTGGCAGAGCGCATAGCCCGAAAAGACCTGCTTGACTACCAGTCAAGGAACGAGCTGATCCGGATCAGGAAGGAGCTGAAACAAAACAGGCAGGCAGAAGAAATAAAGGAGGAGCTTATCAATATTATGCAAGGCAGGGTCCAGTCCTACCTTGAATTTGCAGCAGTATACTCCAACTGCGGATTTTATGAAGAAGCAATAGATATATTATCACGCCTTGAAGAGAAGGATAACCAATTCCCGATGTTGTATTATTATCTGGGATACTTCTGGTCAGAGCTGAATGACACGGAAAAGGCCAGGCAGTATTTTGCAATCGCATCACGAAAACCACATCTTTATTGCTTTCCATTCAGGGATGAGTCTGTGGAAGCCCTGAATGAGGCGATTGGTTATTATCCCGATGATGCAATGGCCTATTATTACCTGGGTAATTTATATTATGAACTGCAGCCTGAAAAAGCAATCGGATTATGGGAAAAATCACAGGCCATTGACAATGGTTTTTATATCGTTCAACGGAATTTGGCCCTGGCGGCTAAGGAACAGCAAAATAACCTGGACAAAGCCGCAAGTTTGTATGAAGAAGCTTTTGCCAGCAACAATGAAGACCCGCGATTGATGTATGAGTATGATATCGTACTTGAACAGGCCGGAATAACGCCAAAAGAAAGATACGAAAAGGTCTTCAGGGATAATCGCAATATTTCAGAACAAAGAAGCTATACCTACCTCAGGGAACTTGAGCTTTTGGTCTTCCTGGGACAATACAATGAAGCAATTGATATACTGAACAGGGCTGAATTTGTTGAATCTGAAGGAAGCCAGACATTGAGGGATATATTCCTTAATGCTCACATTTTGAGGTCCTTGCAGGAATATCATGCAGGAAATTATGAAGCTGCTGTAGGGGATCTGCAGGAAGCGCTGGATTACCCGACAGGAAGATGGGGAAGCGAGCGAAGAGCTCAAATGAACTATCTGCTGGGGAATTGTTATGAGAAAATGGATGATCGTGCAGCGGCTGAAGACTGCTATAAAAAAGCAATTGGTGAAATGGTTGATGGAACAGAATACCTATATGAAAAAGGCCTTGCTTTCCGGAAACTAGGGCAAAGTGAAAAAGCCCGGAAGGAATTCAACGCATTGCTGGAGATGGTGAATAGCAGGGGAGGGGCCGATGCCTTCCGTTCGTTTGAAGCAGCCTCAAGAGGGCGTGCCCGGCAAGCACGGAACCATTATATGAGAGGCCTGGCCTACCTGGGGATGGGTAGAAATAATGAAGCCAGGTCGCAATTCGCCAGTGCATTGGAACTGGATCCGGCACATGTATGGGCCAGCTATATGCTGAATGAATGATCATTCATTTGAGCCCAGGTTTTCAACGGTTTCCCCTTCATGTTGTACATTTGTTTTTACCACAAAACAACTACAACATCGGACAATAGAATTAATTTATATATCTATTTTCGTAACATGAAGGTATCAGACTGCAATCATGTATACTACCTGCATTGTTAGGGAACCATGTCCTGAAATGGTTGACGGACTGACTGCAGCAAGTCTGGGGATCCCGGATTATCACCTGGCTTTAGAACAGCATAAGGCCTACTGCCGGGCACTTGAACAATGTGGTGTCACTGTGATTACGCTTCCGGCAGATCAACGTTTCCCTGATTCTGTATTCGTGGAGGATCCTGCACTTTTAATCGGGGAAGCAGCCATACTGACAAGACCGGGTGCTGTTTCTCGCAGAGGGGAGGTGGATGGACTGAAACCCATTCTCCCGGAGCATTTCCCTGTGCTGAATGAAATATAATAATTTCGCGAGAAGAGTGATGTATTTGAAACACCTGATAATATCACTATCAGTTTTGAATATGACTGGGTACAATTGAAAAAAAGTCCTGGTTTAACTGACGGCACACAGAATTACCAATGGGAATTTACTTCCTTGAATTGAGAGGACCAGGAACATATAGCGGTATGATTGTGGTTGAATAATCCATGGAGCAACCTATAGAAACATAACACTTGAAAAGTGGAGGTAAGGAGACTATTAACGAACCATTTTGAGGAAGGTCTTCGGAGGTTGACAATCCTTGACAATCAATCCCCGAAGCTGGTCCCTACATCCCGGGCAGTGGTAACAATTGGGTGATCTTTTGGTACATAGTTGATCTTCCCCGCAACATCACTGAGGGGAACGGCTTTGGTTTGGTTGCCCTTCACAGCTACCATAACTCCATACTGCTCATTCTTAATAAATTCCAGGGCTTTTGTTCCCAGTCGTGTTGCAAGTAATCTGTCGGCCGCAGACGGTGTGCCTCCGCGCTGTAAATGGCCAAGAATCGTCAGTCGCGTTTCTAATCCGGTCATCTGTTGCAATTCTTCCACCATTTTTATGGTTGATCCGCGGTATTTGCTATCCATCTCTTTCAGCTCCTCTTTTAATTTACTCCTTTCTTTGCCTTTTGCTCCATCAAGTTTTTTTTCAGTGGATGCTATTTTTTCAGCATTTTTTTTATTGATGGCGCCTTCCGCAACAGCAACAATACTGAAGCGTTTCCCCCGGTTAACCCTTTCCAGGATGCTTTCTGCAAGTTTATCGATGGTATAGGGGATCTCCGGCAGCAGTATCGCATCAGCCCCACCGGCAATTCCTGCACCCAGCGCGAGCCATCCGACTTTGTGTCCCATGATCTCAACGAAAATGATGCGATGATGACTGGAGGCCGTGCTGTGCAAACGGTCGATTGCATCTACGGCTATACCCATTGCTGTATCAAAGCCAAAGGTCATATCTGTACCTGTAATATCATTGTCAATGGTCTTTGGGAGTGTGATGATATTCAATCCTTTTTGGGACAAGCGATATGCATTTTTCAGCGTACCTCCTCCACCCAGGCAAACGAGAACGTCAAGGTGGTTTTTATGATAATTTTCCACGATAACATCGGTCATGTCAATGATCTTACCGCCCATGGGCATCTGGTGTGGTTTATCGCGGCTGGTTCCCAGGATAGTCCCTCCAAGGGTGAGAATACCGGATAACATACTGTTGTCTAAACGAACGGTACGATTCTCCATCATGCCCCTGAATCCATCCCTGAATCCAATGACCTGA
>CAYZEZ010000187.1:0-10049 GCA_964477295.1 uncultured Bacteroides sp. | reverse complement strand
GGATTCGGATAAACAGAAACTTCCTGTATTTTCTGAACCTGTGGAGATTCAATGGCCAGCACGATGTCGTTAAACCAGACTGTATCAGCGTCGTTCACAACACCACCTGCTGTGTCGGCAACATAGAATTTCCTGTTCGGGCCACCACCGGGGAATTCAGACTTGTCATCATCCCAGCTGGCATTAATCCTGAACTTATATTGAGCAGTGTCTCCTGCCAGTGCAAGTCCATTGTTAAGAACATATATAAGATCTCCTTCGGGATCGATCAGGTCTTCACTGCCGCTCCAGCTGTTAGGAGTACCCGCTATGTCGACAAAATCTTTGTCCGGATCAAATTTTCCGATTGCCTCTGCACGGGCCATATTGACGGCACCTGTTATAGGAACCCATCCCGGTATATAATTATCTAAAGGTACGCTTACTGTCCTTTCGCCTGGAATAACCCTCATTTTCCTGTTGGAGACATGCTCATCGTGCATACCGGCATCCCAGCTTCCGTCGATACGGAATTTGAATTCAATGTCGTCATATAAGGTTAACCCATCCACCGTAATTTCCCATATGGTGTCACCGTCAGCATCGGTCAGGTGATGATCGGTCCCATCCCATCCGTTGAGGCTTCCGGCAATATCAACATACTGTGTTGCGGGATCAAACCGGTCTTCCCTGGCAAAATACTTCATGTTGCAAACAAATTTAATACTGCCTGATTCGACAGGAGCTTCTTCATCGTTAAAGAAATGGCTCATGGTCTTCTGGCTTCCTGATACTGTATCCTTCCTTGCTTCCACAGTCTCTTCAGTATCACCCATTTTAAATTTATAGGTAAATCCCGTGCCTTCAACCAGACCGTCTTTCATGAGATATTCATACTTTGCAACAGGGAAAATTCCTTCCGAAAGTGGATCACCCATATCATAATCATTTCCATCGATGATCACATAAGCTTTGTCAACATCCTTGTCGAAATTTCCCAGTTCTTCCTGGTATGTTAGGTCAAGCTTAAATAAGAGAGCCGGGACTGGTTCTGTATAAGTCAGAGGTATGAAAAAATCACCGCAACCGACATCTGCATTGTCCTTACACTCGTTATCCCAGGAGCCTGCGTTGAAGACAGCGGTAATACCAATGATGGTACTACCCTCTGTCACCCCGTAATAATCTCCAGGTGTGAACGTAATGGAGTACGTTCCATCTCCAACGGGCAACAGAGCAGCTTCAGTGTGGATACCATCCTTTGGTTCGGCATTATAGTCTATAGCAACGGATCCCCAACCAGTTTTTGATTCAAACGCCTCTTTCTGATCATACAAAACGGCAGCTGAGTGCATGAACACCTTTGCGGCACCTGCCACGCTTCCTGATCCACTGGGTACGCAGGCCAGGGCCGGATCGACAGTAAGCGTGATCTCCTCCCACCCGGTTCCATTACCCGGATCAATGGTAATGGCTGCCGGCATCGTCAGCTGACCCATTGCCATCTGGGCGAGAACCGTCAGGGCAATAATGTTAGTTCCAAAAAGTAGAGTTTTTTTCATGATTAAATTTATTTAAGTTTCAAATTTGTGACATAAAGGTATAAAATATCCAAATACAACTATTCAATTATATTTCCAAATAGCTGATATTGACAGGGTTTTGAAATAAAAATATCCTTTAATTACCGATTTAAAACGTTTGCGGAGAAAATCAGGGAATTCTTAAAAAAAAGTTAATTTTAACCCGGGAATGGATTGTAAGCGTTAATAATTGTTGAAGTCACCTTCAAAAGTCAATCTACTTGTTATAGTTCGATGAGAAGTGCCCAGGTTACCATAAAAGATCTTGCTTCCAGGCTTGGAATATCTCCATCCACCGTTTCCCGTGCCCTGAGGGATCATCCCGACATAAGCCAGGAGACAAAGAAAGCGGTCAGGGAACTGGCAGAAGAGCTGAATTATGAACCCAATGCCATTGCACTGAGTCTGCAAAGCAGCAAAAGCAATATCATTGGATTGATCATCCCTGAGATCGTCCATTATTTCTTCTCCCAGGTGATCAGTGGTATTGAAGATGTGGCTTATGATGCCGGGTATCATGTGATGATTTGTCAGTCGAATGAATCTTACATCCGGGAAGTAAAAAACGTACAGGCCCTGATATCATCCCGGATTGAAGGCCTCCTTGTATCGTTGTCAAAAGAGACCAGGGATTTCAATCATTTCAAAAACCTCAGGAAGAAGAATATTCCCATTGTATTTTTCGACCGGATTTGTGAGGAAATGGTGACCGACCGTGTGGTAGTTGATGATTTTAAGGGTGCATACATGGCAGTTAGTCACCTGGCCGAGATTGGATGCAAAAGGATCGCACACCTTGGGACAACCCGGGATCTTCAGATTGGAATAAACAGGTATAATGGTTATATAAAAGCCTTAAAGGACCATGATCTGCCTGTCGATGAAAGATTAATAGTAAGGTGCGACACGAACAAAGCAGCCAGGCTGGTGACGAAACGGCTTATTTATGAACTTAATCCCCCTGATGGAATATTTGCAGTAAATGATCTCACAGCTATTGGCGCCTGCCAGACCATCAAGGAAAACGGGCTTAAGATACCTGAAGATATTGCTGTGGTTGGCTTTAGTAATGGGATTTATTCGACCATGACCGATCCACCTTTAACGACTGTTGAGCAATTCGGTTATCAGATGGGGCAGAAATCAGCCAGTTTGCTCTTCGACCGGATCCTGGCCTCAAAGGATTATCCCACAGTTACAGAAGAGCTAGATACACAGTTAATTATCCGGGAATCTACGGTTAAGAAGAAAGTCTATCCACACTAGGAAGAAGGTGCTAGGTATTGGTTACTTGTTGCTAGGTATAAGAGCATTCCCCACCCAGTAACTAGTAACCAGTACCTAGAGTGATTTCGTCTGAAAAATATTAATTAACCTTAATTCGAGGCATAAAACTCTCCAAAGGTCAATAAAATCAGTAATATTAAGCGAAATCATTCTTTTCCCCCGAAAACGTTTGAAACAATAAAAGGCGAAGCAATATTCCGATTAAGTCTTTATATATCACAAAATTACTCAGTAAAATCGACAAAATATAAATGCTGAATAATTCATTTTTCAGTATTTTCGGTATCAAATTTAAATGACCACTTATTAACCATTTATGTATGAAGAATAACCTGCTAAAAATGATCCTGGTCCTATGTACGGGTATGCTAAGCATGTATGCCTTTGGCCAGGTGGGTAGCGCTACAGGAAAGGTTGTCGATATTTCCGGAGAACCTTTGATTGGTGCAACCGTAGTTATGCAAGGAACCACCGTCGGGACCATTACGGATATTGATGGTAATTTTACTATCGCATCCCTGCCCACCGGTGAAGTTATCCTTGAAGCGTCCTATGTGGGATATAAAAAGATCTCACAAACCTTAACCATCATTGAAGGACAGACCGTCAGAGTTGAGTTTACCCTCGAAGAGGATATTGCCCAGCTGGATGAGCTGGTCGTGATCGGTTACGGGACTAAAAGAAAGAGAGACATCACCAGCTCCATTTCCAGTGTTAAATCGGAGGAGCTGAGGAACAGCACCGAACCCAGCTTTCAAAGCGCCCTGCAGGGTAAGGCAGCCGGTGTGATGATCTCCACTTCAAATGGAATGCCCGGATCAGCCATGACAGTCAGGATCCGTGGAACTTCATCCATCCGTGCCAGCAGCCAGCCGCTCTATGTGGTTGACGGAATTCCGGTCATTACCGGTAACTTTTCCAATGGATGGGCCGACGGAACCAATACTCTATCAGCCATCAGTCCATCTGATATCGAATCAGTTGAATTCCTGAAGGATGCATCTGCTGCTGCTATCTATGGATCCAGATCAGCAAACGGTGTTGTACTGATTACTACAAAATCGGGAAAATCCGGGGAAACGAAATTCAATGCCGGATACTGGCTTGGATTCAATAATGTAACCAATATCCCGGATATGCTTACAGGCCCCGAATACATTAAATATGGACTCGAAGCATGGAATAATTCATACCTGTATAATGATGATCCTGATTACACTGACCTGGAAGAATCGACCCAGGCCTGGTTTGACAATCTTCCTTTTGGGATCACCCGTGAAATAGCTGAGAACACAAACACCGACTGGATCGATGAGATGACCAGGACTGGTGTTGTGCATAATTTTAACCTGTCGGCCAGCGGGGGTGATGTGAAAAATACATTTTACATAGGGGGTGCTTACCGGGATGAAGAAGGTATTCAGCTGGGCAATAACTATAAACGGCTGAGTGCTAAATCAAATTTTGATCACAGGGCCAATGAAAAATTTTCTGTTGGCACCAAAACTACCTTTGTTTACGAGCTTAATGAAAGGGTGCCGACCGGTTGGGCCGGTGGGCTGGGAACAGCACAAAGCCGTTCATTGCCTATTATGCCGGTTTATGATTCTACGGGAAAATTCTTTGCCCCCCGAAGCGGGACCAACCCGGTTGCTTATAATGCTGATCTAACCTATGGTATGAATGTGTTCACTACGATAGGAAATGTGTACGGTCAGTATAACTTTACAGATTGGTTGTCATTCCGGACCGAAGCGGGTGCCAATGTATATTCACAGAGGGAAATCAGGCATGTAGGGACCATAACCCAGGAGAATGGTTATGGGATGGACCGCCGTGTAAACCTTACAAACCTGAACTCAAAGAGTTTCTTTAATTTCAACAAATCCTTTGCCGACATACATAATGTCACAGCCATGGTAGGTATGTCGTTGGAATCGAGACGGCAATATGAAGTCCTGTTGCAGGCAAACCAGTTCCCTAATCCCGGACTAAAACATCCCAATAACGGGGCCATTCAATCGGGAAGCGGTTATGAAACCGGATCGGGATTTGTATCTGTATTCAGCAGGGTTGGCTATAACATGGCTGATAAATATTATGTGACTGCCAGCATCAGCCGGGATGGATCGTCCAGGTTCGGTGATAACTATAAATATGGATTTTTCCCGGCCGCTTCGGTCGGATGGACAGTTTCAGAAGAAAGCTTTTTCAGTGGAGTTCCTGTTATTACTTACCTGAAACTGAGAGGTAGCTGGGGCGTAACAGGAAATGCCGAGTTCGATGATTTTGGTTACATGGGAAGATGGAGGACCGGTAACTATATAGGTTGGCCGGGCCTGGTGATTGCCAGTGTGGAAAACCCGGACCTCCGGTGGGAAAAATCTTCACAGACGGATGTGGGACTCGACTTCCAGCTTTGGACCGGAAGGATTGCCGGAGGATTTGACTACTATTTTAAAAAGACCTCCGACCTGATCCTTCCAAGGCCAATCAACCAGACCAGTGGTTCATCATCCATTATTATGAATGTGGGTGACATGGAGAATAAAGGAGTGGAATTATTCCTTACATCCCATAACCTGCCAGGATCATCCCAACTAAAGTGGATTACCAATCTGAACCTTGGGCGCAATGTTAACGTGGTTACCAACACGGAAAACGAGCAACTTGCCGGTGAGAATTTTGGTAATAATGTGGTTGCCGAAGGATATGCTATCGGGACATGGGAGCTTGTCAAATGGTATGGTATTGCACGTAAGGATGAGACAGTGACCGTGACCGACTGGATCGATTTCAATGACCAGGATCTTGGAACAACGACTAAGGATGTGGAGATCAAAGCCGGTGATGAGTTATTCTATAACTACTGGGGTGAATTAACCAACGAGTTTAATTTCGACCGGGATGCCAAATTTACCGGGAACCCATATCCTAAATTCTTTGGAGGATTGAATAACACATTCAATTACAAAGGAATTGATTTCTCCATCTTCTTCACCTTTAACGTAGGTATGGATGTGTACAGGGATGATGGCAAATTCCTGGATGGAGGATTTGACGGGAACTGGAACCAGACCGCTAAGATCATGGATGCCTGGTCGGAAGATAATCCAAACGGATCATCCCATAAATTATACTGGCAGCCGGAGAACAGGAATTATAATTCCACGCGCTACCTTGAAAATTCTTCTTACCTGCGACTGAAAACCATGACCGTGGGGTATACCTTGCCTCATTCACTGAGCCAGCGTTTTATGGTTGACAGACTCAGGATATATGTTGGAGGAACAAACCTGTGGACACTGACAAACTATACCGGATGGGATCCGGAAGTAAACAGGGACGGATCGGGAAATATTACCCAGGGAGTTACCTATCTCTCCCCTCCCCAGGTGAAGACGATAAGTTTCGGGATAGAACTGGATTTTTAACATATCAAAAACTCAATACAATGAAAGGTATAAAATATATAGTAAGTACATTGATATTGGCAGCTCTGGGATTTACATCCTGTGAGGATATCCTCGATGTTTCCCCAACCATTGAGCTGGCCGATAAGGTGGCGCTGAATTCGACCGTTGGCCTCGATGCGGCGGTGGCAGGAGCCTATGACAAATTGCAGAATGGTTACCTGTACGGCGGTCGCTACTGGGTGTCTACTGATATGATTACCGGGACAGTTAAAGTATCCGGTTTGCAGAATACTGTATTCGAAGAATTACAGATGCTTAATAAGACGATGTCGGGTCAGAGCAACCAGATTGTCCAGGTTACCTGGCAGGTATCCTATGAAGCAATCGGAATTGTAAACAGGGTCCTTGATTTTCTCCCGGAAGTGAACGATGCAGATATGACCGATGATATAAGGAAAAGGATCGAGGGTGAATGTAAGTTCATCCGGGGTGTTGTCTTTTTTGAGCTTACCCGATTATACGGTTATGATGTAACGGGATATGGTCCGCTGGCCGTTCCGGTATTTAGTGAACCTTTAGGTCCCTTTGATTCACCCCCGAGGGCTTCCATTGATGACGCCTACAGCCAGATCATTATGGACCTGGAAGATGCGGCCGGTCTGCTTGAAGGAACAAGTATATCAGGAAGGGCTTCTGCAATTGCTGCAAAAGGTTACCTGTCGAGGGTCTATTTCTACCAGGAAAACTGGCCTAAGGTTATTGAAGCCGCAGATTATGTGATCGATAAATTCTCCGGATCACCCAATGGAGGACTTGCAGATGATATGCTGGATTGCTTCACTACAGGGACTCCACCAAATGAGGTACTCTTTGCTGTGCTCGCATCAGGGACTGATGATGCATCCGGTACACTTCGGGGTTACTACAGACTTTTTTCCAATGCGAAATTCTCTCTCGATGGTTCTTATCTTGGCAAAATAGGGGCCAATGTACTTTCCGGTGATGATGATGCCAGGGCAAGGATTGACCATGCCTTCGTGAATGTTGAAGGTAAGGTATATTCGACCAAGTTCGATGTTGAGTATCTTAGTGTCCCGGTGTTGAGACTTGCCGAAGTATACCTGAACAGGGCAGAGGCAAGGGTGCACCAGAGCAATAATTCAGGTGCCAGGGATGATCTGAATGTTGTAAGGTCGCGATCCGGTGTGAGCGATTTAACCGGTTCACCAACACTGGCAGATTGTGAACGTGAACGAACCATTGAACTTTACCTGGAAGGAGATTATTACCACAATATGAAGAGACTGAAGAAGTCTAATTTCGCCAAGGACCTCAGTGGAAACAGATACAACTGGGATGATGTGAAAATAGTATTCCCAATTCCAAAATCGCAGTTGGATGTGAACGAAAACCTTTTGCAGAATCTCTAAGAGTGACGAGTGACGAGTGACGAGTGAAGAGGAAGAAAAGGATTCGAGAATGAAATAAATCAGGGGTTGCCCGGATAAGGCAACCCCTCTTTTTTTACCTACGCCCACACCCACACCTCTACTGTCTACTGTCTACTTCTTTGATCTGGATTAGAATTCTAACGTAAAGACAGTCCCCTGCTCGTCAGATGTAAAATAAACAGAGCCTTTATGCATCCTCATGATCTGGCGGGCGAGGCTGAGGCCGATGCCTGATCCTTTTTTCTTTGTGGTAAAGAAAGGAATGAAGATCTTATCGATATTATCCTGGTCGATGCCGGGACCGTTGTCACGTACCTGGATAATTATCTTGCCTTTCTTTTTCAGGCTGCCCAACTGAATCTTTCTCTCTTCACTTTTTTGAAGTGCATCTTTGGCATTTATAATCAGATTAATCATAACCTGTTGTATGAGATCCTGGTCAGCATAAATTTCTAAATTGGCCTGTGAGGGTTTTATCTCCAGGTCAATTCCATTTTTATCCAGCACTTTTTTCATCAGCACCGATACATGACTGATCAGATCTTCCACTTTGATATGCTTGAATTGTGGTATTGGCAACCTTGTCAGGTTTTTGTACGTACTCACAAAATTTAACAGGCCCTTGCTTCTTTCTTCAATCGTCTTTAAGCTCTCGTACATGTCACTTACATCCTCTTCTTCAATAGAATTAAGTTCCTTTGGCCGGCCCTTTTCATCTCTGAGCATCTCGTTGATGGCTGTGCTGAGCGAAGAAACAGGTGTGACAGAGTTCATTATTTCATGAGTGAGCACCCTGATCACTTTCTGCCACGATTCCAGTTCCTGTTCATCCAGCTCACTCCGGATGTTTTGTAACGAAACAAGCTTATAGGATACATCCTGCAATTTAAATTCGGTGGCAAATGCTGAGAGGACCATTAACTCACCTTTTAATACCAGTTTTATTAATTCTTTCTCACCGGGACCAAGACTGGTAATGACCTTATACAGTTTTTCATCTGTTTGTCTGATCACATCCAGGTTCGACAGGTTGGAAACTCCAAGCAGAGCCGTGGCGGCAGGATTGCTGAGTTCAATGCTTCCATCTTTCCTGTAGCAAATGACAGCGATATTGATATGGTTAATTATGAATTGCAGGTATTGGTAGTGGACCTCTTTTTCCAGCCGGGCATTTTTGTAAAGTTCAATGACCTCCCTGAATTCCTTCTCAAGCTCAACAAAAGATTTTTCATTGTACCTGGTTTTGAACGACTGGCTGAAATCCTGGTGTTTTAAAGCCATTATCAGATTTTTAAATTCCCGGTTCGACCGGTCCATGAAACCGAACATCTCAATCATAAGGCCAATCACAAGAATAGCAGATACAGCTGTGGCCACATACCATTTCTCCTGGTTGATTGAAAAGATAAAAGCACCCATAATGATTCCGATCAGGATGATTCGCAGGGCTATTTTTACCCTGAAACTTTTAAAGATCATATCTTTTCATTTTCCTGTAAAGAGTTGTCCTGGCCATACCCATCTCTTCCGCAGCTTTTGTTATATTTTGCCGGTTTCTTTGCAGTGCATTTATAATGGTTTGCTTCTCGACATCTTCCATGTTCAGGGAGTCTGATATGGCTGGTGCCTCCAATTTTTCTATCAGAAAATCGGCCGGTTTCAGTATATTGGAATCACTTAAAATAATGGACCGTTCCATAATATGCTGCAACTCTCTTACGTTCCCGGGCCATTTATACTTTGTAAGTTTTTTTATGCTTTCGGGAGCTATTTTAAGTTTTGACTTATTATATTTTCTTCCATATAAATGCATGAAATGATTGACCAGGAGCGGAATGTCTTCCTGCCGTTCACGCAGGGGCGGGATCCTTATTTCAACAGTATTTATCCGGTAAAGAAGATCCTCTCTGAAACCGTTCTGGCCGACCAGCTCGACTATAGGCATATTGGTAGCACAGATCAGCCTGATATCTATTTCAACTGATTCATTTGAACCGACAGGTGTGATAGCCCGGTTTTGAATAGCTGTCAATAATTTTGCCTGGGCCTGTAACGATAAATTCCCAATTTCATCGAGAAAAAGTGTTCCACCCGATGCTATCTCGAACCTTCCTTTCCTGTCGTCCCTGGCATCTGTAAATGACCCCTGCATGTGTCCAAACATTTCACTCTCGAAAAGAGTCTCATGGATGGCGCCCAGGTCAACCGAAACAAATATATCAGATGACCTGTGTGAAGATTTGTGAAGGGCCCGGGCAATCAATTCTTTTCCCGTTCCGTTTTCCCCCAGGATCAATACATTGGCATCGGTAGGTCCCACCTTGCGAACAGCT
>CAYZEZ010000186.1:0-10067 GCA_964477295.1 uncultured Bacteroides sp. | reverse complement strand
TGGCACCTCGATGTCGGCTCGTCACATCCTGGGGCTGAAGAAGGTCCCAAGGGTTGGGCTGTTCGCCCATTAAAGTGGCACGCGAGCTGGGTTCAGAACGTCGTGAGACAGTTCGGTCCCTATCTGTTGTGGGCGTTGGAGATTTGAGAGGACCTGCCTCTAGTACGAGAGGACCGAGGCGGACAGACCTCTAGTGTACCTGTTGTGGCGCCAGCTGCATCGCAGGGTAGCTACGTCTGGAAGAGATAAGCACTGAAAGCATCTAAGTGCGAAGCTCACCTCAAGATGAGATCTCCTTTAAGGGTCGTTATAGACGATGACGTTGATAGGTCGCAGGTGTAAAGGCAGTAATGTCAAAGCTGAGCGATACTAATTACCCGTAAGCTTTCTCTGTACAGGCTTAAAAATCTTTTCTCTTTCTTTTACGTCAAACCATATTGAAAGTCTTAAGGTGACTATTGCGACGGGGAACCACCTCTTACCATTCCGAACAGAGAAGTTAAGCCCGTCAGCGCCGATGGTACTGCATTAGTGGGAGAGTAGGTCGTCGCCGACTTTAAATTCGAAGCCCCGATTCTCAGGAGTCGGGGCTTCTTTTGTTCCCGGGTGTTATGACAGGTATTATTCAGTGACTGAGAGATAATGTTTTCTTACCTCATCAATATAATACCTGGCGATTGGTCCGGATAAGGGATGGGAAATATCCATCGCTTCCGGATGCCACTGAATGCCCAGTATAAATCCATACCCCGTTGTATCGGATAATTCAATCGACTCAACTAAACTGTCTCGGGCAAATGAAGCAAATCGAAAACCTGGTGCAACTTCATCAACCGCCTGGTGGTGATAACTGTTAACTGTGTCACCTGAAACCTTGCAAATACCATAAAGCATTGTACCTTCAATCAGGCTTATCCAGTGCTTGCTTGTCCCTCCCCTGTGCAATACAAGGGTATCACAATCAACAGGTATATCCGGGATCAGGGTTCCCCCGTTGAAAACGTTCAGGATCTGGTGGCCCCGGCAAATGCATAACAGCGGAATGTCATTGTCCATGGCATACCTGATCATTCTGAATTCCAGTGTATCGCGCCTGTAATCAATTTCCTCGCACCGATCCAGTGCCTCTTCCATACCATACAAAGCAGGATTAACATCCGGACCCCCGGAGATTAAAATACCGGATGACCTTTCCAGAAAATATTGAATCGAATCTGCTCCGACTGGATACATATTTACAAACTCAAGGTTATCGTCAACTTTTTCTAACCACGACCTTATCTGTGGTTTGTATTCTTTTGAGATTAATATTACCGGCTGGGGCGTTTTTTTACAACCGGTAAACAAAACAACCCCCAGGACAATCAGGGCAAGGACTTTTACGTTGAGTTTCATTATGTGTAGGTTTATATTGTAAAGATGCGAAAAAATCTAAAAAGAAGACAGGAGTCAAAAGTCAGTAGCCAGAAGGGGTGTGGGAGCCGGCAGGGTGACCTGTATACAAATCCCAAATAGTAGGTCACAGTCACAACCTGCCTTGCGAATGCTAACCATTTGAATGCTTCGCATTTCACGATTCACGACTCACGGTTTTTATTATCTTTAATGCATGCATAAATATTTTATCTGTATACCCCTGCTAATCCTTTCAATTTATGCTTCCGGCCAGCAATCGGCAGATACAACATTACCCGTCATACCCGCCGATACCACTGCCCCGATTGCCAGGGTATGGCAACTTAAAGATAATTACTCGAGGCTTGAAGACTATAACATGGATACCCTGCAAACCTCTTTTCAGATATATAATCCTGTATTAAAATATAGCCCGTTCGTTTCATACCTGGGTAACCTGGGATTGCAGGCTCAGACTCATATGTTTTTCCAGAGAGACCCCGATGTACCCTTTCTTTTTTTAAGGCCATTTAAACCCTACCTTTTTTTGCCGGAGGATAATGTCTATTATAATGTGCGCCAACCGTTCTCCTTAATTGAATACAGCACATCCGGACAGAACAGGCTCAAGAGGGAACAAATGGTACATGCCATGCATACGCAGAATGTTAATCCGTATTTGAATTTCGGAATGGACTTAAAGCTCAGCTCATCTGAAGGCCACTATGTTAACCAGAAAGGTAAACGCAGTAGTTTCAGGATGTTCGGATCATACATCAAAGGAGATTATTCAATTCATGGAAGCTTTGCTTATAATTCATTTACAATCAGAGAGAACGGAGGACTGGTTAGCGATAGTTTATTCCAGAATACACAACAGGACCCCCTTACCTATGATGTTCATATGACCGAGGCCAATTCCCTTACCAGAAACCTTGGAGCTCAGATTACACAGCGATACAGGTTCGGTAGCATGACAGAAATAGAAGATACTACCAGTATAACCGGGATCCGGAAACTGAGAGATAAAACTGCCAAAACAGGCTCCTTTGTTCATACCATTGAATACAGCCGGAACAAACGATATTATAAGGATGAAACATCCGGTATTTTGCCATCATATTATGATCATTTTTATATCGATTCGTTGAGTAGCTATGATTCAACATTTTCGCGGTCATTGATAAATACTCTTCAGATTATGCTGGATGAAAATCCAAACCGGAAAAATGATTTTGGAGCCAGGGCATTCATTACCCATGAACTGATAAAATATGGGAACAATATACCAGCCGACACTTCTGCAAGTGGTTATTCTTTAAATCAATATAATAATATTTCAGTCGGAGCTGCAGTGGGACATACTGTGGGTAACCCATGGACCTGGCTGTTCACTGGCAGACTATTCCTGATAGGATACAGGGCAGGAGATTTCAGGGTGACCGGTCAAATCGACAGGTATATCGAGGCAAAAAAAGGAAGATCAAAGTTAGGCATTGCAGGATTAATCCGGCTGGAAGAACCCGATTATTTCCTGCAGCACTATGCCTCCAACCATTTTGCCTGGGAAAATGATTTTAAAAAAACGAAAGAGATACTGGCTTCAGCAACCATCGAAAATGAACCGTTGAGGTTGAAACTAAAAGGTGAAATCTCTACCCTCACCGATTATATCTATTTTGGTACGGATACAATACCACACCAGCACCGTGGTGTAATAAGTATACTTTCTGCTGACCTGTACAAACATTTTCAGGCCGGCATTTTTAACAGTATCCATAGAATTTCCTATCAGCTGCCAACAAATAATGATGTAATCAGGATTCCGGCGCTATCTTATTACACATCCAATTTTATCGGATTTGTTGTTGTTAAAAATGCTCTTACCACTGAAATTGGATTCGACCTTTTCTATTATACCAAATACAAAGGGCTTTCATTTATGCCCTCCTACGGAATGTTTTACCACCAGGATGAAAGGGAAATTGGCAACTACCCATATCTGGATGTATTTATCAATGCCAAATTAAAACGGACCCGCTTTTTTCTGAAATTCGAACACCTGAACGAAGGCTGGCTGGACAAGAACTATTTCCATGTGCTGCACTATCCTATGCCTGGGAGGGCATTCAAATTCGGACTATCCTGGACTTTTTATGATTAGCAGACAGAATACAGAATTCAGAAGGGCCCCTGTCTGATATTCCCCTGAATGATGTTGTCTTATTTTCCTTCATTCTGAAATCTGACTTCTGAAATCTGACTTCTTCTTCATTTTTTTTTGTAATTTGTATCCATACATTTTCATCTATGCAGTTGAAAGTTTATATCATTCAACTTCTGTCCTTAATCCTTATACTGGTATCGGCCGGATGCAAAGAGCAAGCTCCCCACCGGCAAAACAAAGCCAGGATTGTTGACCTTGAAGAAATTCGAAACAATGGGAAACTGGTCGTCATTACCAATTTTAATTCCACCGATTATTTTATTTACCGGGGCCAGCCTATGGGTTATCAATATGAATTACTCCAGGAACTTGCCGATCATCTCGGGATTAAACTGGAAGTAATCGTGAATAACGACCTTGAAGAAAGCTTCGACTGCCTCCTTTTTGGAGAATGTAATCTTATTGCCATCAATCTTACCATTACCAAAGACCGCAGAAAAAGGGTTGATTTTACCGAACCCCACAGCCAGACAAGGCAGGTTCTTGTTCAGCGCAAACCTGAAGGCTGGAAGAAGCTCAGAAACAATGAACTGGAGAATCAACTGATCAGGAACCAGCTCGAACTTGCAGAAAAAACCATATATGTCCAGCAAAATTCATCCTACTCCGCACGTCTCAGGAACCTTTCAGATGAGATCGGCGATACGATTAATATAATTGAAGTTCCGGAAGAAGCCGAACATTTGATCATACTGGTTGCCGAAGGAGAAATCGATTATACGGTTTGTGATGAGAATGTGGCACTGGTGAACCAGACCTACTATCCCAATATTGATGTGGCTACTGCCATAAGTTTTCCGCAAAACCTGGCATGGGCAGTTAATAAGGGATCTGACCATCTGAAAATGGAGATCAATGCATGGTTGAAAGTGTTCAAGAAGTCTAAGAAGTATGCGATCATATACAATAAGTATTTTAAAAATCAGAGATATGTGCAAATGTTACAAAGCGATCTGTATGCTTTAAACAGTGGCAAAATATCTGATTATGATGAATATTTTAAACAATATAGCAAGCAAATTGGATGGGACTGGAGGCTCCTTGCTTCCCTGGCTTACCAGGAATCCAGGTTTGATCCCAGGGCCAGATCATGGGCCGGGGCTTTTGGACTGATGCAGCTGATGCCAACAACCGGAAGGAGATTCGGGGTTAACTGGAATTCTTCACCAAAAGAGCAGGTCAGGGCTGGAGTTGAATTCATTCAATGGCTTGATAATCGGTTTGCTGATGAGATCCATGATCCGGAGGAGAGGATTGCTTTTGTTCTGGCCTCTTATAACGTGGGTTATGGACATGTCACTGATGCCATACAACTGGCAAAGAAATATAATAAAGATCCTGAGATCTGGTCAGACAATGTGGAGACATGCCTGTTGCTCAAATCCAAACCTCAGTATTATAAAGATCCGGTTGTGAAATATGGATACTGCAGGGGAATCGAAACCAGCCATTTTGTGGATGAAGTAACTGAGCGATATGAGGACTATGTCAATATTATTCCGGATGATAATCAATCCGTCGCAATACTTCCTCAAACTCCGAAATAATCATTGCTGTTGCACCCCAAACAATATTTTCGTCGATGTGATAATAGGGTACCAGAACCTTTTTAAGAAATATAATCCTTACTCTGTTCTTTTTCATTCCAGGTTCAAGAAAATGATCTATTGGAGTTTCAATCAGGTATTCAACTTCTTGATGATCAGGCTTGAAGAGTGGTTTTTCGCCGCATATTCCAACCACAGGACACACCAGCATATTACTAACCGGAATAAACAGGTCTGTCAGTTTACCCAATAGTTCTATCTTTTCAGGATGAATGCCAATCTCCTCCTGCGACTCTCTTAACGCAGTTGAGATACAATCCGAATCCCCCTCTTCTTTCTTTCCACCAGGCAAACTGATTTGTCCACCATGGGCACCACGATAATCTGATCTTTTCATTAATACAGTATGAATCCTGTTTCCTGAAGGATATAGCAGTATCAATACCGCAGCATTTTTATGGGATTCGCCTCTCCGTATTTTGAGCCGCAGGGCCGGAGCCATTTTATATTGATATTCGATGCCCGGGAGCTCTTTTTGTAACTCTTCCCGAAGCAACCTGCAAAATTCATTCATCGATCCTGTAGTCCCGAATTTTTTCATCAGGATATAAAGGTAATTATTCATTATTATTTGAAAAGCGAACTCGTTGGGGCTGAAAGCGCACTGGCTGAACATCAGCAAAGTTCATATGACCGGATTGGTATACTCGAGGTATGGACCAATAAGAAGAAGATGATCCTGATCATTATATTTGGTATGCTGTTTGCCATTCTGTTGATACTGGTACTTCTGACCAGATCCGCAGTAAAAAAGAGCTTTCTGAAACTTGAAGCCAGGGTAGAGAATATTAAGGAAGAACACGCCATTGCCCACAAAGAACTTGAAAAAAAGTACCTGGCCGAAATTGAGGAGATGAAAAAGTAGACAGTAGACAGTAGGGGAAGGGGTATTGGGACGTGCAGTGTGTTATCATTAAAGTAAACCACACTCACGATTCACGATTCACTGAAAACGAATAGCTTTTACCGGACTGATACGGCTGATCAGCATGGATGGCAGGATCAGGATAAGCATGATGATGGCACAGGTACCTATATTTAATCCAATAATATGCAGGGGATTGAAATGAATGGGCACCTCAGTGAGATAATACGATGATTGATCAAGTTTGATGAATCCAAACTGTTTCTGTATCAGGCACAAGGTTATACCAATAATGTTTCCCCAGAATAATCCCTTCAGGATCAAAAAGGCAGCCTGGTACATAAATATTTTTCTGACACTAACATTTACTGCTCCCAGTGCTTTCAGTATACCGATCATGTTGGTGCGGTCGAGGATCAGGATCAGTAATCCGGAGACCATATTGAAACCGGCAACTATTAGCATTAACAACAATACAATCATTACATTCATGTCCTGGAGATTCAGCCAGTCAAAAATCTGGGGATATTTATCAATAATATTTGTGACCTTAAGCCTTGATCCATCTTCTTCAAATCCGAAACCAACAATATTCATGATATGGTAAGTCATCCATTCCAGGTCTTTGAAGTCGCGAATGTTAATCTCATACCCGCTGATCATATCGGAGGTCCAGTCGTTTAACTTCTGAATTTGAGCAATATCCGCAAATACATAAGCTTTGTCGAATTCCTCCAGGCTGGTTTCATATATGCCTGATATTCTAAACCGGCGCATCCTGGGTGGATCCTGAACAAAATACATGATTAATTCATCGCCCACATTGAGTTTGAGAAGCCTGGCGATAAATTTTGAAATCACTATATCATTCGACCTTACAGAATCAGAAACATAAAAAGGTTTACCCTCAACAATATATTGGCTAAGGAAACTCCAGTCGAAATCGCTGCCTATTCCTTTTACCACCACGCCCTGGATTTCAGTTTTTGTTTTAATAATTCCGGCTTTGGTCGCAAAAGCCTGAATGTTTATAATTTCCGGATCTGCTTTTAATTCGGGAAGGAATTCCTGGTTTTTATTGATAGGTTCTGTTTCGAATGACAGGTTAGAATCGAAGTTTAAAATCTGTATATGTGATCCGAAACCAACCACCTTAACGGTAATTTCATTTTTGAATCCGGTTACCACAGCCATGGCAATGATCATAACTCCCAGGCTCAGTGCAATGCCAAATACAGCAACCTTAAGAATAGAACGTGATACACTTTTTTTATTCTCCTTATCAAGGATAAGACGCCTGGCTATGAAAAATTCGGTGTTCAAAAGGCTGCTAATATAATTATAGCAAATGTAACTAAGAAAATCCTTATATTGGTATTTCGTGAATCGTGAATCATGAATCGTGAATCATGAATCGGAGGAATGTAAATAGATATTTGCTGTATTTGATTTTTATCATTCACTTCCCTGGTTGTGACTCTCAGGAAGTACAGCAAATTGTTCCCGGTGCGGAAAGGACGATGCAATATTTTCCTCAATTGGAAGGAAAACAGGTTGCCATCTGTGCAAACCAGACATCCATAATAGGAAAAGTACACCTGGTTGACAGCCTTCACCGTTCTGGTTTGGATGGTTTCCGGATCATGAAGGTTTTTAGTCCTGAACATGGGTTCCGTGGCGATGCTGATGACGGAATGTTGATAGATGATTCAGTGGATCCTGCAACAGGTATACCTGTTGTTTCATTGTATGGCAGAAACCGAAAACCTCCGGCAGAGGTTATGGAAGGACTCGACCTGGTACTGTTTGATATCCAGGATGTCGGGGTGAGGTTTTACACCTACATTTCGACCCTTTTTTACCTGATGCAGGCCTGCGCCGAGCAGGATGTAAAGCTGATGGTTCTCGACAGGCCGGATCCGAATGGATTTTATGTGGACGGACCGGTGCTAAAAGAGAAATACAAATCATTTATCGGATTACATCCTGTACCTGTAGTGCATGGAATGACCATTGGTGAATATGCACAGATGATCAACGGGGAAAAATGGCTGGGAAGCGGATTGGTATGTGATCTTACCGTTATCCCGTGTTACAATTATGACCACTCAAAGAAATATGATCTTCCGGTCAGTCCTTCACCAAACCTGGCCACGATGAATGGAATCTACCTGTATCCGTCAATTGGTCTGTTCGAAGGAACAGTGATAAGTGAAGGACGCGGTACAGACAATCCATTTGAGGTGTTCGGGCATCCGGATTTGCAGAATGCGCCTTATACCTTTGTTCCAAGAACCATACCCGGGAAATCCACTCATCCTAAACACCTGGGTGATACATGCAAAGGTTTCGACCTTAGAGGATATTCTGATGACCGTGGTAGCCTGCCGTTACATATTGATTTAAGCTGGTTACTGTTCGCATATAATAACATCCCGGATCAGAAATCCTTTTTTACTGATTATTTCGACCTGTTGGCTGGTGATTCATTGTTAAGAAAACAAATAATATTGGGATTTTCAGGAGAAGAGATCAGGGAAAGCTGGGAGAAAGAGATAGATTCATTTATGATGGTACGGAGCAAATACCTGTTGTATCCTGATTTCTGAGAAGAATTGAACTAAATCGACTAGATTGACTAAATTGAGCTAAAATTGAAAAATAATTTTAGTCATTCCAGTCAATTGTATTTCTTAAGGCCTTGTTCCAGGCACTCCATTGCATTTTTAAGGTCAGACTTGTTCAGGACATAGGCGATCCGAACCTGTTTCTTCCCGGCTTCCGGATTTGAATAGAAGCCCGAAGCAGGGGCCATCATGACGGTCTGGTTGTTCCATTCAAAATCGCTGAGCAGCCACCGGCAAAAATCATCTGTATCATCCACAGGTAATTGCGCGATGGTATAAAAGGCACCACCCGGGCTGGGACAGACCACACCATCCATCCTGTTCAGGGCTTCTACCATAAAATCGCGGCGTTCAATATATTCTTTATATACCTCCTTAAAGTAAGTATTGGGTGTGTCGAGTGCTGCTTCTCCAAGGATCTGACCCAAAGATGGAGGACTCAGCCTTGCCTGTGCAAATTTCAGGGCTGTACTTATCACTTCCTTGTTTTTGGTTACCATAGCCCCGATCCTCACTCCACATGCGCTATACCTTTTTGATGCAGAATCAAGCAGGATCACGTTCTGTTCTATTCCTTTAAGGTGCATGGCAGAAAAATGGGAATGACCACCGTAACAGAACTCCCGGTACACTTCATCAGAAAAAAGGTACAGGTCGTATTTCCGGATGATCTCCCCGAGTTGTTCCAACTCATCCCTGGAATATAAATACCCCGTTGGATTGTTGGGATTATTAATGATGATCCCCTTTGTCTTTGGAGTGATCAATTTCTCAAAATTGCTCACAGGAGGCAGTTTAAAATTCTCTTCAATGTAAGAGGTAACAGGTACAATCTTTACTCCGGCAGCGACTGTGAATCCATTATAATTGGCATAAAAAGGTTCCGGCACGATGACTTCATCGCCCGGATTCAGTGTCGACATTAAAGCAAAAGAAATAGCTTCCGAGCCTCCGGTTGTAATAAGCATTTCTGTATGGTCAACAGCAATACCCAGTCCCTGGTAGTATCCTGCTAACTTCCTTCTGTAGCTTTCATTTCCTGCAGAATGACTGTATTTAATCACCTTGTCATCCAGGTTTTTAATGGCATTAAGGGCAACCTCCGGAGTGTGAATATCGGGTTGTCCGATATTCAGGTGATATATTATGCGTCCCTTCCTTTTAGCCTCCTCGGCAAAAGGTGCCAGTTTACGTATCGGGGATTCCGGCATTTCATGGCCTCTGAGAGAAATTTGTGGCATAGTGCTAAGAATAAAGTTAGTTGGCTTGAACTGGGCAGTGGGTTACGAGTTGCGAGGTGTCTGCTTTTAAAGTACTTTGATTTTATTCACGTAAATTCCAAACTC
>CAYZEZ010000185.1:0-10119 GCA_964477295.1 uncultured Bacteroides sp. | reverse complement strand
TTTCCGATATTTCTCAAGCAGCCGGAGGGTGTTGTCATCCACCCTTACGATCATTGAATTGATCCCAACCGCTTCACACAGTTTTAAGGTCTCGATCACTTTCTCTTCTGTGAAATAGCTCTGTACAAGATGGGACACATAGATCAGGTCCCGGGAATGGGCATACCCGCTAATCAGGTTTCCCCCGGCTATTATCCTGCTCACTTCAAGGTTGCCAATTTTACCTTTAGGAATTTGCCCTTCAAGCTGATCCAGGTCGGCATAAGTGACCGACTTGGGCGAAGCTCCGGAAACTGCATCCACACGACTGGGCTTACTAACCAGGTTGCGTTCTTCAAAGCTTTCCCATTTCTTCTTCTTTAATGCAGCCCATACAAAACCACCAAGAACGGGCAAAGTGATAAGGTCCTTAAGCATTTCCCGACGCCCTGATTCAACGGCAAGTCCAGATTCCGCCACAGATCCATCATCTGTTTTTGAGGTTTTTATAAAAAGTCTTCTTATCAACCTTCCTATACCAAGAGTTGCCTTGCATGGTAAAAAGGCCAGTAAGGTCAGTACGGCAAACTCAATCATAATCTTATTTACGATCAGGTAGTGACCCTCACCGGTTGTCTCACCAATAAAGCCGATAAACGGCGGATTGGCAACATAATAGAATAACAACAGCAGTGCACCCGCTCCGCCGGCAATCCTTGTCATCATTCCTAATAGTAATCCAATTCCGATCAGGATCAATCCCCAGATATTCATAAAATCCACCACGTGCAGGGCGGCTTCGTTCATGGCCAGGTTATGAAAGAATCCTGAAAACAGCCAGCTCGATTCAAGCAGGTAGCCTGCAGCCGACCAGTTAGGCGATATCAGTTTGGATAATCCTTCGTAAAGAAAATGCCAACCTATGAGAATTCGGACGGCTGTGAGGATGTACTGAAGAGCGTTATTTCCTTTTGCTTTAGATATTTCCATGAGGGAAGGATTTAAGATATTGACAGTTAATTTATAGAAAAATTAATAAAACAAGAATGCTCCTAATAGATATAATGTATATTTTAAATTATTCAAACAAAATTTTAGGAGTCTGCAAGTCCACAAGTCTGTATAAGTGAAGGAATTGAAATATTTTGAAAAATATAAGTACAGTATACTTGACAAAATGTAAATTAAACTACATATTTGTAATGTAAACTTTACATATGAAGCTTGGAAATCACGTAAGAAGATATCGTTTTGAAAAAGATGATATGTCACAGGAGGCCCTGGCCAACGAGGTGGGGGTGACACGGCAAACCATACACTCGATTGAGAAGGGGAAGTTTGTTCCTTCGACGTTGTTAGCTCTGAAGCTAGCGAAGTTCTTTGGTTGTAGCGTAGAGGAATTGTTTTACCTGGAAGAAAGTGACTAGGTGCCAGGTACTAGTTACGAGGTAGCATGGGTGTGGGAATTGTTTCTTTTTTGCCATTTCCGGATACTGGGTCATGCTGAACTTGTTTCAGGAACTTTTTCCAGCGACTTTGAGATCCCGATCCCGAGTACTCTCCCCCCGAGTGCTCGGGGGGGCACGGCGGGACGGGATGACTACATTCCTAATAACTATCCGCCAGCGTAACAACCCTCAGTATATCCTTTAATTCATCCACGCTGACCTTGTCCGATGTGTTGAACCTGATGGTTTTTTCTTCACCCGGCAACAGGTCGAAAAAATTGTCGCTGAAAAATCCTTCCACACCATCCGCGGAGATATAAATATTTTTTGCCAGGTTAACCGTGGTAAAGGTTAGATCATACCCTCCTTCCCCTTCAGAAATCTTTTGTTTCAATTGCGGATCCGGGAAATCAAGGTCTTTAAGGGGATTGAAATAGATGATGTTGGACGAGTAAACCTCGTCATCGATATAAAGTTTTACAGAAAAAAGACATTCCTTCTCATCGTAATCACCGTCCAGTTTCCCCTTATTGATCGAAAATAACTGAGCACTTGAATTCGGCTGTATCTCCACCTGCATCTCCTTTTGCCAGAGGGTATTGCCGGTGAATGTGACAAGGTCCATCTCAACTGTTCCCGGAACAGGCTCAAGCCTGTCAGATACAATGAAAACCTCAATGACAGCATCATTGATTTCAGGCGAAACCAGTATATCCTGGAATGCTTTTTTTGCGAAATATTGCTGGGCTTTCCAGTTTCCGTAATAATCAATGCTCGACCACGAAGCCACCGGCCAGCAGTCGTCGATCTGCCAGAAAAGGCTCCCCATGCAAAATGGCCTGGCCTTCCTGTGCCCCTCCATGGCAATCCTGATCCCCTCTGCCTGGGTGAGCTGGCCCACATAGAGCTGCATTTTAAAATCTTTCGGTTTCCTGTAATCACGTAACATATACAATTCAATGGTCTCGTTTCCTATCGAAGAGCGCTGGTGCGATTTCATCACGTCGGAATAAATGTCGTGGTCTTTTTCCACAGTGAACCTGTTAATGGTGCTTATCTCCGGGAATGACTGGAATCCATACTCCGACATGAACCTCCCCAGCCTGGTCCGGTAATTTACAAAAGGTTCTTTTCCCCACCATACACCCCAGTAATGCACATCGCCGGCAACCCAGTTTTCAGGTTCTCCAAATCCCGCACTGGGCGATGAGGACCAGTAAAACCGGTGATCATATTCTTTCACTGCCTGGGGAAGGATCTTATGGTAGTTGTCATCATAGGCCTTCCAGATCAGGCCGGCGACTTCTTTCCCCTGCTTCACTTCTGCTGAATCCTTCCAGCCCCAATTGTACCAGGCACTCAAACACTCATTGTTTCCGCACCACAGGGCAATGGACGGGTGGTTCCTGAGCCGCCTGATATTGTCGGCAGCCTCCTGCTGCACATTTTCAAGAAAATGGTCGTCACCCGGGTACATGGCACAGGCAAACATGAAATCCTGCCAGACGAGGATCCCCTTTTCATCGCACAAATCATAGAAAATATCGTACTCATAGATCCCTCCACCCCAGACCCGCAGCATGTTCATGTTGACATCTGCGGCCGATTGCAGGATGTGTTCATACCGTTCGGGGGTCACCCTGGTTACAAAAGCATCCTGCGGGATGTAGTTGGCCCCTTTCATGAAAACAGGGTGGCCATTGACCTTGAAATAGAAATTTTTTCCAACCGAATCGGGTTCCTGGACAATCTCGATGGTTCGCAACCCGATCCGCTCTTCCTTTTCAGAAAGCAGCTTATCTTCCTCCAGGATTTTAAACATAAGATTGTATAATGTCTGATCGCCCATTCCATTTGGCCACCATCTTTCCGGATTCTTTATAGTGACAGGCAGAACCACATGATTCATTCCTTTTGCCAGTTCTGTTTTCCTCGAAAAAGCTTCCTCTCCATTGACAAAACAAACCGCCTTAACGGGTGTTTCGACAGATGATTCAATTTCAACGTGAGCCAGTAACTCGGCCGTCTCATCGGTCAGTTCCATTTGTTCAACCTGTACATTCCTGATGATGGCCTTATCATAGGCACGCAGAATAACAGGTTTCCAGATTCCACTCGTAACGAACCGGGGCCCCCAATCCCATCCAAAATGATACTGGGCCTTGCGGGTATACACACTTACTTTCTTGTTTCCTTCTACCTGTCCGATTTCCGACAGATCATTTCCCGATACAGGAATAACATAACCGAGGGCATCATATTTTTCGATTCCGATTTTAATAGGTGATTTGAACAGTATCCTTAAGGTGTTTTTACCCGGAACAATTTTCTCTTTTATATTCACCTTCCATTCCCGGAACATATTATCAGCAGTAAGGATGCTTTCATCATTCAGGAATACTTCCGCGTATGTATCCAATCCGTTGAAAAAGAGCTCCATGTTCTCCTTCCCGGTAATCCCGGGACCTGCCTGAAATGTGGTCCGGTATTCCCAGTCAACCTTGTCGATCCATTGAAGGCCGTGCTCATTGAGCCTGTAAAAAGGATCTTCGATATCGCCGTTATTCAGAAGGTCGGTATGGACACAACCCGGGACCGTAGCCTGTAACCAGTTTTCCTTATCGGCCTGTCTGAATGTCCAGTTTTCATTTAAATTCATTTCAACCACATTCCCGGGATTGCTGCATGCGATCAATCCTGATATCAGAACAGGAAGAATAAAAAACAAAATTCTTTTCATCGGGGCCCTGGCTTTATTGAAACTGTTGTTTTAATTCCATATACCTGATCCTCAAGCTATCCAATATTCCTTCTGCGGAAGGATCCTTAACCAGGTTATTTGTTTCATAAGGATCGCGGCGAAGGTCGTAAAGTTCCTCAAAAACCGGATCGAGATCAATGTATTTCAAATATTTATAGTTGGTGCTGACCACTCCTTCTGATCTGGGAATATGAACAACCTCCGGTGGTGGATTAAACAGGTGCTCATACAGGAAATCTTCCCGCCATGGATCAGGCTTATTGTCAAATAATGCCGTCAGGTCCTTCCCCTGCATTTCCTGCGGGATATGTGCTCCGCACAAGCTTAAGATAGTTGGAGCAATGTCGATGTTAAGTGCGATTTCTCTCTTTCTCTTCCCTTTCATTTCCGGACCCGACAGAGGATCATATATAATCAGGGGCACGCGAATGGATTCTTCGTGACCGTACCATTTCCCGGCCATCCCGTGTTCTCCAAGGTAAAAGCCATTATCGCCGGAGTATATGATAATTGTATTTCCAGATAGCCCCATGTTATCCAGTTCCTCAACCATTTCTCCAACCACTGCATCTACTCCGGTAATCAGCCGGTAATAGCTCCGTACCGATTCCTCATATTTTTCAGGATCAGGAAACCGTAATTCCCAGCGATTGCGAGCCTCGTTGTTTTCTTTGAATCCTTCCGGAAACATATCGAAGTATTCATCTCCGGCTGTTAGAGGGAGGGGGATGCTGTCGTTTTTATACAGGTCTTTATAGGTTGTATCATAAATAAACTGCCTTGGATCTCCATCCTGTACGTGCGGTGCCTTGAAGCTGACAGACAGACAGAAGGGTTGTTCTTTGGAGGTCATGCCGAGAAATTCCCTGATGTTTTTTGCTACGATCCGGGTATAATGGGTCATGTTGCCTTCCTCGTCGAAGTTCTCATACCTGGGCTGTGCTGTCATGGCCCTCCAATAATCGAACAGGGTATCGGGTGGCTGGACCCCTACACCAAATTTCCCGATGAATCCTGTATAATAGCCTGCGTTTCTTAATATGGCAGGATAGGTTTTTGCCAGTGCTTCCGGGGAAAAAGGAGTGTTAAAATTGTGTATGCCGGTCCGGCTTGCATATTGCCCTGCCAGGAAGCAGGCCCGGCTTGCACAACATATGGATGTAGTAACATAGGCGTTTTCGAAGATGACCCCTTCGGAGGCGATCCGGTCAATGTTGGGGGTCCGGAGGATCTTATTCCCCATACACCCCAGGGCATCCCATCGTTGGTCGTCAGTAAGAAGGAAGATAATGTTCGGGGCTTGTTCCGCCTGTTTTGAGGTACATCCCAATAATAGTGCTACTAAAATGCTGATTGTGAATATTTTGTGTGACAAAGTTATGGTTGGTTTAATGAGTCTGCGTTTTGTTTTTCCCAGTAATTGTTCCAGCTCGCACCCCTGGCAGGACGCTCCCTTGTTTTGATATCGATATAGACTATGGTGTCTGCATCAACTCCGTAAGGTGCCTGGTAAAATTCTTTTCCCTCCGGGTTGACCACCAGCGAACAACCGATACAATTCCAGCCTTTCCAGGGTCCATCGGTGACGGGGCCTACATTGGACACCCCAATGATCCACATCCCAAATTCCCTGGCCACCGGTTCATATACCTCGTTCCAACCATCTCCATAAGGATCTTTTTTATTATCGTGATCCGCCGGGACGGCCCAGCTGGATGGTGATAAAACGATATCTGCACCCATATAACCCAGCGACCTGGTCAGTGTCATGTCCTTTGCAAAAGCATCTGCACAGATATGCAGACCAATGGTTCCATATTCGGTATGGGCCACATTCAGCCTGTCGCCCTGTGCATAGAGGTTATGGGCAATATCCAGTTCATTGAGTTTCCTGTGCTTGATCAGCAGTTGGCCTCTGTTATTAATCAGAACTGCTGTATTGTAGATCTTTTCTCCATCTTTTTCTACGACCCCCGCGCATACATAAATGTCATTTTCCGCTGCGGCTTCGGCAAGGGCATTAAAGGTTTTCCCGCCCGGTACAGGGTAGGCCATTTCAAGCGCCGAAGAATGGGTCCAGCCCAGATCCATAACTTCGGGAAGAAGCGCTATGGCCGCGCCATTTTCCGCAGCTTTCTTTATGCGTTTCGTCGCATTACTGATATTGACATCCAGTGCACCTCCCTCTACAAACATTTGCACCATGGCAAGCTTAAACTGGCGTTTTATTTCTTTCGGGGGCTGGATTGATTCTGGTACGGGATTGCAGGAGCAAATGATCATCAGGATAACGATTGAAAAAACTGTTTTTTTCATTGCATACTGTTTTTTTCGGAGACCCAATCTCTGCCTGAGTGCCCGGTTGGTATTTCTGAATACCCCCCCCTTGTGGAAGCGGGGGGAGGTCAAATGCCTTGCAAATTTTTCTATTCCTCTACAAACTCTTTATCCAGCAGGTTCCTGAACCAGAATTTCAGCTGTAATTGCTGAAGGTGGTCACCTTTTGGCCCGCCCCATCCGTGCCGGCCTCCCGGGTAGAACATCATTTCAAAATCTTTTCCCAGGTCCTCGAGCTTGCTGATCAACTGAATGGAGTTCTGCATGTGAACATTGTCATCCATAGTGCCATGGGTGATCAGCAGGTGGCCTTTGTAATTATCGGCATGGGTCATCGCTGAGCCAAATTCATATCCTTCGGGATTCTCCTCAGGTGTATCCATAAATCGCTCGGTATACACATTGTCATATAATTGCCAGTCGGTTACAGAGTAGTTGGCAATGCCATAATTAAAATAATCTGCGCCCAATGTTAAAGCCATACATGTGGTGTAGCCGCCATAACTTCCGCCGGTGATCCCAATTTTTTCGCCATTGATAAATGGCTTTTCTTCGAGCCACTTAACCACTTCAATATAATCATGCATTTCCCACTTGCCCAGGTTACGGTGCATTTCATCCAGGCCCTTTTTGCCAAAATGTCCCGAGGCACGATGATCCATCGATACCATGATAATGCCCTGTTGGGCATACCAGAACTGGCTCATGCTCCATGGGAAGCGATTGGCTATAAACCCTGCGTCTGGTCCGCCATATATAGAAATGATGACAGGGTATTTCTTGTTCTCATCAAAGTCGGGAGGGAGGATCCATGTTACCGGGAGTTCATATCCGTCATCAATCTTTACCCTGAACAGCTCGGCCTTTCCCAGGTCATACTCATCCATTTCGGGTGCTCTGGTATCAGAAACCAACCGGACCGTTTTTCCGTTGGTATCAAATATCTCAACCCTGGTCGGTGTGGTTAAATTGCTGTATGAATCACCGAAATATTTACCGCCGGGGGATACCATTGGACTGTGTGAACCCGGTTCAGTAGTCAGCTTTTTCAGCCCCTTCCCATTGAGTTTGATACTGAAAAGATGGGTTTCAGTTGATTCCCCCCCGGTCCCGGTAAAGAATACTGTTTTGGTTTTCTCAACCACCCTTTCTATACCCTTTACTCTCCAATTGAAGTTGGTCACCTGGTTCACAAGGTTTCCGTTAAAATCATAATGGTACAGGTTTCTCCATCCTGAACGGTCGCTGCGTACCAGAAAACCACTGCCGTCCTCAAACACATATATATCCTCAAAGAAGTCTACCCATGTCTTGTTCTGTTCGTGGTAAATCTCCTTCGATTTGCCTGATGATACATCACCGGCCATGAAACGCATATCATCCTGTCCGCGGTTAAGGTGCTGATAAACAAGTAATTTAGAGTCAGGGGACCAGAAGGGCCATGCTACATAGTGATCCTCTTTTTCGGTATCATCGAGCCAGGTTGTTTTGCCGTTATCAAGGTGGACGACACCCAGTTTAACCAGTGGATTGGGATCACCCGCCTCAGGGTACCTGGTTTTTTCGAGTTCGCCATGTTGTCCTTCCGACCTGTAAATCGGGAACATCGGGACGGGTGAATCATCAAAACGAAGATAAGCTATCATTTCGCTGTTGGGTGCCCACCAGAAAGCCCGGTAGCGTGATCCACGGCCCAGGATCTCTTCATAATAAACCCAGGAAGCCCAGCCATTGTACACCAGGTCACTACCGTCAGTTGTAAGCCTGGTTTCTTTTCCAGATTCCAGGTCGATAAAGTAGAGGTCATAATCACGGGTGAATGCAACCTTATTGCCATCAGGGGAGAGTGTTGGTGTCTTTTCTTCACCTTCATTTTCAGTTAGCCGCTTAAATTCCCTGCTTGTTGCATCAAAGCTGTACAGATCACCCTTCTGGCTAAATATGAATTTTTGATAATCGTCAGTATGGGCATAGCTCCTGGCCAGGTTGAAGCCCTCGGGCAGGTCGTCTTTAAAGTCTGCATAGTTGAAAAAGACTTCCTCCTCGCCGGTTACGGCATGTACTTTAACAATAGACCCTCCGCCTTGCTCTCTTTTCATCTCGAGGTAATAAGTATCATCTAACCATCCCATGGGCCGGGAAGGGAATGAGGTTAGCCGGGGTTCGCCATAATTAAATGCCTGCTCGTAAGTGAGTTTTTTCTTCTGGGCATTGCCTGCCTGGAATACAAACAGGAATACCAGTACCATTGGTACTGTAAATCTGGAATGTCGTAACATTATTCAAGGTTTTAAGTTGTAGGAAATTGTTGAAAGGATAAATGTAGGAAAAAACCATGAATCGTGAAATGCGAAGAGGTTCCTGTTCGCGAGGAAGAAAGTGATAGTATCCCGGTGCTTGACGTGCTATCGTTAATCCTGCTGGTCATCAAAGTTTTCAAAGACGGATTGGACGAAACTTTAGAGACACAAATAATGTGTAACTTAACCCTGATTTAAGTTTTAATCAGCAGGAGAAAAAAATCCGGAACAGCCCACCCTTATACTGGTGGGGTGGGGCTGCGGGATGTATAAATGAAAACCGCGGATACCTGACGAACATGGATCCGGTGATGATTTGCTATACTGTATCCGGAGAATATATCCGGTTTCATTTTACACTGGAATGCTTTATCCTCTAACAATAATTTATTTTTATGAAACCACTTCAACTGCTTTTATTGCTTTCACTTTCTCTCTTCGTGATTAATTGCGGTGAAAAATCCCGGACCGGAGGAGCGGTGCAGCCAGTTAACCTTCTTTGCGAGAATAGGTTAAATCCTCTGGGGATCGAAATTCTTCATCCATCTTTAAGCTGGCAATCCGTTTCGGGCCAAAGGGGAGAGGAGCAATCAGCATTCCGGGTATTGGTTGCCTCCACGGAGGATGACCTTGACAATAACAGGGGAACTCTCTGGGATTCAAAAAAAAATAAATCCAACCAATCTTTGTACCTGAAATATGCAGGTGTTCCCCTGGAATCGGGCCAGCAATGTTACTGGAAAGTTAAAGTATGGAGCAAAAAAGGAGAAGAATCTGATTGGTCGCAACCCGCTAAGTGGTCCATGGGGCTGCTAAAAAAAGATGAATGGAAGGCGAATTGGATAGGATTGGATACAACCTTTGCCGGAGAGGATACTGAAGGAGAGTACCGCAAGTTGGCTGCCCGCTATTTCCGGCATGAATTTGAGATATTAAAAGAGATTAAGAGAGCCACTGCATACATCAGCGGATTGGGATTATACGAGCTTTACCTGAACGGCGAAAAAACAGGTGACATGGTATTGGCACCCGATGCAACACAATACAACAAGAAGGTCTTTTACAATACTTTTGATATAACTCCTCTGGTGGGTACCGGGAAAAATGCGATTGGGATTATTCTCGGCAACGGACGTTACTTTGCCATGCGAAAAGACATTCCTTTTAAAATGGAACATTTTGGATTTCCGAAACTCATCCTGCAAATCGATGTTGAATATAAGGATGGGACAACCGAATTCATTATTTCAGACGACAAATGGAAGGTAACTGCATATGGCCCTATTACTGAAAA